>JAZQNF010000086.1:0-9562 GCA_045627225.1 Bianqueaceae bacterium
CTCCGCCGGCTGCCATGTAGGACGGCAGGAGCGCGGCGCCCAGCCCCTCCGCCACAAAGGCCTCGGCTGTCAGGAGATTGCGGCATTCATAGGCGATCTCGGGCTCTCCGAGGCGGCGAAGCGTCTCCCACAGCGGCTGACCCTTGGCGGCCGAGACGAAGGGAAGTCCCTTAAGCGCCTCCTCCGCGCCGCCGGAAAAGCGCTTCGGCACGGCCAGCAGAATGCGCTCCTCGGTCAGAAACACCGGTTCAAACTCAGCCGTCGTCTCATCCTGCAGGCTGATGATCATGTCGAGCTCCCCCGAGGCCAGACCGGCCGACAGGCGGTCCGTCGTGTCCTCGATGACACGGATGCGTCCCTTCGGGCGAGCCTCGGCGTAGGCCCGCACCAGCGGCGGCATCAGGTAGGGCGCGCGCGTGGCGCCGATGCCGACCGTAAGCTCCCGGTCGTGCCGTCCGCTGATCTCGTCCCTCTCCTTCAGGAGCTGACGCTCTGCGTCAAGGATACGGGCGCCGGTCCCGCAAAAGGCCCGGCCGGCCTCCGTCAGACGGATCGGCGTGCTGCTGCGGTCAAATAGCCGGGCGCCGAACTCGTCCTCGACATGCCGCAGATACTTGCTGAGCGCCGGCTGCGCGATGCCCAGCCGCTCGGCCGCCAGCGAAATGCTGCCCGCCTCCGCGATTTCCTGCACATAGCGGAATTGTTTCGAAAAGTCCATTGATATCTCCGAATCGTTATATCCTATATATTTTCGATTATATCCTCCGTGCCGAAAATGTCAAGGAGAAAAACGCCCGTTTTCCCCGAAAAAAACGTCCCCCTGCCGGCGTGCAGCAGGGGAACGCTTGATGGTACAATGCTTCAGTGAAAATACGAGGCATCCGCCCGGAAGATCTCCTGAGCCTCCCCGCCCTCCGGCGTATAGGTGATGATCACCGAGCCGGCGCGCAGAGTCGCTCCGAAGGTGTTGGTCACCTTCACCTCCTCCTTGCGGTGCTGGTTCTGATACGTCTCTCCGTCGCTGAAGGTACGGATCTCAAAGCTTCCGTCCGACTCCCTCCAGTACTCGATGCGGAAGGTGTTGACGATCGACTTCTCCTGAGGAGAGCCTTTGGCTCCGTAGTAAACCAGCTCGATCACGCCCTTGTCGGCAGCCTGATCCGTCAGCCGGACCACGACGGAGTAAATGCCGACCTCATCGGCGCCGCCGTTGATTTTCGCTATCACGACGTCAGAGGATTCCTCCTGCCCGGCGGATATTTCCGATTCCTCATCCGGCATCGGGGAAGTCTCCTCGGAAGCCTCGCTCTCCGTCCCGCTGTCAGCCTGAGACTGAGCCTGCTCCGAGTTTTCCTTGCCCGGATCCTGAGCGCAGGCAGCCAGAAGCAGCAGGCCGACGAAGGCCGCGGTCAGGAGTGAAAGTTTGAACATACGTTTTTTCGACATAGAGTCCTCCTTTTTATAAAATATAGTGAATGGCTCGCCGGTCGGCAGAGCCGAGAAAGCACCGTCTTATCTGATCGCGATATCCGCGGCGGAAAGGGGGAAGGGCTGACGGATCTCGCGGATCACCCTGCCCTCACTGAGGACGAAGCAATGATCGGCCAGCGGAGCGAAATCCGGGTTGTGCGTGATCATCACGACCGCAAGCCCGCGTCTCGCCGCCGTCTGCTTCAGAATGGCAATGACATGCTTGGCATTCTCGGTGTCCAGCGCGCCCGTGGGCTCATCGCACAGCAGGATGCGGGGCTTCTTGGCCAGCGCCCGGGCGATGCAGACTCTTTGCTGCTGACCGCCGCTCATCTGGCCCGGGTATTTCCCGCCCATGCCGTCAAGGCCGACCAACGCCAGCGCCTCCCCGGGGGAAAGGGAGTCCTTGACCAGCGCGGCGGCGATGCGGATGTTTTCCTCCGCGGTCAGCTCCGGGATCAGGTTGTAGTGCTGGAACACAAAGCCGATCTCATCGCGCCGGTAAGCCGTAAGCTCCCGGCGGCTCATCTTCGTGACATCGGCCCCGTCCGCGAGGATGGAGCCGGAGGCCGCGCTGAGCATCCCGCCGACCGCGTTCAGGACGGAGGTCTTGCCGCAGCCGCTTGTGCCGAAGATCACGGTGAACTCATTCTGACAGATGTCCATGCTGACCGAATTGACCGCGCGCGTGATCTGCTGCCCCGCGCGATACTCGACGCAGAGGTCCTTCACGCTGATCAGGGTCTCATTGAACGAGCGGACGATGCTGCCCATTCCCTCGGAATAGAGCAGCGAAGCAAAGGAGGCCAGGGCGTTGGCCCGCTCCTCCGCGCGATCCTCCTCCGGTTGCTCCTCCGCGCCCTCCAGCAGCACGAAGCCGAACACGGAGGTATTGGGAGCCGACAGGGAGAGGTACAGGCCCTCCGGCGTGACGGTCCCGCCCTTATCCGGCAGGGGCTCCGCCGAGGCCTCCGGCAGCAGAACGGCCCGGCCGCGGTCATAGCGGATGACCGCGCTCACGGATGCGTCCGGCTCCCTGAAATACAGCCGCGCGGCACGGGCGCCGTAGCGGGACAGCAGCTGCTCCAGCGTCGCGCGAAGCAGCATGTTCTCGCCCGAAAGCGCCTGCATCAGCGGCTTGATCAGCCATACGGTTTTCAGCATATTTCAGCCTCCCTCCTCACAGAGCTATTCCCCGATGTTCAGATCGGCGGCGGGGTCCGTCTTCAGGATCTTCACCAGCGTGACCGTCACTCCGACGATCAGATAAATAAGCGACAATGCCGCGGAGATCAGCAGCACTCTCGGCAGATGCACGATCGGCAGATACTGCCCTCCCTTGCTGCTGCTCATCGCCGTCAGGAAAAGCCGGGCCGCCAGCACGGCCAGCGGAACGGCCGGCAGCAGCGCGCAAACATACAGCAGCAGATTCTCCCAGACCGCCAGCACCAGAAAGTCCCGGGCGCCGGCGCCCAGCGCCGAAAGCGTCGCGTAGGGGTGGCGCCTCTCGCTCAGATTGAGCACGACCATATTATACAGGATCACGATCCCAAGCAGCAGGGGGATCGCGGTCACGATGTTCAGCATGATATTGACCAGCCGGATCATGACGCGGTAGTCGCTCTCCTGATGCGCCAGCTGCGTCACGCCGGTGCAGCCCGGCAGGTCGGCGATGAGGTCCAGCACCTCCTCCGTCCGGGCGTCCTCCTCCAGCCGGACAGCCACGCAGGAGACCTGCTCCTGCCCCATCCGCGCCGCGGTCGAAAGCGAGATGTACTCGGTGCTGTTGACCAGCTCGCGGGCAACGCCCGTCACCGTCAGCTCACAGCCGCCCAGCAGCACCCGGTCGCCCGCTTTCACGCCGAAGCCTCTCGCCGTCCATTCATCGAGGACGACGCCGTCGCCCGGAAGGAGACGTTCGCCCTCGCGGTCGCTCGGCGTAATCAGTCCGGCCTCCTCGCACAGGGCATTGACCAGCCCCCGCCCGGTCTCCCCGCCGAACGAAAGCTCGGTCCGGAACGCGATGACCGGCTCTGCCTGCGAGATGCCCGAAAGAGCTGCCAGGCTTTGCTCGGCCCCGGCTCCCGGGCGGACGGATACGGTAAAATCATAGGTATAGCGGCCTCCGAAGGTCACGGGGAAAACCTCGTTCTGGGAGGCGCGGTAAAGAAGCGCGCCGATCATCAGCACGATGCAGGCGCAGATACTGACCGCGGAGCGCAGGAAGCGGCTCCGGTTCCGGAGGATGGAGCCGAACGCGGTTTTGACAAAGGGCTCGGCCCTAAGCGAGGCAAACCAGCGGGGCGGCGCCGACGCCTCCGGGGGAAGATCTCCGTAGGCCTCGGCCGGAGCCACCGACGCGATCTGCCGCGCGGACGACAGACAGGACAGGACGCCTGTCAGCAGCACGCCCAGTAAGAGCAGCGCCAGAGGCAGCGCCGAAAAGCGGTAAACCATCGCCGGCAGGGCATACATGTCCTGAAAGATCCCCGCGATGATGCGCACGGTCAGCGCGCCGGCGGCCGCTCCGGGCAGAAGGGCTGCCAGACACAGAAGAACGGTATACAGCAGAAAGACCGTCACGATCTGACGGACGGAATAACCCAGCGCCCGCAGGAGACCGATCTTTTTACGGTTCCCCAGGACCAGCTGACGGACGAACAGCCCGGAGAAAAACAGGCCGATGATGAAAATGGCCATCGGGAAATAGCGGCAGGACGTCCGGAGCGCATCAAGGATCATGTCCAGCATCTGACGCAGCTCGGAGCTTTCCAGAAGCACCGCCGACGATTCCTCCGCCCCCAGCCTCCCGGCCAGGGTCCGGAGCGCCTGCAGCTTCTCCTCCGTATCGAGACCGTCCTCGAAGCGGACGTTCCACTGGTTGGCGAAAAGGGAAGCGCCGAAAAGCCCGGAAAAATCCTCGCGAGAAAGATAGGCATAGCCGAAATCGGCACCGTCCTGCCAGGAGCTGTCATCGCGCACGCAGACGAGGCCCTCCGGCAGGGATACCAGCGCCTCCACGAAGAGCTTTTTCGGGCCGGTCAGGGCTTCGACGGACAGGATATCGCCGGCGCGGATACCGGCGGTCTCCGCATATTTGCAGGTGATCCGGACAGCAGGCAGCGAGGACACGTTTTCGGCCCTCTCCACCTCGTAAAAGCGTCTGCCGCTGTCGGGCTCGCAGCGGAACACGCGCAGGGAAAGGGGTCTGTCCTCAGCATCGCGGAAAAACATGTCCACGGCCAGACCTGCCTCCACGGAGCGGATGCCCTCGACCTCGCAGTCCACAACCGGCATCGGTCCGGTCGTGATCCAGCCCTCCGGCATTCCGTACTCGGCAAGGAAGTCCTCCACCGTCCCGGTGACCGAGCCCGGCAGCACCTGCACGGTGATCACGATGAGCGTCATGAGAAAGAACAAAAGAAAAAGACCCAGCGTCAGCCTCCGGTTTTTCCTGAACACCGAAAGCGTCAGCAGTCCAAGCTCGCTCCTGCGGTCCATCCGCTCACCTCCTCCCGAGAAAACTGTGAAAAACTGTGAAAAAATCCGCAGAGAAAAAACTCCGCGGATCGGTTAAACAGACTTAAGGCTGAAAATCAAGAACCAGATCGCGTCTGAGCATGTCGCTTCCGTCCGAAGCGATCACGCGGATACGCTCAGCCGCCAGATGATGCTTGCGAAGAAGCTCCTCGCGGTCCCCGGCCTCGACCGTAAAATAGGCCACGCGGTCGCCGCTTGAGCGGACCTCGCCGGAGTAAGCCGTGCCGGGGCTGCGCAGGTCGAAGTACTCGCTGATGATGCCCTCCTGCTGAAGCTCGGCAAAGCCCTCCAGATGGTCGTAGACGCCCTGTTTGCAGTACAGGAACTCGTTGACGATGAAGGTCTTTTTGCGCGGGCTGCGGCCGACATGGGGCTTACGGCCCAGCGTCAGCTCTGCCACGGCGTCGATGACGTCGAAACCGGCAGCCTTTTTGATCAGGCGGAATTTATCGCCGCCGCCGGTGCGCGCGCAGAATTCGATGACGGAAAGTCGGTCGCCGGAGGCGATCAGCTGGATCAGCATGGGCGAATCCTTGAGCCCGAAGCCGTCGGCGATCTTCTGAGCGGTACGGGTGATGGCGCGCTTAAGCGCCGGGGTGACCTCCGCCGGATAGACCGTGCGGTAGATGACGAAGCGATCGCTCCCGGCGATCTTGTCAAGGCGGGAAATACAGAGCACATGAGCCTTTCCGTTCTCCACATACACATCGACGGAAAGCTCCCGCCCCTCGGCGAATTCCTCGACCACGGCCGTCTGAGTGCGGCTGATGGCGACGGAATCCGGGAAGGCGGCGGCCAGCTCCTCATAGCTCCGGCACTTGTGCACGCCCTTTGAGCTGTAGGAGTCGACCGGCTTGACGATGAGCGGGTAGTGAAGGTCCCTGACGGCCTCCTCGGAAAGCTCCCGGAGGATGACGTAGCGGGAGGTCGGCACCCCGTTTTTCACGAAAAGCTCCTTCATCTTCGATTTCTGCGACACCGCGACGGAGGTCTCGTAGCTTAAATAGCAGGGAAGCCCCAGCTCCTCCGAGATGCGCGCGACGACGGAGATGACCTGATCGGCGCAGACCGCGATCAGGAAATCGACCTGCTCGGCCTCGGCCAGCGCACGGACGCCGTCGATATCCATCGTCGACACGGGATAAAAGCGGTCCGCGTAGGGCCGCCCCAGACAGTTCGGGTTCATATCAGCCAGAACCGTTTCGATGCCGCGCCGGCGAAGGTTTTCCATCAGCTCGATCTGAGGAAGTCCGCCGCATAATACGAGTGCTTTCATAGTTTCCTTAATCCCTGTTTGCAAAATAGTCCTGAATGGTTTCGGTCGTTTCGAATTCGATGCCCTCGCGGACGAAGACCTTTTTGACCGTCCGGAAGAGGATCCTGAGGTCCAGGCCGAGGCTGACGTTCTCGACGTATTCGATATCGCAGTCAAAGCGGCGGGCCCAGGTAAGCGCGTTGCGGCCGCTGACCTGCGCGAGCCCCGTAAGGCCCGGACGCACCAGGTGACGGCTGTGCTCGCGTTCGTTGTAATAAGGCAGATAACGGACGAGCCAGGGGCGCGGGCCGACAAAGCTCATGTCGCCGCGGAAGATGTTCCAGAATTCGGGCAGCTCGTCCAGGCTGGTGGCGCGCAGGATGCGGCCGAAGCGGGTCAGACGCCTTGCGTCGGGCAGAAGCTCGCCGTTCTCGTCGCGCTCATCCGTCATGGAGCGGAATTTGCAGAGGCGGAAGATCCTTTCCTTTCCGGTCTTCGGATCGATGAGCCCCGGACGCTCCTGGGTGAAGATGACCGGCGCGCCCAGAAAGATCCGGACCAGGATCGCCAGGATCAGAAACAGCCAGCTGAACAGAACCAGCACGAGCAGCGAAATGACGAGATCGAAAAAGCGTTTTACGACACGGTTGTAAAAGCCGTCCTTACCCTTTCGTTTCATGAGACATCAGTTTCCTTTTCTTTTTTGGAGCGGCCGAGCATGGAACGGATCAGATCGACCAGATAGCCGAAGCTGTCCAGCCTGAAGATCAGCGACAGCGCCAGGTAAAGCACGACGCCGAGCGGGACCTGGATGAGCAGCGTGATGACGGGACGCAGATCAAAAAGCGTCACCGCGTAGACAGCCGCCCCCATCGCCAGCGAGCAGAGCGTCTGCGGAAGGATATCCTTCAGCTGGTCAAGATAGCGGTAGCCGAGTATCTTTTTATTCGGATAGGCATTGATGAAAAAGTTCAGGACCCCGCAGAGCAGCACGCCCCAGGCCACGGCGAGGATGCCCATCCGCACGGTGACCAGCAGAACGGCCAGGGATATGACCGTCCGGATGACATCGAGGATCAGATAGACATCGCTGCGCCCCAGCGCCTTGATGGCGTTCATGTTGGCGGTCTGGATCGGCTGCAGCGCGTAGACGCCGCAGAAGAGCGCGATGAAGGCCGCGCAGGGCAGCCATTTTTTCGTCAGCAGCAGAATGACCATGGGCTCGCCGCAGACGGCCAGGCCTGCCATGACGGGCATGATCAGATAGGTGGTCAGACGCAGAGAGCGGCGTGTCATCGAAAGCACGCGCTCGCGGTCGTCCTGCGATTCGGACATCGTGGACAAAAGCACCGAATCGATGGCCGTGTTCAGGTTGGTCGCAAAGATCTTCGGGAAGCGCTCGCCCTTATCGTAGAAGGAAAGCGTCCCCTGCGCCTCATAATAGAGGCCGATGATGATCTTGCGGATCTCGAGGAAGCCGCGGTTCAGGAAGGCGGACGCGAGCAGCTTCCAGCCGAAGCGGAAAAGCTCCTTCAGGCGTTTTCCGGAGAACTCGGCAGTCGGACGGAAGGGGACCGTAAGCCACAGAATGAGCGTATCCACGGTGTGATTGAACAGGTGCTGACCGACCAGCGCCCAGGCTCCGAAGCCGTGGAGCGCCATCCAGATGCCCAGCACCGCAGCCCCGACCGTGCCGCCCAGCGTGGCAAAGAAAAAGCGTTTGAACAGGAAATGACGGGCCACGTAGGCCTGCTGGACGTTCTTGACGCCCAGGATCAGGATCAGCAGTCCGAGCACCCTCAGAAGCCGGGCAAAGCCGGGATAGCCGTAGATCCGCTCCACCAGCGGCGCGATGAAAAAGAGAATCAGATACATCACGACGCTTACGCCGATATTGAACCAGAAAACGGTCGAAAAATCGAGGGCATCGGCGTCCTTTTTCTGGATGAGAGCCTCGCCCAGGCCGCTGTCGACAAAGAGCTCCAGAAGCATCGCGATGGCCCAGGCCAGGGTGACGACATCGTACTCGGCGGGCAGCAGAATGCGGGAGAGAATGACAGACACGACCAGCGTTACGCCCTGCGCGCCCACGCGCTCCATCAGCCGCCAGCTGACACCCGAAAGCGTCCTCTCCTTTACCTGCGAATCATTCATTTCCTTTGCCCCGTGATGAAGATGATCTTACTGCCTTTTTTGGAGGAAGCTGTTCCAGCACTCCTCGGCCAGCGCCTGCGAGATGCCCTCGCGGCCGGCCTCCTTGGCGGAGGAATTGCCCTCCTTCTGCCGGCGGGCCACATACTCCTCCAGGCTGCAGATGACGCGGGCCGGTACGCCGACCGCGACAGAGCCCGCCGGAATGTCCTTCGTGACCACGGAGCCGGCGCCGATGATCGAGTTCTCCCCGATGCGCACGTCGTAAAGCAGGGTCACGTTGGCCCCGACAAACACATTGCTGCCGATCTCGATGCAGCCCAGCTGCTCCTCCAGCTCCTTGCCGCCGAACAGCAGCTCGGGACTCCGGTTGATCACCTGATGCGTGATATCGTGCGTCACCAGGGTGACGCCGCTCGCCAGCGTGACGTTATCGCCCAGCGAGATCAGCTTCGCATACAGCGGGATCTTCCGGTCCATGATGACGCAGTTTTCGCCGATGGATCGGAAAATCTTCTTCTTTTTGAGATATTCCGCCCGCTTGGCCCCCGTAGGGATCATGAACAGGCGAAGAGTATGGAAAAGACGGGAACCTCTCATATCAACCTCCTGCGGCCTCAGTCAAAGCAGCTGCGGATCAGCTCGATCACGCGCTCCTGCTCCTTCGGCGTCATCTTGTTATCAGAGGGCAGGCAGAGACCGCGGCGGAAGATATCGGCGCTGACGTCCGCCCCGTCGTTTGCGGCCACAAAGGGGCTCGCGGCGTAGGTGGGCTGCAGATGCATCGGCTTCCAGATGGGACGGCCCTCGGCGTTGTGCGCGGCCAGGACCTCCAGGATCTCGGTCGGGCAGGACTTGCCGGGCTCGGGTACGAAGGAAGCGGTAAGCGCCGTGCGCGTCTGGGCGCACAGGGCCTCCTCGTCGATCAGCAGGCAGGAAAGCCAGTAATTGGGGACGGAATTGACGGCATCGAAGGGATTCATGGAAACAGGAAGCCCGCGGAAGCCCTCACGGTATTGCTCGTAGATCGCCCGCTTCTGGGCGATGTGCTCCTCCAGATGAGCCCACTGTCCGCGGACGATGCCCGCGATGATGTTGCTCATACGGTAGTTGTAGCCCAGCTCCTCGTGCTGGTACCAGGGGGCC
>JAZQNF010000087.1:0-5932 GCA_045627225.1 Bianqueaceae bacterium
GAGCCCGCCCGTGCCGAGAAGCGTCCCTCCGAAATAACGCGTCGTGACCGCCAGGACGTTGTGGACATCGGTGCCCTTCAGCACATTGAGCGTGGGCAGGCCGGAGGTGCCGCCCGGCTCTCCGTCATCGGAAAAGCGCTCGGACTCCGGCGAGAAGCCGATGCGCCAGGCGAAGACATGGTGAGAGGCATCCCAGTACTCCTTGCGGATGCTCTCCAGAATGGCCCGTGCCTCCTCCTCGGTTTCTACCGGCCAGATGCGGCCGTAAAAACGCGATTTCCGGTCCGTAAACAAAGCTTCTCCGTATTGCGCCGCCGTCAGGTATTGCATCTGCCCGCCTCCTTTTTTGCCTGCATGGCTTTCTTGCTATGATGATACCACAGAATCCGTTCTTTTTCAATCGGTGCGGGCAGAGGGCGCCCGGTCGTCCCTTTCCCGATAAAGCTTGCAATCTTGACGCATATCTGCTATAATATGACAATGCAATTTGCTGTAAAGGAGGAGAACCATGGAATATAGCCGTTATTCAAACAATAACAACGCGCTTCAGAAAAATCGCCTAGGCGACAAGCTGTACTCCAAGGTGTGGTTATATATATTAAGAGGCTTCTGCGTGCTCGTGCTCTTTGCCATCTGCGCAGTCGCCGGATTGGGGCTCGGGGCCTTTAACGGCCTCACCAAGGGAATTCCGGACATCAACTACGCCGCACTCGGCATCGATGCCTATTCCACCACCCTTTTTGACCGCAACGGCACCCAGATCTCTCAGCTTTCCACGGCTGAAAACCGTATCCATATCGATGTAGAGGACATGCCTCAGGACATGCTGGACGCTCTGGTCGCCATTGAGGACGAGCGCTTCTACCAGCACAACGGCATCGACCTTGAGGGTATTCTCCGCTCGGTCTTCGTCATCGCCACCTCGGGTGACGAAACCGCTCAGGGCGGCTCCACCATCACCCAGCAGGTCATCAAAATGCTGGTCCTTTCCCCCTCGCAGAACATCCGTCGAAAGGTCCAGGAATGGGTCCTGGCGCTTGAGCTTGAATCCCAGCTGACAGAGCAGTACGGCAAGGAAACCGCCAAGCGCATGATCATCGAGGTCTATCTGAACTACAACTTCCTCGGCAATACCTGCTACGGCATCGGCACCGCTTCCCGCTTCTACTTCGACAAGGAGGCCACCGATCTGACCCTGTCAGAATGCGCCATGCTGGCAGGCATATTCCAGGCGCCATCCAGCTATGACCCCATAGAAAACTACGAGAACAGCTGCCGCATCCGTCAGGTCACGGTGCTTCAGAAAATGCTCGAGCTCGGCTACATCACGCAGGAAGAATACGATATCGCCTACAACGACCCCGTTTTCGACCGCGTACAGGCCAATTACCAGCAGTATGAGGAAGAAGCGGACAGCCGCATCAACTCCTACTTCGTGGACTCTGCCATCAACTCCATCGTCAAGGACATGCAGAAGCAGCTCGGCTACACCTCCGACGAGGCCTTCAACACCCTGTACTACGGCGGCCTTTCCGTTTACCTGACGCAGGACCTCGGCATCCAGGCCATCATGGATCACTACCTGTCCTCCGAATCCGGCCTGCTGGAGCGCACCACCTGGTATCAGCTCGACTATTATCTCTCCGTCTTTGACCGCAAGGATTCGGATATCCAGTATCATTACCACACCGTCGGCCTCTACCGCACCGAGCAGCAGGCCAAGGACGCTGCCGAAGCCTACCGTCTCAAATATGTCAACTCCGATGCCCGCTACGGCTATGACTATCTCGACCGTATGGAGATCACCAAGGAACCGCAGTACGCGATGACCATCATCGATTTCCACAACGGCCAGATCGTCGGCATGACCGGCGGCCGTGCCGACGAGAAAACCGTCAACATGGCCACCAACCGTGCCTCCGATGTTGTCCGTCAGCCCGGCTCCGCCTTCAAGACCATCGCAGCCTATTCCTACGCCATCGAGAACGGCGAAGGCCCTGCCTCCACCGTAGACGATGTTCCCTTCTACTACTGGAACTGGGCGCCCACCAACTGGTGGAGCCAGGACGTCTATTACGGCAACCTGACCTACCGCAGCGCCCTCTGCCGCTCCGCCAACATCTGCGCCGCTACCGTCAATGTCACCCACGGCGTTGACGAAAACTTCTACATGGCGCTCAATTACGGCTTTACCACCCTCCGCAGCGCCGAAGAGCTGGGCGATGCTTCCGACCAGGTCGGTTCTCTGGCCCTCGGCTCCTGCTCCGTTTCCAACCTGGAGCTGACCGCCGCCTACTCTGCCATCGCCAACTGCGGCGTTTATATCGAGCCGGTCTACTACAGCCGCATCCTGGATAAGGACGGCAACATCCTGATTGAGCCCGTGCAGGAGTCTCACCGCGTCATCAAGGAGACCACTGCGTGGCTGATCACCGATATCCTTCGCGAGAACGTGCTCGGCATGAACGGCGGCACGGCCGGATATTTCCGCTTCAACGCCGACATGGCGACCGCCGGCAAGACCGGTACCTCTGAGGAAGAGGCCGACCTGGTCTTCCAGGGCTTCACCAATTACTACTGCGCCGGCATCTGGACCGGATACGATTACTACGTATACAACAACACCAAGAGCAACACCATTTCGTATACGCACCGTGCCCTCTGGAAAAACATCATGGGCGACATCCACAAGGATCTGCCCGTCATCTCAAGCTTTACCAAGCCGGCCGGCATCGTCACGGCCCGGGCCTGCACCATCAGCGGTCTGGTCCCCACCAACCTCTGCTCGGCAGCCGGCTGCGTCCACAGCGATTTCTTCGAGAAGGACAGTGTCCCGACCGAGCGCTGCTCCATGCACGTCGCCCGCACCGTCTGCCTTGAATCCGGCCTGTATCCCTCCGAATGGTGCACCAATGTCGGCAGCCGCGTCCGCGTCCTGCGTCCCGACATCGACAACATCTACGCCGCGCTTGACTACTTCACCGAGAACGTCGGCGAGGATACACTGTACCGCTACAAAACGCGCAGCTCCTTCAACTACGCCTATATCGCCGACTGGACGATGAACGCGCCCGAGTGCTTCCGCGAGGTCGTCATCAACCCCAACACGCTGGCTGTCACCTACTGCCGCACCACCCATTACACCTGGGTCGATCTCGGCCTGAACAACAGCGCCGGCGGTGTCGATGCGGACGGCAATCCGATCCCGGCACACAGCGTTGATCTGGTCACCTCCTACACGGTCGACCCCAGCCTCGGCAACATCGTCATCGAGGTCGATAATACGCACGTCTGCCCGGTCTGCTATCTGCGCTACCTGGCCAGCCTTTCCGGCGGCGGAGGCGGCGGAGAGGAATCCGGCGAGGAGTCCGGAGAAGAAGGCTCCGGCATCCAGCAGCACGGCCGCTAAAAAAACAGTAAAGGCATCCCCAATGCAAGGGATGCCTTTTTTATTCTGCCTTTTTTCCGCACAGAGCGCTTTCGCGCAAAAAAAGCCCTTCCACGGGACCGTATCCGGTCCGGGAAGGGCTGCTTCCGTTATTTATGATAGGGCTCGTTCCGGCTGATCCGGAAGCTCCGGTAGATCTGCTCGAGCAGGATGACGCGCATCAGCTGGTGCGGGAAGGTCAGCCTGGAAAAACTGATTTTCTCCTTTGCCTGCGCAAGGACGGAGGGAGCCAGACCGAGCGAGCCGCCGATGATGAAGCACAGATGACTTTGGCCCTGCACAAAAAGCTCGGACATCCAGGAAGCCATGCCGAGGGAATCGCGGGCGCGCCCGTCGATGCAGAGGGCGATCGGATAGCTGCCCTTCGGAATTCTGGCGAGGATGCGCGCGCCCTCGCGCTCGAGGATATCGGCCTCGGCGGCAGGCGAAAGGTTCTCGCGGGTAGCCTCGTCCTCGACCTCGATGAGGGAAAGCTCGCAGTAAGAAGGAAGACGCTTGGCGTATTCGGCCACAGCGTCCCTGTAAAAGCTTTCCTTGATTTTGCCTACGGCGATCAGGGTGATTTTCATGCTTCTTCCTTATGCTTCGACTTCGATCCGCTCGATGCCGGCGCCGAGTCGCATCAGCTTTTCGGCCAGCTTCTCATAGCCGCGATCGATCAGATGGATGTTGTCGACCAGAGTCTCGCCCTCGGCGACCAGGCCAGCGATGACCATGGCGGCCCCTGCACGGAGGTCCATGGCCGTAACACGGGCGCCCTGCAGACATTTTACGCCCTTCACAAAGGCCATGCGTCCGCTTACGTTGATGGAGGCACCCATTTTCACGAGCTCGGGGATGTAGCGGAAGCGGTCGTCATAGACCGCCTCGTTGACGACACTGTCGCCGGGCGTGATGGACAAAAGCGCCATGATCTGCGGCTGCATGTCGGTCGGAAAACCGGGATAGGGCTGGGTCATGACCATGATGGGCTTGAACTCGGAGCGCTCGGCGTCGACGTGCACGCTGTTTTCTCCGTTCTCGACCGTGATGCCCATTTCACGCAGCTTGGCGGAAATGCAGTCCATGTGGCGCGGAATCACGTTGTTGACCGTGACATCGCCGTGCGTGGCGGCAGCAGCCACCATATAGGTACCGGCCTCGATCTGGTCGGGGATAATGCAGTATTCGGATCCGTGCAGACGCGTGACTCCGTGAATGCGGATGATATCCGTGCCGGCGCCCTTGATATCGGCGCCCATGCTGTTCAGGAAGCTGGCAGTATCCACGATGTGCGGCTCCTTGGCCGCGTTCTCGATGATCGTGGTGCCCTCTGCAAGGACGGCGGCCAGCATGGCGTTGATGGTGGCGCCGACACTGACCATGTCAAAGAAGATACGGTTTCCGGTCAGAGCGGAGGCCTTGGCCACTACCTGCTCTTCGACCTCGACCTGCGCGCCCAGGGCCTCAAAGGCCTTGATATGCTGGTCGATGGGACGGGTACCGAAATTACAGCCGCCGGGCATGGCCACGGAGGCCTCGTGAAAACGTCCGAGCAGGGCGCCCAGAAGATAATAGGACGCGCGCATTTTGCGGACCTCTTCGGAGTCAACGGCTCCGTTCTGAAGGCCGCTCGGATCGATGCGGAGCGTATGCCGGTCAAGATAGTCGACCTTGACGGACATCTGGCGAAGAATGGTCACCAGATTCTGGGTGTCGGCGATGAAGGGAACGTTTTCCAGCGTTACGGTTTCATCGGTCATGACAGAGGCCGCCATGATGGGCAGCGCCGCGTTTTTGGCTCCGCTGACGGTGACCTCGCCCCGGAGGGCAGTCTGACCTGTGATTTTGAAAATCTGCATAAATATACCCTGTGAGCCGCAAAGAGTGAAGGGATGACGGGTCTCTTCACTCTTTGCCGCTTATTGTTCGCTTAATGATTCAGACTGAAAATCAGGCTTTGCCTGCGCAGCCGAGAACGTCTACCAGCTTGTGGCGGACCAGTTCCTTGATGTTGGCGCGGGCGGGCTTCAGATATTCACGGGGGTCAAACTTGGAGGGCTGCTCGTCGAAGAACTTACGGATGGTGCCGGTCATGGCAAGACGGAGGTCAGAGTCGATGTTGATCTTGCAGACAGCCAGACGGGCGGCCTGACGAAGCTGATCTTCGGGAACGCCGACGGCATCGGGCATGCTGCCGCCGTGCTCGTTGACCATCTGAACATAGTTCTGAGGCACAGAGGAGGAGCCGTGAAGAACGATGGGGAAGTAAGGCAGACGCTTGGCGACTTCTTCCAGGATGTCGAAGCGAAGCGCGGGAGGAACCAGGATACCCTCCTCGTTGCGGGTGCACTGCTCGGGCTTGAACTTGTAGGCGCCGTGAGAGGTACCGATGGCGATAGCCAGAGAGTCAACGCCGGTGCGGGTGACGAACTCCTCGACCTCTGCGGGACGGGTGTAGGAGCCGACTGCGTGGCTGACCTCGTCCTCGATGCCGGCCAGGGT
>JAZQNF010000088.1:0-23324 GCA_045627225.1 Bianqueaceae bacterium
ACGGAAAGCCTTATGATTTTATCATCCTGGATCCACCGGCCTTCACCAAATCGCGCAGGACCGCGGACAATGCCGAAAAGGGCTACAAGGAAATCAATCTTGCCGCCATGCGTCTGCTTCCCCGCGGAGGCTATCTGGCGACGGCCTCCTGCAGTCATTTCATGCCCTGCGAGCGCTTCGAAGCCATGCTGGGCGAAGCCGCGGCCGAGGCTGGGGTTGAGCTCAAGTGCATCGAGGTGAGGGGCGCAGCCCCTGATCATCCGGTCCTTTGGAACGTACCGGAGACCGAATACCTGAAGTTTTATCTGTTCCAGCTTGTATAACTGTTTCCTAAGCGAAACCAGTCCCCCGGTGAAAAAAAGGAGAATCTAATGAAAGCAAGAAAACTGCTGTGTGCGCTGCTGGTTCTGTCCCTTCTTTTCAGCCTTTGCGGCTGCAATATGACGGACTACAAGAAGGCTGAAGAAGCCCTTGCAGCGGAGGATTACGAAACCGCCCTGTCTGCCTATGAGGCTCTTGGCGATTACAAGGACAGCGCTGACAAGGCAGCGGTCTGCCGTTATCGGATCGCTTTGATCCTGGAGGAGCAGAAGGAATACGAAACGGCGGCTTCCCTCTTCGAAGAGCTGGGCAGCTACGAGGATGCCGAAAAGCACCTGTCAGACTGCCGCGACCGTCTGCTTGAGCAGAAGGTCGTCGGACGTTGGC
This sequence comes from Bianqueaceae bacterium, assembly GCA_045627225.1. Classification (GTDB taxonomy): domain Bacteria; phylum Bacillota; class Clostridia; order Lachnospirales; family Bianqueaceae; genus JAZQNF01. Next base: position 709 of record JAZQNF010000088.1, read on the forward strand.
AGACGGATTCCATCGACACCACGGAGCTCTTTGTCGATTTACTGCGTGAGCAGTATGAGGCCATGGGAGATCTGGAGTCCCTGAAGCTCCTGGATTGCTGTGAGTTCAAGGATCTCTGCATGGTATACTGTCTTGTCCTGAACGAAAACGGTACCTATTCCCTCTATCCCGAGAAGGCTTCTGTCGATCGGTATATCGAGAACATCATTCGAGAGATGAAGGCCGGTATGCTGGAGTATTATGAACAGGTTTTCAGACAGACCTGCGCGGAGCAGGGTGTTACCTACGATCAGCTGCTGGAGTTTTACGGTGCCTCCGATATCGAATCGCTGCTTGCGGTTCTCGGCTTGAATATTGACGATATCGTGGCCGCCATGAAGCCTATGTATGAAAGCGTCATCGATGAAGAGAAAGAAGAGGGCAAGTACCACGTGCAGAACGGCAAGCTGTATATCGGAAACGGTGAAGACAAGATCACGACGGAGTACGACAGCGAAAAGGACGAGCTCCTGTGCCGCCGCGAGAACCTCGAGGATTATTACGAAGACGGCAAAGATTCGATGCCCTTTAAGCGCTCCAAATAAAAACGGATAAACTAAAAGCCCGGCTTGCAGTAAGCCGGGCTTTCGTTATGCTTTTCAGTGAGATTATCAGGCCTCGGAAGCCTCGATGACTTCTTCGGTAACAGGCGTGACCAGAGCGGAACCGTCGTTCGGGCAGAATTTGGTGCCGGCCTTGTACTGCTTGCCGCAGATGGGGCAGACAGGCTTGACAGCCTTGACCTTGGCAGGACCGTTCTTGATCTCATCATAGAAAGCAGCCTTTACCAGACCGCCGAACAGCTTGGCGAAAAGGATGTAGATGAGATAAAGCAGGACAACGGCGACGATGATGATCCAGCCGATGAAGATACGGGTAAGCGCAGAGCCGATACCCATCAGGATGCCGGTGCCGACGAAGAAGATGATGCTGTAGAGGAAATCGGCCCAGAACATCTGAGCCTTGTAGCCTTCGGTCTGCTTCTTGGATTCCTTGAGGGCATCCTTGGGAGCAATTTCGGGCTCAAGCGCCATGATGTAGGGAACGAAGCGGTACTCGTAGGAACGGATGATCGCGAAGATGGGACCGGCGATGGGGATCAGGCTCCAGATGAAGATCCACAGCCAGCTCCAGCCGACACCGCAGAGGATGCGCTTGGCGCGCTCCCAGCTGGAGAAGTTATCGAAGAGCATCAGGGTCTCGACCTTCTGCTTGCGGTAGCCGGCCAGGAAAATGAGCGTCATGGCGGTGTCCAGCAGGATCTTGATGGCGATGCCGACGATGGGGATCATGCAGAGGCCGGTAGCAAGTCCGATCAGCAGGGTGGCCAGCCAGGAAATACCCCAAAGCTTGAAGGGCTTCTCAGCCAGCACAGCCAGTGCCTTCTTGTAAATGGTAAGAATAAGAGACATGAAGTTACCTCCTTGTTTTTCTCAATATGTTAATATTATACCGCAAAAAGAAGCAGTCTTCAAGCGCTTTCTCACTTTCTCACGGTAAAGCGTACAGATTCAGCTCCCAGCAGGGGAAGCAGGGCGTCCGTCTCAGGAAGAGCCGGTGCTCGGGCAGAAGCTCATGAAGCATCAGGGGCAGGCGGAAGAGGTCCTCGCTTCGGTGATAGCAGGCCAGGACCAGCTTGGGCTGATAAAGGGACAGAGAAGCACGGGCGCCCAGAAGCATCGCCGCCTCGGCGCCCTCCACATCGGCCTTGAGGAGGCTCAGCGGAAGGCCGGTCTCTTCCAGCAGCGAATCGACGGAGCGCTGGACGCAGGAGGAGAGCTTGGGCTCCTGACCGCTGCCCAGATGGGAGCCGCGGCCCCTACCGCCGGATAAAAAGACCGAGCCGTCCTTCTCACCGACGGCCGCCTGAAAGAGACGTACAGAGGGGAGACTGCCGAAGCCTTGGGAGAGCTTCCGGAAGCTGTGCGGATCGGGCTCGACCGCCGTGAGCGAGGCGTAAGAGCCGCCGGTGCAGCGGAGGAAGCGTTCCAGCGTATCGCCGCGGTAGGCGCCGAGATCCAGATAGTGCTCGGCCGGGCCCGGGGCAAGAAGAGCGTCTCCCTCCCCCGCGGCATCCTCGGAGGCGAAAAGCGGCTGAGGGAGTCCGGAGAGCTTATAGGCAACGACCTGCCGGAAGACCTCGCGGGATCTCTCGTCGGAAAGAAGCAGACAGGCCTCCTGAAGCTCATTCAGATGGGCCTCGAAGAAGGGACGGTCAAAGTACTCCTCGCCGGCCACGGGCAGATCGGGGATGAAGAGGGGATGACGAAGGGCCAGATTCTCCAGCCGCCGATGAAGCGCGGGCAGGGGAGAGCCGAAGGCTGCCGCGATGACAAAATCACCGAGAAGGGCCTCGGTCTCGGCGAGGCTTCGCAGCGGATATCCGCGGAAGCACTTGCCGGGCCGCACGAAATCATCGCTGACAAAAATGCCGGCAGGCCGGATCGCCCTTTCCTCCAGCAGGTCGAGCAGCTTGCAGGCTCCGTCTCCGCTCCCGTACAGCACGAGCGGCAGAGGGCTTTCCGCCAGGGCCTCCCACACGGTCGGGCCCTGATAGAACAGGTTTCGCATATTGACCTCGAATCGTTTTTTTGATATAATATGTATGTTCAATATTGAGAAAGGATGTACAGAGCCATGACTGATGAAAAAAACCTTGAGGCTGAAGAGTCTGAAGAAGAATATGACACCATCGTGCTTACCGACGAAAACGGTAAGGAAACCGAATTTGAGTTTCTTGATCTGATCGAATATGAGGATAAGGAATATATTGTCCTTCTGCCTATGGAGGGCAGCGCTGATGACGATCAGGTCTACATCTTCGAGACCGAGGACGCCGGAGACGACATGGTCAATTACAAGTCCGTGTCTTCCTCCAAGGTGCTGAACGCTGTCTTTGAGATCTTCAAGGAAAAGTTCAAGGACGAGTTCAATTTTATCGACTGAACAGCCGATGCGGTGCGTCCGCGCCCATAGTCAATGAAGAAGAAGCCGAATTCCTTCGGCTTCTTTTTTTACGCGGAAAAGACGCGGCGAGGCCACGCGGCGAGGCCACGGGGCGGAGCCACGGGCGAAGCACCGGGGAGAGCCCCCGTCATTCCTGATGGAAGAAGGCAAAAACAGCCTCGGCGTTTTTTTCGCTGATGCCGGGAATGGCGGCCAGCTCCTCACGGCTTTTCTCGCGGAGCAGGCTGACGGAGCCCGCCGCCTCCAGAAGATACCGGCGCTTGGCCGGACCGATGCCGGGGATCTCCTCCAGGAGCGAGGCCAGCTCAGCCTCCCGGCGCAGACTGCGATGGTAGGTGATGGCGAAGCGGTGAGCCTCATCCTGGATGCGGGTGATCAGCTTAAAAACATCGGAGGAGGGATCGACGGAAAGCTCGCGGCCCCCGTATAATAGGGCGCGCGTGCGATGACGGTCGTCCTTGACCATGCCGGCCACCGGGATCGTGAGGCCGAGCGTACGGAGGACCTCCTCGGCGATGCCGACCTGGCCCTCGCCGCCATCCATCAGAATGAGATCGGGGAAGCGGGCGAAGGAGCCGCTGTCCTCGGCGCTTTTGTCCTTCAGTCCGTGCTCGAAGCGGCGGGTCAGGACCTCGCGCAGGGAGGCGTAATCGTTGGCGCCGATGACGCTTTTGATCCGGAACTTGCGGTAATCGCTCTTTTTGGGGCTTCCGTCCTCAAAAACGACCATGGAGCCGACCGAATAATAGCCGAAGGTATTGGAAATATCGTAGGCCTCGGCACGGCGGAGACTGCCCGGCTCAAGGCCAAGCAGGGCCCCCAGCTCCTCGGAGGCGCCCAGAGTGCGCCGCTCCTCGGAGGCAAGGCGCGCCCCGAACTGAGAGAGCGTGAGCTCCGCGTTTTGTCCGGCGAGGCGCATCAGCTGCGCTTTTTTGCCGCGCTTGGGGCAGAGGATATCGACGGCTCCCTCGCGGTGGCCGCGCAGAAATTCCTGCAGAAGGGGCAGCTCGTCCGGAAGGACCGAAACATCGATTTCCCGGGGGACCAGGGCCGTACCGCTGTAAAACTGGCGCAGGAAGGCGCTCATGAGGGCTGAGTCGCTTTCGTCGGAGGCGATGTTCAGCATGAAGTGCTCGCGGCCGATCAGCTTGCCGCCGCGCACGAAGAAGGCCTGGACCAGGGCCGTATCCTCTCCCTCACGGCGGGCGAGCGCAATGACGTCGCGCTCGTCATCGAGGTCCGCGTCCTCCAGCTTCTGTGTCTGAGAGAGGGCGGCGATGCCGGCCAGACGGTCGCGCAGAAGGGCCGCTTTTTCAAAATCAAGGGCCTCGGCCGCCTCCTTCATTTCCTGCTTCAGCCGCTCGGTGATCTTTTCGTCCTTGCCCTGAAGGAGCAGCAGCGCTTCCTCCACGTAGGCGCGGTAGGTTTCTTCCCGGACCTCGCCTGTGCAGGGACCGCAGCATTTGCCGATGTGGTAGTTCAGGCAGGGGCGCTCTCGGCCGATATCGCGGGGAAGGATGCGGTCGCAATCGCGCAGCGGCCAGAGCGTCTGCATCAGCTCCAGCGTCTCGTTCAGCTGGGTGACATTGGTGTAGGGACCGAAATAACGGTTTTTATCGCGGGTCACCGTGCGGGTCTTCAGGATGCGCGGAAAAGCCTCCTGAGTGGTGACCTTGATGTAGGGATAGCGCTTGTCATCCTTCAGCAGGATGTTGTAGGGCGGTTTATGCTCCTTGATGAGGTTGTTTTCCAGAATGAAGGCTTCCATTTCGGTGTCGGTCACGATGTATTCGAACCAGTCCACCTTCTCGACCATGTGGAGGATCAGGATGCGTCCGTCTGCCCCGGTCTGGAAGTACTGACGGACGCGGTTCTTCAGATTGACGGCCTTGCCGACGTAGAGCACGGTATCGCCCTGGTGCATGATATAGACGCCAGGACGTTCGGGCAGCTTCTTCAGTTCTTCTTTGATGTCGAACATGGCGGGCCTCCTTCCGAAACTAAGCTGAATGCTTTAATTATATCGTTTCACGGTTTAAAAAACAATGACAGAGGGCTGAATTTGTGATAAAATCAAACAAGCCCGTTTTATGAGGTATACAAATGACAAAATCTGAAAAAGCCAAAGATCATGCGGGGACCGAGGAACCGGTCCAGCGTTTTATTCTTTTCGCGGCCGAGGATGCGGAGGCGGACATCAGCGCCGAGAACTCGCTTGCCGAGCTGGAGGAGCTTCTTACCACAGCAGGCGGTGAGTGCGTCGGCTGGGTCATCCAGAAGCGCGAATCGCTGCACCCGAAGACCTACCTCGGCACCGGAAAGGTCGAGGAGCTCAGGCTGATGATCTCGGATCAGGAGGCCGACGGCGTCATCTGCGACGATGAGCTCACGCCGGCCCAGCTGAAGGCCCTGACCGATGCGCTGGGCGTCAAGGTCATCGATCGGACGCTGCTGATCCTGGATATTTTTACGCAGCGCGCCAATACCCGTGAGGGCATGCTGCAGGTCGAGCTCGCCCAGCTCAATTACCGCCTGACCCGACTGGCGGGGCTGGGGACCGAGCTCTCCCGTCAGGGCGGCTCTACCGGGGCGGCTCACTCGCGCGGTGCCGGTGAGACAAAGCTGGAGCTGGACCGGCGCTATATTCGCCGGCGTATCGATCAGCTGAACCGTGAGCTGAAGGAGGTCGAGGCTCAGCGGGCGCTCATCCGCCGCAACCGTACCGAATCCAGCCTGCCGGTCATCGCCCTGGTCGGCTATACCAACGCGGGCAAATCCACCCTGTTCAACCGTCTGACCGAGGCCGGGGTGTTGGAAGAAGACAAGCTGTTTGCCACCCTGGATACCACGGTGCGCCAGGCCGTTCTGCCCGGGGGCCGCAAGGTCCTTCTGACCGATACGGTCGGCTTTATCCATAAGCTTCCGCATCATCTGGTCAAGGCCTTCCGCGCCACGCTGGAGGAGGCCGCCTACGCCGATGTGCTGCTTCATCTGATCGACAACGCCGACCCGGATTCCACGCTGCAGGCGCGCGTCACCTATGAGACGCTGACCGAGCTCGGCGCCGGCGATAAGCCCATCCTCGCCGTTCTGAACAAAGAGGATCTGCGCGAGCCCGGGGCGGAGTCCTGCCTGCTGCCTTATCAGCCGGCCGGCACGGTCCGTATTTCGGCGCTGTCCGAGGAGGGACCGAAGCGGGTGCTGGAGGAGCTGGAAAAGCTTCTCCGCGCGCAGGAGGAAGAAATATCGGTGCTGCTCCCCTATCGTGAGGGAAGCCGTCTGGATGACATCCACACCAACGCGGCGGTCATATCCGAAGAATACCGCGAGGACGGCGTCCTTCTGCGGATCCGGCTTGCCGTGGGCAGCCGCTTATATGAGCAGCTGAAGGAATATCGGAAATAAATTTGCAAAGAGGGTTTTCCGTGAAGACCAAAGTAAAGAAAATTTGGGAAGAGGATATAAAAGAAGGCTGCTTCCGGGAGGCGGGACGTATCTTCCGCCGCGACGGCATCGTCGGCATTCCCACCGAGACCGTATACGGACTGGCCGCCTGGGTCGGCTCCGAAAAGGCGGTCGCCCGCATCTATGAGGCCAAGGGGCGTCCCTCCGACAATCCTCTGATCGTTCACGTCTGGCCGGGCGCGGATCTGTCCGGCATCGTGGCCGAGGTGCCGGAGCTGGCCCGTCCGCTGATGGAGGCCTTTTGGCCCGGTCCCATGACCCTGGTCATGAAAAAGGACCCGTCCGTCACGCCCAAGGTCACGGGAGGACTGGACACCGTTGCCGTGCGCATGCCCTCTCATCCGGTGACGCAGGCCCTTCTGTCCGAGCTTCGGCTTCCGCTGGTCGCGCCCAGTGCCAATACCTCGGGACGTCCCAGCCCGACCACGGCTCAGCATGTGCTGGACGATCTGGGCGGGAAGATCCCTCTGATCATTGACGCGGGTCCCTGCGGCGTCGGTGTCGAATCGACGGTCATCGACGTGACCGGCACGGTCCCCGTTATTCTGCGGCCCGGCGCCGTCACGCGCGAAATGATCCGCGAGGTCTGCGGCGATGTGGCCATCGATCCTGCGGTCACCGAGGGAGGCATGAAGGATCCGGCGGCGGTTCCGAAGGCGCCCGGCATGAAGTACCGTCATTACGCGCCCCGGGGACGCATTACCGTCCTGGAGGGGAGCACGGACTTCTGGGAGAAGGCGCTGACGGAGCGTCCCGAGCCGGAGAAGAGCTGGGTGCTGATCCTGACGGAGGAAAAAGAAAACGAACTGCGCGCGCAATGTCCCGGGCTTCTGTCGGGACTTCGCGTTTATTCGCTGGGCCCGGCGGCTCATATGGCCACCGCGGCTGAGCGTCTGTTTGCGGTGCTTCGTGAGATGGACGACGAGGGGATCGATTATGCTTTTGCGGAAGCGCTTCCCCGCGAGGGCATCGGCGAAGCGGTCATGAACCGTCTGCTGAAGGCCGCGGGAGGAGATCTTCGAAAGGAGTCTCTTCTGTGAAGATCCTGATCATCGAAGACGAAAAGCTTCTGGCAGAGTCCCTTGCCAAGCTGCTGGAGGCCAACAGCTATGCCGTCGATTGTGTCTATGACGGTCTTTCCGGCCGGGATTGGGCCCTCACCGGCATTTATGACCTGATCATCATGGATGTGATGCTGCCCGGCATGAACGGGTATCAGCTGACCTCCGTGCTCCGGGCCGCCCGCCTTACCACGCCTATTCTGATGCTGACGGCGAAATCCGAGCTTTCGGACCGTATCACGGGGCTGGAGAGCGGGGCCGATTATTACCTCGGCAAGCCCTTTGACCGCCGCGAGCTTTTGGCCTGCGTGAGCACGCTGCTGCGCCGCCAGCAAAGCCAGAAGGATATCCTCGAGTGCGGCAACAGCTGGCTCGATCTCGCCACAGCTTATCTTTGCACCAAAGAGCGAAAGGTCCGTCTTTCCCCGCGCGAGTTTGATCTGATGCGCCAGCTTCTGCTCTCCCAGGATCATCTGCTCTCCAAGGAGACACTGCTGATCCGCGTCTGGGGGCTGGATACCGAAAACGGGGAAAACAGCGTGGAGGTCTACATCGGTTTTCTTCGGAAAAAGCTGAAGGCCATCGGAAGCGATCTGACGATTTCGGCGGTGCGCGGAAGAGGCTACAGTCTGGAGGTGCAGCATGATTAAAAAGCTGAGACGTCAGTTTGTCCTCGTGATCATGTCGATCGTTTTCGCGCTGGTCGTTCTGTGCAGCGTCCTCTCGTACAGCAACACCTATTGGGGACTCAGAAATGAAACCAGAGGCATGCTGACAGAGCTTCTGGCGCTGAAGGACGCGCCGGAGGGCGTGACCTCCGGTGCGCTGCATATCTCGCTTCCTTACTTTTTCCTTTACACCGATGGGAACGGGCATCTTCTGCGTACCGCGGATACAGATCGCTTCAGTTTTTCGGAGAGGGATTATGAGGCCATCCTTCAGGAGGCCCAAAGAACGGGTAAGGATTGTGCGTCGGTACGGAACTATAAGGTCTGCTTCATGCGGGAAGCGTCCGAGGAAGGGGACTGTTATGCCTTTTTCGATATCAGCTCGCAGTTTCGGATCATGAATTCGCTCGCTTGGGATTGCGTGATGGCTTCGCTGCTCGGCCTCCTTGCTTTTTTCGGGATCAGTGTTTTGTTATCCGGCTGGGTGGTCAAGCCGGTCGAAAAAGCCTGGGAGCTGCAGAAGCGCTTTGTTTCCGATGCTTCGCATGAGCTCAAGACACCGCTTACCGTCATCCTGACCAACAGCGAGCTGATTCAGATGCAGGAGTATCCCGAAGAAGACAGGCGGCGCTTTGCGGCCAACATCGAGACGATGTCGCAGCAGATGAAGGGGCTCATCGAGGAGCTGCTGGATCTGGCCTGCACGGAGGATGACGAAAAGACAAGGGCGTGCTTCGAGACGCTGGATCTGAGTGCGCTGGTGGAGGAGGAGGCCCTTCTGTACGAGTCCCTCTTTTTTGAAAATCATAAGGAGCTGCAGTTTGAGATCGAGCCCGGGCATCGCGTGAAGGGCGATGAGGCGGGCCTTCGCCGTGTCGTTCGGAGCCTCCTGGACAATGCGCTGAAATACGGGGAGGCCTCAAAGCCCGTCCGGGTGCAGCTATCGCATGACCGAAAGGGACGCGCGCTTCTTTCGGTTTCCAGCGCCGGCGAGCCCTTTTCCGCGGAGGAGAAGAAAGCGATTTTCCGCCGTTTCTACCGCAGCGAGGAGTCGCGCGGAGCCGTGCAGGGCTACGGCCTGGGACTGCCGATCGTCAAGGCGACCGTGGAGGCTCACGGCGGCTTAATCTGGGCTGACAGTGCCCGCGGCATCAACACATTTTACGTTCAACTGTGAGGTGATCCTATGTCTGTTCAGGCAGTCAGCGTCTATCTGGAGGAAAAAGGCTTTTCGGAGCGTCTCCGCATTCATGACACCGCCTGCGATACCGTTTCCCATGCGGCGGAGCAGATCGGCTGCACGGAGGCCGAGATCGCCAAAACGATGTCCTTCCTTCTGAATGACGGGCCGGTCGTCATCGTCTGCGCCGGCGATGTCAAGATCTCCAATCCGAAATACAAGGCTTTTTTCGGACAGAAGGCCCGTATGGTCCCCTGGGATCAGGTGGGCAGCCTCATCGGCCACGAGCCGGGCGGCGACTGCCCCTTTGCCGTGGCGGAGGGCGTGCGGGTCGTGCTGGATGAATCGCTTCGGCGCTTTGAAACGGTCCATGCGGCCGGAGGCGCCCCCGAGGCGACGGTCCGGCTGCGCCCTGCGGAGCTTGACATCCTTTGCCCCGACGCCGTCTGGGCCGATGTCACGCAGCCCGTCGAGTCTGTTCCCGCTGTTTAAAGGAGCATGCAAAATTTCACTTTACGCATCCCTTCGACACGGGGAAACGGTCTTCGGGAGACGCGAAGCTTTTGTTTTTTTGCAAAAGTGAAATAAGCTTTTAAATCAAAAACCGACTGAAGGGAGAGCCTTCAGCCGGTTTTTCTTGTGTGCGGGCGTTGGGTCAGCGATTGGTCCGCAGGTCCTTCCCGAAGAGCTTCAGCATCGTGAAGCTTCCGCAGACACGGGAGGTAAATCGCTCGGAATAGTTCTTGGTCAGCTGATTCGGGCTCAGATTGGTGGAGATGACGGTGGCCCGATGGCGCAGCATGCGCTGGTTGACACAATTGTAGAGGTCTGAGACGGACAGAGGCGTCGAAAACTCGGTGCCCAGATCGTCGATGATGAGGAGATCACATTCCTCGGCCTGATGGCAGCGGGCGGCTGCGAGCGCGACCTCATCCTCGGAGAAGTTGGAAGCGAAGCGGCGCGTCTCCATGGCAGAGCAAAGCTCATAGGCGCTCAGATAGAGAACGCTGTAGCCGTGGTCCATCAGCTCCTTGGCCAGACAGCTGCAGAGGTAGGTTTTGCCGGTGCCGGTATTGCCGTAGAGGAGCAGGCCGTCGGTCTTGTGTTCGTCGAAGTGCCAGATGAAGTCCATGACGGTCTGCTGGACCTTGCGGATGTTGGCACGGGGCGTTTCCTTTTCGCCCGGGAAGGGAAGATCGCTGAAGCGTTCCTCTCTGAAATGATCGAAGTTCTGCTCGGCCAGAAGGTCAGACAGATTGGATGAGGCATACGAGCCGGAGATCAGCCGCTTTGTCAGACAGTGGCATTTTTTGCCGTCGATGAAGCCGGTATCGCGGCAGTCCGGGCAGGAGAAGCGCAGCTCCAGCACGTCGGCAGGATAGCCGGCGGCCTGGATAAGCGCGGCCTTTTCCGCCAGCAGGGCCTCATTTTCGGCCTTGATGGGGGCGAGGATATCCTCGGCCGTGCGGCCCTCGGACGGATGGCGGAAGGCCTGCATGATGCGGAGGCCGGTGGAAGCGAGGTGCTCATCGATAGAGGCCACACGGGGCAGCGCCGCATAGACCTCGGCGCGCCGCTGCTCCAGCTCCTGCGCGTGCAGGGCACGGAGCTCTTCATATTCCGTCAGAATGGGACGGAGGATTTTTTCAGGGATAGGCATGCATCAGTCCTCCATGGCATCAAAGAGCTTGCGCTGAGCCTCCGCGGCGAGAGCGTCGTAATCGGTTCCGCTTTCATCCATGTCAAAGAAGCTGCCCTTGCGCTTGCTGCTGTCGGTTTTTTCGGGCTTACGGTCCAGACTTTCAACGGCCTCAAGAGTGGTCAGGCCGCTTTCGAACCAGTTGCGGATGATCTGGTCCATATAGGGGAAGGAAGGCTTGCCGGTGCGTGCGAGCGTGCGGGAGGCAGCCTCCGCCAGCAAATCCTCGGGCATACGGTATTCATCGAGCCAGCGCTTGAGATAGCCGAGCTCCTGGCTGCTGGGCCGGCGGCCGGCGATGCCGAGCACCTTCAGAACCGGGAAGATGCGGCGCGAGAGCTGTGTCTGCGTCTGCGCCTCCTCCAGCGTGGAGATCCCCATGTCAGCCCAGTTCTGGACGACCTTTTCGACATAGCGCAGATTGCGGTGATCGGTATCCCGGCAGTATTCGAAGAGGCAGATGAGGACATCGATGGGCAGACGGTAGTAATCGTAGAAGCTGAAGACCGTAGAGAGGGTGGGGATGCTCAGGCTGCCGCCCATCATTTCCTGCGCTTTGGAGAAGAGCAGACGGACCTGATCGTTTTTGTTATAAAGGGACAGTTCCTCCGGCGAATAAACAGGAGGCTGTTCGAGACGGACGATACGGGTGCTGTCATCTTCGGTCTTTTTGGAAGCGCGGCAGCGGCGGGTCGGATGGTCGGGATCGGGATCCAGTGCGCAGCAGGGCAGAAAGTCGATGCGGCAGGAAGAGGCCGAGCGTTCGAACAGAATGAGCCCCTTGGCCTTCCAGTAATTCAAAGCCTCAACGACATCGTCCTCCATCATACCGAGAGCCTCGGCTGCGTGGGCCAGAGAGAGCCCCTGCGTCTGATTGTTGAACTGGTAAAGGATATAAAGATAGACCTTGACACTGCTGCCGGAGGCGGCGGGCATGAAGCGGGTCAGAAAAACGTTGGATACAGGCGTGCAAAAGTCTGCGCCTTTTTTTTCGAAAATAATGTCGGACATGCTGTTTCTCTCTTTTTCTTTTTAGCTTGATGCATAGTAGCACAGTTTATTCGTTTTGAAAAGAGCAGTGAAATTCACAAAAGGGCTTCGGGGACGTTTTTCAAATTGTGGATAAGCTGGCGAACGTTTTTTCGCTTTTTGCTGAAAAGCTTTTATTTATCGGCATTTCCGGGCGAAAAAATTGTGCACAACCGCAGGGCCGGTTATGCACAATCGTGGTGAACTATGAATTGTGGATAATGTGCACTACTTATTTTCCAAGCAGCGTTTCTCCTATTTTTACGACATCTCCGGCCCCCATAGTTATCAACAAATCGTTTGGGGACAGTTTTTCCAATAAATAATTTTCGATGTCGTCAAAGCAGGAAAAAGCACGGCTGTCCTTGCCCATCTGCACAAGCAGATCCGCGATATCCTGAGAGGAAACGGCGCCCGTGTCCTTTTCTCGCGCCGCGTAAATCGGTGCCAGCAGGATGTGATCGGCGGCGGACAGCGCCTCGGCAAACTGAGGCAGGAAGCTGAGCGTGCGGCTGTAGGTGTGGGGCTGGAAAACCACGTACAGTCCGGCGTGCGGGACCTCGCGGGCGGCCTCCAGCGTGGCCCGGATCTCGGAGGGGTGGTGCGCGTAATCATCGACGACCGTGACGCCGCCGACGCTGCCCTTGAATTCGAAGCGCTTCTTGGTGCTGCGATAGTTGGCGATGCCCTGACGGATGTCCTCGAAGGCGATGCCGTCGGCCAGCGCGGCTCCGATGGCGCAGAGCGAATCGTAGATCAGATGGTGGCCGGGCACGTACAGGTCGATGCGTCCGAGGTTCTGTCCCCGGAAGATGACATCGAAGGAGGAGCCCAGCGCCTCGGTGTGCGGCACGATGTTTTCGGCATGAAGATCGGCGGCGGTATTCTTAAGCGAAACCGTCCACAGGCGGCCGGTATAGTCGCTGAAGAGCTCCTTCAGCTCCAGTCCGACGATCAGGGTGCCGGCGGGACGCATTCCGTCCACATAAGAACGGAAGGAGGCCCGGATGCGCTCCAGGTTCTGGAAATAATCGAGGTGCTCGGCCTCGATATTGGTGATGACGGCGTACTTGGGGTGGAAGTGCAGAAAACTGTCCATGTACTCGCAGGCCTCGATGACCATGTAGGAGCTGTTGCCGACGCGGAAGTTTTCGCCCAGATTCTGCAGGATGCCGCCGATGGCGACCGTGGGATCCTTGCCCGCCTGCATGTAAATATAGGAGATCATGCTGCTGGTGCTGGTTTTGCCGTGGGTGCCGGCGACGGCGATGGGTACGCCGTATTCGTCAAACAGATCGCCCAGAAGGACCGCGCGCTCGATCACGCGGGCGCCGGTTTTTTCGGCCATGGCCCGGGCGGCGATCAGCTCCTCATTGTCCTCCTTGACGGCAGCCGTATAGACGATGGTGTCTATGTCCTCGGTGATGTTGCCGGCCCGCTGACCCAGCATAACGGGAATGCCTAACTCCTGAAGGTGCTCGGTGATCTCGGTTTTTTTCAGATCGGAGCCGGTGACACGGTAGCCGCGCGCCTTCAGGATCTGTGCCAGGCCGCTCATGCTGATGCCTCCGATGCCGATGAAATGTATATTTTTCATATATCTTCAATGCCTCACGGGAATGTCTTTTGGTATAAATAGCTTATTAGATTATACGTTTTGCGCAGAAACTTGTCAACGGCGGCATTGTTTTTTTCGCGAAGATGTGTCATAATAAAGTGTCATTTATAGGACACAATTTGATGATTCGGAGGCAGTTGCCATGAAACTGATCGCAGGACTCGGAAATCCGGAAAGCCGCTATGCCGCCACACGTCACAACGTGGGCTTCGAAGCGTGTGAGCTTCTCAGGCAGCGGCTCGGCTTCGGACGGGAGCTTTTGCGCTTTCACGCCTGCATCTCGCGGGGAACGGTGGGGGGCGAGCAGGTCATCCTCTGCCGTCCGCAGACCTACATGAACAACAGCGGCCTTGCTGTCGGTGAGATCGCCTCCTTCTATAAAATCGCGCCCGAGGATATTCTGATCATCTACGATGATGTTTCGCTGCCCTTCGGCGGGCTGCGCGTGCGTGCCTCGGGCTCTGCCGGCGGACATAACGGCATGAAGAGCATCATCGCCCGGCTGGGGACCGAAGCCTTTCCGCGCGTGCGCATCGGCGTCGGGGCCAAGCCGGAGGGCTGGGACCTGGCCGATTACGTGCTGGCCCGGTTTTCGGAGGAGGAGATCCCCGTCATCCGTGAGGACTGCCTGAGGGCGGCCGAGGCGGCCGAGGCCTGGATCACCCGGGGCATCGCCTATACGATGAACCATTATAATCAAAAGACTTCTGAGGAGGCATAAATGCAGGGTATCATGAACTCTCTGGCCGGGTCGGGGGGCTATAAGGCTGCTCTGGCTGCGGCAGAGGCAGGCGTAAGCGCCCTGGTCTACGGCGCCGGTGACGGCGTGCAGACCCATCTTTCCTGCGCTTTGGCTCTCGAGCTCGGCCGGCCGCTGGTGATCGTGACCGCAAACGAGCTGAAGGCACGTGCCGTCCTGGAGGATGTCAAGCTCTATTTCCGCGAGGAGGGCCGGCATGACCCTCTCTTTTTTCCGGCCAAGGATCCTTTGTTTTATCAGGCCGATGTGCGCGGCTTAGCCATCGAGGAGGGCCGCATGAAGGTCTTCCGCCTGCTGCAGGAGGAAAAAAAGCCGGTCATCGTCATGTCCGTCGAGGCCTTTTACGACCGTCTGATGCCGCGCGAGGAGTGGAAGAAATTCATCCTTCATCATCGCATCGGCGAGCGCATGCCCCTGCCGGAGGCCTGCGACCGTCTGGTCCGCATGGGCTACGAGCGCCGTGATCAGGTCGATTCGCCGGGACAGTTTTCGGTCCGCGGCGGGATACTGGATGTCTTTCCGATCACGGAGGAGGCGGCCCGCCGCATCGAAATGTGGGACGATGAGATCGACACCATCCGCGTGATGGATACCGAAACGCAGCGCTCCCTGAACCGCGTCGAGGATTTTACGATTTATCCCGCCGCCGAGATCATGGTGGACGAGGCCCGCATGAAGCTTGGCCTTTCCCGCATCCAAAGCGGCATGCATCGGGGGATGGCCGGGCTGAAAAAGGCCGGCCTTGAGGAGGAAGCCGAGCGCCTTCGCGAGCTGTCCGAGCGGACCGTCGAGCGCCTGGAAAACGGCAGCTTCCGCGGGCTCGAGAGCTATACCTCGGTCTTTTTCGACTCACCGGCCGTCTTTTCCGATTATCTGCCGGCCGATACGCTGATCTGCTTCCAGGACCCCGGCCACATCCGCGAAAAGACGGAGGTGCTGGAGCGCGAGCTTTCCGACAGCCTTACGCACCGCATCGAAAAGGGCTATCTTCTGCCCGAGCAGGCGGAGATGTATCCGGAATGGCCTTATATCGAGCATGCTCTTTCCTCCTTCGGGAAGATGTATTTCTGCTCGCTGCTGGCCGGAAACGAGAATGCCTACCCGGTCAGGGAACTGATCGGAATGAAGACGCATTCGGTAAGCGGTCTGCAGACGGCGGAGAACGCGCTGCTCGACGAGCTGAAGGCCAATGTCAAAATGGCCTATCGGACCGTCCTTTTCTGCGAGAGCTCGCTTCAGGTCGCGCGTCTGGTCTCGCAGCTGAAGGATGAGGATCTGAGCGCCTATGCGTACGAAAACCTGAAGGATCAGCCTGCGGCCGGGGCAGTGGCCGTCGCGCAGGGCAGGCTCAGTCAGGGCTTTACCTATACCGATGCCAAGCTTTCCTTCATTCCGTTAAAAGAAAACAGTGCCTCGCGCAGGAACGGACAGCGCCGCAAGCGCTTCTCCGGCACGCGCCTGGATTCCTTCGCCGATCTGAAGGTCGGCGATTACATCGTCCACGAGAATCACGGCGTGGGCATTTACCACGGCATCGTGCAGATGGGCGAGGATGACCGCCGCCGCGATTATTTCAAGATCGTTTATAAGGACGGCGGTGCGCTTTACGTGCCGACCACCTCGCTGGATCTGCTTCAGAAGTACAGCGCCGGCGAGGATGCCGAGCCCAAGCTCAACAAGCTGGGCGGCAGCGAATGGCAGAAGACCAAGCTGAAGGTGCGCGAGGGCGTGGCCCGTCTGGCCGAGGATCTGGTCGCTCTGTACGCCGCCCGCAGGGCCCGCAAGGGCTTCGCCTTCTCGCCAGACACCGTCTGGCAGAAGGAATTCGAGGAGCTGTTCCCCTACGATGAGACGGCCGACCAGCTTCAGGCCATCGAGGAGACCAAGCGCGACATGGAGTCGGAGACGATCATGGACCGCCTCATCTGCGGCGATGTCGGCTACGGCAAGACCGAGATCGCCATCCGCGCCGCGTTCAAGGCGGTGCAGGACGGCAAGCAGGTCGCCATGCTGGCCCCGACCACCATCCTGGCCCAGCAGCACTACAACACCTTCACCGGCCGTATGCGTGATTTTCCGGTGCGCATCGAGCTGCTTTCGCGCTTCCGCTCGCCCAAGGAGGTCGAAAAAGCCATTGCCGACACGCGCAAGGGCGCCGTCGATATTCTGATCGGAACGCACCGTCTTTTGTCCGACGATGTCCGCTTCCGGGACCTCGGCCTTCTGATCGTCGATGAGGAGCAGCGCTTCGGGGTCGGTCATAAGGAAAAAATGAAGGCGATGAAAAAGGACGTCGATGTCCTGACGCTGACGGCTACCCCCATCCCCCGCACCCTTCACATGAGTCTGACCGGCATCCGTGACATGAGCCTTCTTCAGGAGGCGCCGCAGGACCGTCAGCCCATCCAGACCTATGTCATGGAGGAGGAGCCGACCCTGGTCCGCGAGGCGATTTACCGAGAGCTTTCCCGCGGCGGCCAGGTCTTCTTCCTGCATAACCGCGTGCAGAACATCGATGAGGTGGCGGCCTCGGTCCAGAAGCTCGTGCCCGAGGCCAGGGTAGCTTTCGCGCACGGTCAGATGTCGGAGCGCGAGCTTGAAAACGTCATGATGAACTTCGTCCAGGGAGAGGTCGATGTGCTCGTCTGCACGACGATCATCGAAACCGGACTGGATATTTCGAACGTCAATACCATTATTATCGAAAACGCCGATGCGATGGGCCTGGCCCAGCTCTATCAGCTGCGCGGGCGTGTCGGCCGTTCCTCGCGTCTGGCCTATGCGTATTTCCTCTATCGGAAGGGCAAGGTGCTGCCGGAGGCCGCCGCCAAACGGCTGGAGGCCATCGGCGAGTTTACCGAGTTCGGCTCGGGCTATAAAATCGCGATGCGCGACCTCGAGATCCGCGGCGCCGGCAACATTCTGGGCGCCGAGCAGCACGGCCATATGGGCGCGGTCGGCTACGATCTGTACTGTAAGATGCTGGAGGACGCGATGAGCTCGCTCACGGACGGCCCGGTGCAGGAGGACTTCGAGACCGAGGTGCACGTTCGCGTCAACGCCTTCATCCCGCCCGAATACATTCCCAACGAGGGGCAGAAGCTGCAGATCTACCGCAAGATCGCGGCCATACGCACGGAGGAGGATTTCTTCGAGATGCAGGACGAGCTTCTGGACCGCTTCAGCGATATGCCTCTCTGCGTCAGCAATCTGCTCGATGTATCGTATATCAAGTCGCTGGGCCAGATGATCGGCGTCGAGCTGATCGATTATGCCAAGGGACTTTTGTCCTTAAGCTTCCGCAAGGGAGCCTCCCCCGATCCCGGCGCCCTGTCCGACTATCTCGCCCGGACGGCCGGGAGGTCCCGCCTGGTGACGGGAGCCGGCGCGACCAAAATCGTCATCGCCGTCCGTCACGATGAGCGCGACGAGGTGCTTCTGGATCGCATCAAGAAGGAAATGAAGGATATTTCTTCCATAGGAGGCAAGGAAAAGAATGCCTAAATCAGCCAATTCCAAGATGAAAATGCTTCTTTTGCTGCAGTATCTGGAGAGGAAGACGGATGAGGAGCACCCGGCCTCGATGACGGAGCTTCTTGGCTTTCTGGAGCAGAACGGCGTTGCGGCCGAGCGCAAGAGTATTTACAGCGACATCCGAAGCCTCCAGGAGCTGGGCTACGATATCATGATGAGAAAGGGCAAGGAGGGCGGCTATTTCATGGCTGCCCGTGATTTCGAGCTTGCCGAGATCAAGATCCTGGCCGACAGCGTCCAGGCCTCCCGCTTTCTGTCCCAGAAAAAAAGCCGCCAGCTGCTGAACAAGCTCTCCGGTCTCTGCAGCGAGGCCCAGGCGCGTCAGCTGGAACGTCAGGTCCATTTGCTCAGCCCCGCCGCCGAGGGCAGGGAGAGCATCTACTACAGCATCGATACCATCCATCGCGCCATCGCGGAGGACCGCATCATCAGCTTCCGCTATTTTGACCTGAATGTCAGGAAGGAGAAGGCGTACCGCTACGGAGGCTCTCCCATCAAGACCAACCCGGTCGCTCTTGTCTGGGACGATGAAAACTACTATCTGGTGGCCTATGACAGCCGGTGGAAGAAGGTCCGGAACTACCGCGTCGACCGCATGGAGGCTATCACCCTGACAGGCGAGGCGCGCCGCTGCAGGGAGGAGATCGAAAAGATCTCGCTGGACGATTATACCAGCGTGAATTTCTCGATGTACAACGGTGAGCGCATGCAGGTTTGTCTCGTCTTCCCCGAGCGCATGGCGGGCGTGATGCTCGATCGCTTCGGAACGGAGCTGACCGTTTATCCGCAGGAGGAAGAGGGCTGGTACGCGATCCATCCGACCGTGGCCATCAGCCCGCAGTTTTTCGGCTGGCTGTTCGGCCTGGCGGACGGCGTGCGTCTCGAGGCTCCGGAGAGGGCGGTCGAGCTGATGAAAAAGCAGCTGAAAACCTTTGCGGAAGCCCATAGCTGCGCGATTTCCGAGCGATAAAGCCGCAAATTGTATTTCGACCTTGACAAAACCTGTTCGTACGTATTATAAATATAGTTACAGCTTAAACTGATTATTCGTGAAACGAAACAGTAATATCAAAGCGAGTGGCCCTCTTGCGGCCTATTTATCACATCAGGAGGAACGTCATGAACAAGAATGAATTAGTTGCAGCCGTTGCTGCCAAGGCTGAAATCAGCAAAAAAGATGCTGAAAAAGCGATCCTTGCTTTTGAAGAGGCGGTTAAAGAAGAACTGATCGCAGGCGGTAAGGTTCAGCTGGTCGGCTTCGGTACCTTTGAGGTTTCCGAAAGAGCTTCCCGTACGGGCATCAACCCCAAGACCAAGGAATCCATCAAGATCGCTTCCGTCAAGAACCCCAAGTTCCGCGCCGGCAAGGCACTGAAGGATGCCGTAAACGAGTAAGAACACCAAACCGGACCTTAGGGTCCGGTTTTTTGCTGCAAAAAACGCGCTTTTTCTTGCGGCTTTTCCCTGGACATGGTATAATAATTTGAAAACTTTAGGGAAGGATGAAAAAATGAAGTTATTTGTTCTGATTCTGTTTCTTTTGACTTATGTCCTGATGATTGCCCTCCCCAAACACCGTCATTGGATCGCGGCGGCTACCGCCGTCATTTTCATTGTCAGCGGTGCCATGCCTGTTACGGAGTTTCTCGGTAAAATCAACTGGAACGTCCTGATGATGCTGGCCGGCACCATGGGCACGGTTTCCCTTTTTATCGATTCGAAAATGCCGGACCGTATGGCGGATCTTCTTCTGAAAAAGACGCCTAACGTCCTCTGGGCTGCGGTCGCGCTTTCCGTTTTTGCCGGCGTCGTTTCCGCTTTCGTGGACAATGTCGCCACGGTGCTGATGATCGCGCCCGTCGCGCTTGCCATTGCCCAGCGGCTGAGCATTTCTCCCGTTTCTCTGCTGATCTGCATCGCGGTTTCCTCCAACCTTCAGGGAGCTGCCACGCTGGTCGGTGATACGACCTCCATCATGCTGGGCGGCTATGCCGACATGAACTTCATGGAATTCATTTTCATGGACGGCCGCTTCAGTATTTTCTGGGCGGTTGAGCTGGGTGCCTTAGCCACCATCCCCATCATCATGTGGATCTTCCGGAAAGAAAAGGATCCTATCGGCTCGACTCAGCTGACCGAGGTCACGGATTATGTGCCCAGCCTTCTGCTGCTGGGGACGGTGCTGGCACTGATCGCTGCCTCCTTCCTGTCCGTCAGCGTGAACGTCGCCGGTGTTGATATCACCAACGGGCTCATCTGCATTGCCTTCTTCGTGATCGGCTTGATCTATTCGCTCTGCCGCGGGAAAAAGGAGCTCATCAAAAAGGTGTGGGGCGAGATCGACTATGAGACGCTGGGCCTTCTGGCTGCTCTTTTTGTCGTCATCGGCACCCTGACCGAGCAGGGCATCATCGACGATATCGCCGGGCTTTTCGTCCGCTTCGGCGGCAATAATCTGTTCCTGATGTATACGCTGATCGTTTGGGGCTCGGTGCTTTTCTCAGCGTTTATCGATAACATTCCCTATGTGGCGACCATGCTTCCGGTCGTTCAGGGCATCGCGCTTCTGATGGGAACCGACCCTCGTGTGCTGTACTTCGGTCTTTTGGTCGGCGCTACTCTGGGCGGCAACATCACGCCGGTCGGTGCCTCCGCCAATATTGCGGCCATCGGCATCCTGAGAAAGAACGGCTATGAGCCCGGCAATAAGGATTTCCTTCGGATCGGCATTCCGTTTACGCTGACGGCGGTCATCGTCGGCTATCTTTTCTGCTGGTTCGTATGGGCCGGCGTCTGATCCGGAACGCCTGTTTGGGAAAAAGCATAATTTTATCTGTAAAATCCCCGATTTTTTCGGGGATTTTTCCTTTTTTTTGAAAAAACAGATAAAAAGCGGGTTGACAAAGCTTTTCTTTTTGTTTATTGTAGTATTCACTAACATAGATAGAGATAAGATAGAAAAAATATCAGGTGGTGAGCATCATGAAGTCCAAACGGGCCGGCTCTTCAAGGGGCCGGAAGGGACTGCGCAGAACGCGCAATCTCTTTGTTTTCGTCTTTTTAATTGTTTTCGGCATCGCTGTGGGCTTCAAGGCTCGCTCTCTGGCAGCTCAGGGCCGGCAGCTGGAGGCCTCCATGGCCGAGGTCAGGGCTCAGATCGAGCTCCAGAAGGAATATCAGCTGGATGCAAAAACAGGGCTCGGCTATTACAGCTCGGAAGAATACCGTGAGCAGCAGGCGAGAGACCGCTTCAACCTGATTTATCCCGGTGATTTGATTATTGAGATTAAATAAGGACCGTTTCCGCAATAAGGAGACGGTCTTTTGAGTTTTCGGATACGAAAGGAAAGGGAAATGACGCTGATAGAGAAAACGGCTGCCTATATCCGGGAGCATCAGCTGATAGCGCCGGGCGAGCACATTGCCGCCGCGCTTTCCGGAGGGAAGGATTCCGTATGTCTGTTCGACCTTCTCTGTTCGCTGCGGGAGACGCTTTCATTTACGCTCTCGGCGGTGCATGTCAACCATCATATGCGCGGGAACGCAGAGGCCGATGAGGCCTTCGTCCGCGCGCTCTGCCAAAGCCGCGGCATCCCGCTCACCGTATTTCAGGTCGAGGTGCTGCCTTATGCCGAAGCCGGGCACCTATCACGGGAGGAGGCCGCCCGCAATCTTCGCTACGAGGCCTTTGAAAAGCTCTCGGCCGACAAGATCGCCCTTGCGCATCACGCGGACGATCAGGCCGAAACGCTTCTGCTGCATCTCCTGCGAGGCAGCGGTCTTGACGGACTGGCCGCCATGAGGCCCTCTCGCGGCCGCTTTATCCGGCCGCTTCTGTGCGCGGACAGCCGGGAGATCCTGGCCTATGACCGCGAAAACAACCTGGAGTGGCGCGAGGATGAATCGAACAGCGATATTGCCTACACCAGAAACCGCATCCGTCATGAGCTGATGCCTCTTCTGAAAAGCTTCAATCCCTCGGCGGAGGAGACGCTCAGCCGGACCGCCGGACTGCTGCGCGAGGACGCCGATTGCCTGAACGCCCGTGCCGAGGCGCTTTGGCTCTCCATGGGCCGGACGCTTCGCTGCGACAGACTCGCGGAGCTCGACCGGGCGCTCTCAAGCCGCATCGTCCGCCTGTTTCTGGAAGAGCAGAAGGGTCTTCGCAACGTCGGAGCGATGCATACGGAGGCCGTGCTGGAGCTTTGCCGCGAGGCGGACGGGAAGCGAAGAAGCCTTCCCGGGGGCTTGACGGTTATTAAGAAGGATGGTATAATTTTACCTTGTATTCTTGGTTCTGAGGAGGATGCATATCCCTCTGTCAGACTCACGGTGCCGGGTCGTTTTACGCTTCCCGACGGCCGTCTTCTGACGGTCGAAGAAACGGATGCCCCCTCCATGCGTACGCTCTTTGAGGCCGGGCCCGGGGAGGAGTGGATGTCCCTGTCCGTGCTGGAACGCGGGCCGCTTATGCTGCGTCTGCGCGCGCCCGGTGACCTTCTGACGGTTTCTCTTGAAAACGGCCGTCTCGGGACCAAGAAGCTTCAGGACTATTTTACCGATGCCCTAATTCCTGCCGGTGTCCGCCGGCAGACG
>JAZQNF010000089.1:0-2757 GCA_045627225.1 Bianqueaceae bacterium
CCCGAAAACGCGCCGCTCGTGCGCGAGGCGCTGATCGCCGCGCACCGCGAGGACCTCATCGGGACCGCTCCCGACTGCCTCGTGCGTCCGGGTCCGACCCACGCGCCCGGCAAGAGCGCGCCCGGCAAGAGCGCGCCGCAAGGCGTCCACGGACAGCGCAAACCCGCCGCGAACGGGCATAAAAACGCGCCGCACGGCGGCAGAAAAACCGCCGGAGCGCCGAAAACCCAACCGACCAATCCCTACAAAAAGCGGAAAAACGCGAAATAAAAGAAAAGGGGCTGCTGCAAGTGAGGAAAAATACTTGCAGCGGCCCCGATTCTTTTTTCTGAAACCTTTTAATACTGAATCAATATCTTTTTTGCCTTTTGTCATATTGTCAAGAGTGTGATCTTTTTCTCCTCATCCGTCAGCCGCCCCAGCGGCTGCCACCTTCCCCGCTGGGGAAGGCTATTCGTTTACGGATCACCTTTTGGTTTTCTGTCCTTTTCGCAGATTTGCGAAAGCCGGGCTTTGAACAATTTCAAACAGATTCAAAAAGCCGAAAAGATGAGGCACAGATACTTATAGCTCGAACCGCAAAACATTCGAAATCAGCGTTACAAATAGCCTTCCCCAGCGGGGAAGGTGTCATCCGACGGTACGGCGGATGACGGATGAGGAGAATTCTATTCGCGGTCACTCATCTGATATCAACAAAAGAATACCCCAAAAGCATTCGCCCGGTAAAGGCCTTTTTCAGATTTTACCGGGCGGGTATTTTGGGGCTTTATGCAACAGCCCGTTTTATATCTTTCTCTTCTTTTTGCGGAAGATCTGATTGCGGAAGAGGATGAGCTCCATGGCAATGAAGAAGACGACCAAGAGGATGAGCGTCCAGACCGGCTGCTCGGGCGCGATGGCCGCGATCAGCATCATCGGGAAGCCGAAGACCATCGCCGGGAAGTTCTGATAGACCAGGTTCTCCGACGCGGGCGTGGTGAAGTCGGGATCCAGCTCGCGCAGGAGGATGATTCCCGTGCTCGCGGTGCCGGTCAGCATTCCGAAGGTGGCCATGAACTGCTCCTCGGCATAGTCGGGGAAGAGCTTTTTGCACACGAAACGCGTGTAGAAATACGTGGCAAACGCGCCGGCGAGGCCGAGAACGAGGATGACCGGCCAGTAGCTGCGCAGGACGTTGATGCGGATGGCGGCAATGCCGGCCACGATCATGATATCAAAGAAGAAGCCGCTGAGGCGCGTCATCAGGAACGCGCTGATATGCTGGCGCTTGACGATCTTCTTTTTCATTAGGAAGTTGTTGACCGTCTTGATGATGACCGCCGAAAGAACGCCAAGCAGGAAGTTGAAGCCGAAGAGGATGGATTTCAGCGCGCCGACCAGACTGCCGAGCAGCGTCATCATGCCGTACGCCATCAGATACGCGAGGAAGACCAGCACCAGCTGCATCGTCAGCTTGTCGATGCTGCCGTTCATCGGGATCTCGTCCTGTCCTTGAATGTCCTGCAGGGTCATCTTCTCGGTCTCCTCGTCCTCGTGGTCGAAATCGAACTTCCGGCCCTTGCGGCGAAGAATGTTGAGGTGGATGACGCCGCCGATGCTCGCGGAAAGGAAGCCGAAGGCCGCGATGGTGAGGCCGAAGCTGCGCCCGCCGACGAAGCCGTGCTCCTGCTCGTAGATATTGCCGTAGTTGAGCGCCTGACCGGTGCCCTGGCCGTAGCCGAACGGAAGCAGAACGCCCGCCGCGGCGAACATATCCTTGACGATGAGAGAGGCGACGATGGTGATGCCGAGGCCGAGGACGGCCTGCACGAGATAGGTGGAAACGGTCAGCACGCCGGTATCGAAGATCTCACGGCTGCGCTTTTTGCCGAATTTGCCCGACGCGGGCTTGAGCGTGGTGGCGATGAAGCCGAGCGCGAGGCCGTGGTAGGTCAGGATCTCCAGCTTTCCGGCGCCGTCCCCGCCGAAAAAGGCGGTGTTGAAGAGAAGGTTCCCCGTGACGGCTTCGTACACGCTGGCAAAAATGAGCAGGATCATGCCGCCGAGAACCGACGACGGGATAAGCGAACGCTTCAGCCACGGGATGATTTTTTTGAGGGAGTTGGCCAGCAGAAGGCTGCCGAGCAGAACCGCTACGAGATTAAAGGTACCCCAGACGTCAGAGTCCCAAAAATTGAAATTCTCCATTGATGTGATTTTCTCCGATATATTTGGCGTGGTAGTAAAGATTGCAGTATTTGAGCGCGTTGAAATGCTTGTTGCCCTTGATCTGATAGATCTTGTCGCCGTGGAAGATATTGAGCTTGTGCCCGGCGATGCAGGCCATGGCCCGAATGTCATCGAAACGCAGCACGAGTTTTTCCTCTGTGCCGATCTCCAGCCGATCGGCGTAGAGGGAAACGGCGGCGTTCTTTTTCAGAAGACGCTTGCGGTCATAGACAACGACCTCGCGGATGTCGGCAGAATCGGAGAAGACGGGCGTATGCAGATAGGGCGTCAGGTCCAGCGTGCGGATGAACTGCTCCTGCGCACTGTACCAGTCGGCCGCATAAGCGAAGCGGGTTTGCCCGTCAAGTGCGGTGAAGCGCTTATCCGCACCGTAGCGCCAGCGCCGTCCGCAGCGGCGGCAGAGGAGAATATCGTCCCGGCTGTCAAATTCGGACAGGCCGCATTCCGGGCATACATAAAGCACCCGCTCCAGATGCTCGGCCAGGCGGCTGCCGGGATAGCAGCCGGTGTCGGCGGTTTCGTCCA
>JAZQNF010000090.1:0-10202 GCA_045627225.1 Bianqueaceae bacterium
AAAATCAGCAAGGCAATTAATGTAGTTGCCACTATTTCAAAATTGCCAAGAAGCGAGGCATTAGATGCTGTTCCCATACTAATTCCTATCATCAAAAATATAGGTGCAGCTATATCTAACACAATCATACCAATAGTATAACCAGCCTGAAAACGTAGTGTTTTGGTAGTGCTTGAGTGTATCAACCACCCCATATAACGCCACTTTGCCACGAATAACCCGATAAAAGCGCCTCTTCACACTCTAATTCCCCAGCAGACAAAAAGAACTTTTATCAAGGTGCACCTCCATAATCATTAGTAGTTTTTGATTACTATATCGAAAAAGCTGTAGTTTGCGCCAGTTTGCATTGATTACACACCGCGTTTTAACTTCCGTCAAACGTAGTTTTACCGTAGTTTGTAGATGTATTTTTTCTTCAAAATGGGCGAAAATGCGCCACTTTGCATGGGAAAACAACCGGTTTGTGAGCGCTGCCGTGGCACACGAACAGTATTTTAATCATAGCTCAAAATGTCGGAAAACAGGCGTTTTCCTGATAAAACCGTGGGTTTTTTAAAGGTTTCCGAATTCTCTGCTTCATCATAAACCGGCATATCGCGGCATATCTTTTCTCGCAAAAGGTGTATACACGGGTGTAAATTTTGTGGGTTTACGCCCGCCTTTTTTGTGATGATATCTGCCTGAACCTCATGGCAGAATCACAGCCAAAAATTATTGCGCCGCAAGGCGCGGGATGTCTTCTCTTTCCCGGGATCTTCCAAGCAGCCGAGGCGGCTTCCCTCCGGGAGGCGCCGCCGTGACGCTTATTCTGAAGCTTCGATCCCGGTCTGTCTGATCAGCTGCTCTTTGATATGACCGGCGACCCGTAAGAGCCACGAATGGATCGATTCCTTCAGTTCGCCGGGCAGGCTCCTGACCCATTCATCATACGGCGCGTCCGGCCGCCAGCTTACCGGCGCCGTCAGATCTTCCTCTTGTTCCTTCAACAAGTCTGCCCGGATCAACGCCTGTGACCATTCTCTCGCAAAATCGTTATATCGATTGATTCTTTCCTGTATGCAGAGCTGCAGGACCTCGACCGCTCCGTTCAGGGTACGCGTCAGCTCCTCGCGGCCCTGAAGCACGCTGCGGCCGAGCCGGATTTTCATATACCATTGCTTCAGCGCGTACAGCTGGGAGATATACTCCACGTTCGCAGCACGGACTTCCTCGATATGCTTCTGCGACAGGCTTTTTTCGGCAAACGCCATTTTCCTGCTGACCGACTGCGACGCTTCCGCGTGCAGGGTCTCCCCTTCGACGCTTTCCCGGATCACCTGGCCCGCCACGGTCAGGGCGCCGAAGCCGACCGTGTTCGGTCCGACCATGCCGGAAAGGCCTCCGATAAAGATCCTCGGCTGGTCAAGAAAAACACCCTCCGTCACATTGCCGATCAAGGAAGGCGTGGCTTTGTCGCCGTTCTCTCCCCAGGGAGTAAAATTGAAATGCACAAAGCCGCTTCCGATTTCCGAATGGCTTGAGGGACCGCTTCCGCCGGAGATGAGCGCATCGCAGAAATTGATCAGGGAACCCAAAGTAACGCTGTGCATCAGGATCGATTGCTTTAAGCCGACGGCGTGACCCGTACACACATTTTCCTCCAGCAGTGTTCCGGGACGAAAATGACAGTTTGCGCCGGCCTTCGCGCCGGACAGCAGGATCGCCTGACAGAGGAAGCCGCTCGCGACCTCCGCGTCGGAGGCAACGACCGAATCCTGCACCGCGGCCGGACCCTCCGTTCCGATTCTGGCTTTGGTGCCCACCAAGGTCTTCGGCCCGGATAATCTTGTTCCGGGATACAGGACACTGCCCGCGTAGATCCTGTCGATATCGACATCGGGCGCGATATAGGTTTGTCTGGGATCAAGGATGACTACTCCTTTGTCCTGAAGCAAGCGGATCGTCTCGTTTAACTCTCTTTCCATATCCGTTCTGCATGATTCCGGTGAAGCTGAATCGTGCGTTCCTTTCATTTCTTATTGATGCGACAACGCGCTGTCTTTCCCTCTGCGTTTGCTGCCTTCCGTATCAGGCAAAAGGATGATTTCCTGCCTGCGGCAGAGCGTCATCCGGCTTTCCCTTGATCAGGGCGGCCATGTTCTGCTCGACGGCGCGGTAGAACTTGCCGATGTGCAGCCCGTCCACCAGCCCGTGATGCACCGCCACGGTGAGCGGCATCATCAGCCTTCCCCGGTAGTCCGGCTCGAATCTGCCCCAGCTGAAGCGGGGGTTGGAATCAAAGCGGTCGGTCATGGGGTGGACCACATCGCGGTAGTGGATCCAGGGCAGGCAGGTGGGGAAATAGAAGGCCTCGATTTCCGGATCCTCCTCCAGAGAGCCGCGCGCCCGGGCCATGCGCTGCCGGACCGCGGCCTCGGCGATGTATTCCTCCCAGGGCATATGGTGATGCAGGCAGCAGTAGCAGTACAGCTCCTCTCCTGTGGGCTCCGTGTGCGAGGTTGGGCTTTCGGCATACTCCCGCAGCTCAAAGCCGGAGAGAGGTCCCTCCTTCGGAAGGGAGGGCCGCGCCTTCAGCTCCTCCGCCGTCAGCCGGTGGATCCTCTGCCGGAACTGCGGGATGCTGTCGGCCGCCAGCGCCACTGCATGGAGAAAGCTCAGAAAGAAGGAGCAGCCGTTTCGTTCGCAGAAGGCCTTCAGCTCTGTCACATCCACGTCCGCCGTGATGTTCAGCTGCGGATGCTCCATCCCCATGAAGTATTCCAGATGGGCCCTGCGCGGATAGCTGTTCAGATCAATCACCTTGAAATCAATCATTCGTTTTCCCTCATTTCCTGAAATACCTGTTGCCCGGAGCTTAAGCCGCGCCATGATCAGGCGCATTCTGTATGTGCCCTTATTTTATCATACAATCGGCGGGTTGAGAACCGCATCGCGAAAAAAATCGAAAGAGCCGGCCGGAGGAAAAAGGAATAGCCGGCCCGCTATGCGCTTTGCCACCGAAGGCACTCGGCCCCCAGCGCCTTGGCCAGCGCCTCCAGCTCCTCCTCCCCGCCCGTCACGGTGAAGCCCTTGATCAAAAGGCCCTCCTCCCGGATCGTCTCGGAAAGCTCCGACAGCCGGCCGAGGGCAGGGCAGCCCGTCATTTCCAGAAAAAGGGGGTGCTGATTCAGCACCCCCATGAGTCCGCAGAGATGCCCGATGCAGCCGGCCTCGTCGGGAACGCCCTCCGAAGGGACCGCGCCGAGAAAAAAGCCGAGGTCAAGGCCGAGGCCGTTTTCAACAGCACACCACAGGCTCTGCCCGGACGCTCCCGAGGAAGCCACGCGGCCGAGAAAATCCTCGCAGCGAAGAGGCTCCGCGAAGGCCGCATACAGCCTTACACAGCCGTTCTCTGTCAAAGGGACGCTTTCTTTTCCCGAAGAAAAGGAAGACGCCGGGGCCGGTTCAAAAAGACCGGCCGTGCACAGAAGGCTGTACCCTCCGTATAGGACCAGCTGTCCCCGCACGATGCTCCCGAAAACATGGCCCCGGGCGGAGCCTTCCTCCCGCGGGGCGGGGATCAGCAGGTCGTATTCCCCGTAGCCCCGGGCACGGACATAGGCCTCGGTCCGGTAAAAATCGGGGCGGAAAAGCTCGGTATACAGCGCCAGCTCGCAGCCAAGAGAAGCCGCCGGATCATAAAAGAACAGGCTGACGAGACGCGGCAGGAGATACTCGGCCAGGAGCAGCGCGGCCAGAACGGAGGCGCCGATCCGGATGCCGAAGCGACGCTTTTCGCGCCGGAGCAGGGCCGTCATCTTTCCGGTAAAAGCTTCCTCCTCTGCAGGGGAGACGGAGGAACGCTCCTCCGGGACGTCCTCAGCCCCCCCTTCCTTTCGAAAAACGCTTTGGATGCAGCCGCAGGGCTTGACGGACTCAACCTGCTTCCTCATGGTGAACCTCCAGAAAATGCTTTAATTCCTGACGTGCCCTGAAGCTTTGGACCCGAACGGCCTCCGGGCTGAGATTCATGAGCCCGGCGATGTCCTTCTGAGGCATGCCGGAGAAATAATAGAGCGTCAGGATCTCTCTTTTTTCGGGACTGAGAAGCGAAAGCCCCTTCAGGAGCTCGCGGATCTCTTCCTCCCGGATCAGACGGTCGGAAAGGGACAGGCCTCCGGCCGGAAGCTCGCCTGCTTCTTCCAGCGGAAACTGCCGTCTTTCCTTTTTCAGATAATTGATGCATAGGTTTCTGGCCACGGCATAGAGCCAGGCCCTCACATTGGTATGCCCGTGCGGAAAACAAAGCAAAGCCTTCAAAAAGGTTTCCTGAACCAGGTCCTCTGCCAGCTCGGCGTTTTGGCATAAGGTAAAAAGATATACCGTCAATTCTTTCCGGTACAGACGGTATAACTGCTCTACCGTCCCCTCTCTCATGCCACGTCCCTCCTTTGAAATCAGTTTCTCCGGTGCTATGGCTTTCTCTACTGTATAAAACATTCATCGGCGAAAAATGTTACAGAAAATTGACTGTTTTTTGTAAATATGCTATCCTAAAAAGACAAATCAGTGAAGGAGACTGAATAATGAGAAGACTGCTGATCACGGGCTTTGAGCCTTTCGGGGGCGACGCCGTAAACTCCTCCTGGGAGGTATGCAAAGCCATGCCGGACACCATCCGCGACTGGAAGGTGTACCGCATGCAGATCCCCGTTGCCTTCGGGCGCGGGGCCGATGAAGCCATTCATGATGTCCGTCCCATCGATCCCTGTGCCGTCATCTGCCTCGGACAAGCTGCCGGGCGCACCGCCGTTACGCCGGAGATGTTCGCCCTGAACCTTCGTTATGCGGAGAAGCCCGACGCAGACGGCTGCATACCGCACGATCAGCCCTGCCTTGCAGAAGGCCCCCTGGCCCTCAAAACCACGCTGGAGATCCGCGAGATGACCGCTGCCATCCGCGAAGCGGGCATCCCCGCCCAGGTTTCCTATTCGGCCGGCACCTATGTCTGCAACGATTTATACTATCGCATGCTTTGGAATTTCCGCGGCTCGCCCTTCCGGGTCATCTTCATCCATCTACCGCTCCTGCCCGAGCAGACCGCAAAGGGCTGCCCCGGCGAGGGTCTTCCCTCGCTGACGCTCGAGCAGATGGTCAAGGCCGTCACCGCGGCTGTGGAGGCGATCGACTGATGAAATACTACGGTAAATTCCGCGATGTCCGCCTGTCCGATATCACGCCGGAGGGAAGCCTACGCGCCGGTCTCGAAAAAGAAAAAAACGGGCTGCCCGGGCATCTCGACGAAATCGGTTATCCCTTTGACAAGCCCTGCTGGAGCACCAAGGAGGCGACGGAAAGCTGGGCCAGCAACTGGTGGCCCTATGAGCAAAGCGCCTACTGGATCGATTCTCTGGTCCGCACCTCGGCGCTGCTGGATGACGAGGCGCTGTTCGAAAAGGTCCGCCGCCAGATCGAAAACGCGCTGGAGCTGGCTGACCCCTACATCGGACCCGATATCATCCGCGAGCAGGGCTCCAGCTACCGCTGGCCGCACGCCGTCTTTTTCCGCGCGCTCTATGCCCTGTGGAGCAAGACCGGCGACGAGCGCATCATGGAGAAGATGCGCGCGCATTTTCTGAACGACCGTGACTACGATTATGCCTGCGACCGCAACATCGTCGGCATCGAAATGATGCTCACCGTGGCGGCCCATTTTCAGGACGAGGAGCTTTACGCCATCGCCGGGAAAAACATCCGGCGCTATCTGGAGAGCTTCGGTCCCGCCGCTGAGTACCTCTTCTACCAGATGAACGGTCTGCCGGACGGGCTCAACCCGCACAAGGACGACTACTGCATGTTCGGCGACCTCAAAAACATCTTCCACGGCGTTTCCTACAACGAGATCTGCAAGCTGCCGGCCGTGTGGTATCTCTACAGCGGCGACCGCCGCGCGCTGGAATACACCGAAATGGCCTACCGCGTCATCAGCAACAAGCACATGCTGCCCGACGGCGTGAACTCCAGCGGCGAATACCTGATCGGCAGCAGCGCGCTGGCCGTCCACGAGTCCTGCGACATCAGCGATTTCACCTGGTCGCAGGGCTATCTGCTGCTCGCGACGGGCTGCAGCGTCTACGCCGACAATATCGAGCGCGCGATGCTGAACGCCTACCCCGCGGTCATCGACGGCGAGTACCGCAGCATGCAGTATTTCTCCGCCGTCAACCAGGTCATCGCGGCCCGCGACACCTGCTACATGCGCTACTTCGCCGACGAGAAAATGGCCTATCAGCCGTTGCATAATCCGCAGTGCTGCGTCGGCAACCTCGGCCGCGCGCTGCCCAACTACGTCTTCCGCATGCTGCAGGAGACCGAAAACGGCATCGCCGTGAGCCTCTACGGCGACATGAGCTACCGCGGCCCGCACATGGAGCTTCACCAGTCCGGCGGCTACCCCTACGGCGATGAGTGCTTCATCGATGTCCTCCGCGCCGACGAGGGCTTCGACACCCTCCTGCTCCGCCTGCCCGGCTGGTCCGTCCATACGGCCATCCTGCAGAACGGCGAGCCGGTCTTCCTCGATCCGGTCAACGGCTACCAGACCCCCCGCGTCCGACCCGGCGACCGCACCACCCTCTGCACTCACAAGCAGTTTGAGCCGCATGACTGCCCGGACGGCGGTGTGTACTTCACCTACGGCCCCTTCCTGCTGAGCCTGAAGGTCGAAGCGCAGGTCGGGACCGACCCCGAGGCCCGGCTTCAGACGCCCGATTTCCCGGCCTTCTCCCTGACCCCCGCCTCCGAGTGGCGCTACGCGGTCAGCGGCTTTGAGGCCCCGACCCTCACCGGTCCGCTGCCCGGCGGCGAGCCCTTCGGGATCTCCGTCGACGCCCGCGCGCTGAAGGGCTGGGAGCTCAAAAAGGTCAGCTGCAAAAAGGGCGGCCTGCGTACCTTCACACCGCCCACGCCGAGCACGAGCTTCGTGCGCCGTCATCTGGGCGAGGAGTGCCGGATCACGCTGGTGCCCATCGGCTTCACCCAGCTTCGGCTGACCGTGTTCCCGAAGTATGATTCGATCAAAAAAATGCTTGGATAAGACAAAAAAAGACCGCCGAAAAGGAATTCGGAAATTCCTGATCGGCGGTCCTTCTTTTCAGACCCTTTTATTCGCTTTCCGGTACTCCGCCGGCCCCATGCCGGTGTATTTTTTGAAGACCGTCGAGAAGGCGTTGCGCGAGCTGAAGCGCAGCTCCTCGGCGATGTCACTGATCGAGGCATCTGTGTAAGCCAGCTTCGATTTGGCCGCGGCGATACGGGCATCGCGTATGTATTCATTGATGGTAATGCCCATCTCGCCGTGGAATTTACGGGAGAAATAATAGGCGCTGTAGCCGGCGCGCTCGGCCAGGAAGGAAAGCTCAAGCTCGTCGGAGAGGTGAAGCGAAATATAGTCGCAGACGCTCTGGACCTCCTTGGACAGCTGCTGGTTCATGTGCGTCTGATAGGAGAGACGCAGAAAATCGTCGAACATGCTGTAGGCGATGTTGGTGATCTCCTCGGGCGAGGACGCATCAAGCGTATTCTGGGTGTAGCTTTTGGCGCGGTCGTAGGCGGTTTCCGGCGGGACGCCTCCCTCGATGGCCGCACGGGAGCAGAGGGTAATATAGCTGACGGCTGTGGCCCGGACGTAGGCCAGATCGCCGCGGGCGGTCAGCTTCTCCTCCACGAGCTTGGGATAGTACATCGCCAGCATGTTTTCGGTGCCGAGGCAGCCCTCGCGGATATTGTGCAAAAGCTCCTGCTCGGCCGCGTAGAGGGCGATCGAATTCCCGTAGGGATAGATACTGTCGGCCTTCTCCTCCTTCGAAATGAAACGGATATCGCTGGAGAAGCGGCGGGTGCCGTTCGCAAAATAATCCATCATGAGCACGTAGGAGAAGATCGTGGCCAGTGAATGCACGTTCAGCATGCCGAGCAGCTCCTCCATCATATGGCGGCTCTCCTCGCTGAACTCGTAGCGGCTAAGCTCTTTCTCGATATCGATGCGGCGCACCTCGTGCGTCAGCATGGGGCCGAGGATGTGCACACGGACCAGCTCGTCCTCATCCTTTTCGAAGACGGCACCCCAGATCAGTCCGCTGGACAGCGAGACGACCAGGGGCAAATACCCGCCCCGGGCAAAATCCAGCGTCATCCGGATAAAGCCGAAGCCGCTGAAGGCTTTGCTCAGCTTTCTTTCCGGGCAGTTGGTCTGCAGGAGATTCCCCTGCGCGTCATAACTCCAGCTGTAAACGTTTTCTACGAGCAGAAGTCCTTTAAAGTCCTCCAGGTAACGGGATACCTCTTCCTTTTTCCAGGACATGAGCTGTCTCTCCTTTTGTACAAAAATTAGTTAGCTGAGTTGATTATAAATGAAAACGGCCTTCCGTTCAAGACGGAAGGCCGTTTTTTCTCTAATTTTCGTACAAATTACAGTCTCTCGCTGCCGTAGACATCCAGGAAATACTTATAGGTGTCGACCTTGAGCTCGCCGCAGGCGGCCTCATCGCAGGCGATGATCGCGTTGGGATGCAGCTGCAGCGCGGAAATGGTCCAGGCGTGGCTCACGCCGCCCTCGACGCAGGCAGCCAGGGCACGGGCCTTGTTGTGGCCGTTGATGACCAGAAGGACCTCGCGGGAGTCGGTGACGGTGCCGACGCCGACGGACAGCGCTCGGGCGGGCACCTTGGAGGGATCGTTTCCGAAGAAGCGGGAGTTGACGATCTTGGTGTCCTCCGTCAGCTCGCGGACGCCGGTGCGGGAGGAGAGGGAGGTAAAGGGCTCGTTGAAGGCGATGTGGCCGTCTACGCCGCTGCCGCCCAGGAAGAGATCGATGCCGCCGTAGGCAGCGATCTTCGCCTCATAGCGGGCGCACTCGGCCTCCAGATCCTCGGCCATACCGTTCAGGATGTTGATGTTCTCGGCGGGGATATCGATGTGATCGAAGAAATTGTCATGCATGAAATACCAGTAGCTCTGATCGTGCTCGCGGGGGAGACCGACGTACTCGTCCATGTTGAAGGTGACGACGTTCCGGAAGGAAACCAGACCGGCGCGGTTCCACTCGATCAGCTTTTTGTAGACGCCGATGGGGCTGGAGCCGGTAGGCAGGCCGAGCACAAAGGGACGCTCCTCCTTGTGCGCGTTGATTGCGTCCATGATGTGACGGGCGGCCCATTCGGCCATCTTGTCATAGTTTTCCTGAATGATCAGTTTCATTGCTTTTCCTCTTTTCTTCAGTCGTCGCCCAAAGCCTCAAGGCCCTTGGCGTTTTCGACTTTTTTTGCTTTGATATTTTTGACCAGCAGCGTAAAGACAACACAGCTGAGGGTGTAGAGCACGAAGGAATAAACCGGCAGCGCATTCCACTTCATGGTTGCCTTGAACAGGAAGCCCAGAAGGACCGGGGTGATGGTCTGCGCGGACATGCTGGCCGCATAGTAGAAGCCGGTGAACTTGCCGACGGTCTTGGAGGAGCTGGGCTCGACGACCATGGGGAAGGAGCAGTTATGCACGAGCGCCATGCCGAAGCCCTTGAACAGCCAGATGACGTAGAGCAGGACCGGCATCGCGAAATCGCCCTTGGCCGTCATGGCGCCGGTGGGACGGACGAAGCACATGATGGCGACGGCGATCAGCGTGATCGAAAGACCCAGTGTGATCGTCCACTTGCGTCCGACCTTGTCGGCGATGCTTCCGGCCACGGCGAAGCCCGCGACCGAGGCGAGACCGCCGACGATCGTCAGGATCATCGTGCCGCTGGAGGCAGAGTTCAGATAGTAAATGACGTAGTTGCCGATATAGGTGCCGATGGCGTTATCCGCCATGAACCAGAGGAATTCGGCGCCCAGGATGGCGAAGAGCATGGCCCGGTTGGCCCTGGAGAGGGGTTTATCGTCCTCGACGGCATCGGCAACGGCCGCAAGGCGCTCGCCCTCGGCCATTTCGTCCTTCAGCTCCTCCGCCAGCTTGTTCTCGCGGATCGTGAAGAAAAGGACAAAGGCGGAGATGACCATCTGCACGGAGGCCACCAGGAAGGGGATCTCGATGGTCCAGAGACTGCGCTCGGTATCGGGCGCGTTGATGTAATCGCTCAGCACGCAGACGATGCCCAGAACGGTCGCGAAGGCGCCGCCCAGATAGCCCATGATGTTGATGATGCCGTTGGCCCTGGCGCGCAG
>JAZQNF010000091.1:0-11154 GCA_045627225.1 Bianqueaceae bacterium
TCCTCGAGGGTGATATCCGGAAGCTGCGCACCGGCAACGTTCATATGGCCGCCGCCGCCCAGCTCCTCCATGACCAGCTGTACATTGTTATTGCCCAGGGAACGGGCACTGATATAAATGGTTTCACCGATCTGCGTCAGCACGTAGGAGGCGCGGATGCCGCTGATGTCGAGCATCTCATCCGCTGCCTGCGCCGCGACAGCCTGTGCGTTCGGGATACTGCCGACCCAGCTCGAAAGCAGCACGGATTCGCTGATCCGGCGGGCCCGGCTG
The DNA here is from genome assembly GCA_045627225.1 of Bianqueaceae bacterium. Lineage (GTDB taxonomy): Bacteria > Bacillota > Clostridia > Lachnospirales > Bianqueaceae > JAZQNF01. The sequence continues at coordinate 274 of JAZQNF010000091.1, forward strand.
ACGATGCCGCCGCGGGCGATGTATTCCTCCATGTCGTCCTTGAAAAGCTCGCGGACGCGCTCGCTGTCAGCGCCCTGGCGTCTCAGGAAGGCGGCCGCCTCAAAGGTCCGGACGCCGCATTTGACGGTAAAGAACTTGGTATCCAGCACGATGCCGGCAAACAGTCCGTCCGCCTCCATCGGCAGCAGCTCGGGCTTTTCAGCCGTGTAGCGAAGCAGCTCGGCCACCATTTCACTGGCGGACGAAACGTAGGTCTCCACGTAGAAGATCTCGGGACGGATGCTGTCCTCGCTGCGCCGGTGATGATCGATGACCGCGATATGACTGGCCAGCTCCAGAAGCTCCGGTGCCTGCACGAGGCTCGGACGGCTGCAGTCGACCACGATCAGGAAGATCTCCTCGGTGCGGCAGTACTCGCGTGCCTGCTCGGCGCTGATGACCGAATAGGGCACTCCGGACGTATTCCGGAGCTGTCTGAGCGGCTCCTCGATGGCCGGATGATCCTCGCTCAGCACGATGCAGGCGGGCTTGTGCATCAGCGTGGCGATGCGGCAGACGCCCAGCGCGGCGCCGAAGCAGTCCATATCGGGATTGGCGTGGCCCATGACGATGACTCGGTCCACCTGCTCCATCTCTTCCTTGATGGCATAGGCGACCTGACGGGGCCGGACGCGGCTTTGCGATTCGATCGCCGCGGTATTGCCTCCGTAGAAGGTCTGGCGGTCCGCCGTTTTGACGACGGCCTGATCGCCGCCGCGGCCGAGAGCCAGATCGACTGCCTCACGCGCCAGCTCTCTGGCATCCAGGATATCGTGCGCCGCACCGACGCCGATACTGAGCGTGGGCGGATATTTATTGCCGAAATTGACCTCCTTGATCTCCTCCAGAATACGGAAGCGGCTTTCCTCCAGCTGCTCCAGATACTCATGATGGAAGGACATGTAGAAGCGGTTCTTTTCCAGACGGACGAGCACGCCGTGTACCCGCTCGCAGAGGGCGTTGATGCTGCGGTAGATCTGAGCCTCCAGAAGAGGCTTGGCGCTCTCCTCCATCGACTCGAAGACCTGCTCGTAATTGTCGACATAGACAAGGGATACGATGGGCTGCAGGTCGCTGTTCTCTTTTTCCAGCATTTTTTCGTGCGTGATATCGCGGAAATTGATGCTGTAAAGCTTCTGGAAATCTTTTTCCTCTATGCGGAGGCTGACGGGCTCATCGACGCGCACCTTGCGCATCGTGACCAGATAGCAGCGCTCCTTATACAGGATCTCCTTGGTGATGGGATCCCAGTCGATGAGCGCGGCCTCCTCATTGATGTCCAGGCCCAGCTCATCGATGCGCTTGCCGAGAACGCTTTCGCCGTTCATTTTGATGAAAGCATCATTTTCCCAGATGACCGAGGCATCCGAGGCCAGGATCAGCAGGGGCTGGACCCACTGCGTCATCAGCTGGCAGTACTCCTTTTCCAGATCGACCGCGGCCTGAAGCGTGTTCTTGCGGAAGCGCTTGATAAAAGCCCTGCGCACGAAGAAAAACAGGATCAGCGCGATCAGCGCAGCCCCGCCCAGCACGATAGCCGCCGTATACTGCTTCCACAAAAGCGCCAGAAGCGCCGCCATCACGGCCATCAGCACGATCAGCGTCAGAAGGACCGCAAAATAAAAGCGGAAGCTCTGTTTCTTTTTACTCATAAAATGAAATCCTCACAGGACAGGACACTGTTGTGATAACGGGGATCCCGGGTGACATCCTTCCCGAAAAAGGAAGGCTTCACAAACTGTTCCATGTCCTCAAAGCTTTTAAATTCAACCTCTGCCAGCACCAGGCCCGCCAGCTCTCCTTCAAAGAAGTCCAGCTCGGCGGTATGCCCGTCCGCCAGCGGAAGGAGATACCTTGTTTTCTCGATGAGACGGCCCTCACGCTTGGCGGCGAGGCGCTCATAGCTTTCCTTTGACAGCTCCCATTCGATTTCCTCGTGAGCCGTCAGACCTTTTCCTTTTACCGTCAGGATATAACGGCAGCCGTCCTCATTTTCGGACTTTCGGACCCGGATGACCGGATCACGGCTGACATAAGCCTGCGTGATGTGACAGCAGGCCAGACCGTCCCTGCAGAAGGAGGGATCCTTCAGCAAATACTTTTTTTCGATCTCCATGTCTTTTCCCTCCGGCAAAAGTCATTCGACAATAAAGCGCTCCTGGAAAGGCGGATGGTTCTGAAGCTCCTCTGCGCTGAGCCGGGGAAGCAGCGGCAGCTGCGCCGATTTCAGGCTTTCCAGAAGACTTTCGGGAAGCGCTTCGTTTTTTTCTTCCGGCATTTCCGGCGCTTTTTCGGGCAGAGAGGCCGCCTCCAGCGCCCCGGCGAAAAGACTGCCGAGCTCCGTCATGCGAAGGAACAGCGCCTGGCAGAACAGCGAATCCTGCGGGAAAGAAAGCGTCATGTTGATCTTGCGGGCCCGCATCAGCTGATAGGCTGCGCACTCGCGTTCAAACGCTCTTTCGGAGCCGAATTGGGCCAGGATGAACCAGGGCTCGGGCTTTGCGGCGATATCGGAAGCGAGACTGCCGTCCTCGCTGCGCAGCTCAAGGCCAAAGTGCCTCAGGGCCGCCGCCGAAGCCGCCGGAAACACCGAAAAGCAGGGCCGAGCCCTGCCGGATCTCTTCGCCATGCAGCCCAAAAAGCCCAGCATGAGCGGGATGTTGGCAAACAAATCGGGGCAGGCCGCCAGCTGATCGGCATAGGCCATCCCCGCCGAAAACGCTTCCGCCTCCGCCGGGGATGCCTCCTGCGGGACGCAATAGGCAGAGCTCCTTCCGGCCAGACCCGCGATAAATTCGCGTTTGGCCTCCAAAACCTCCGGCATGACCGCCAGCATGTCCTCCTCCGAGATTCCCACATGACAAATGAAATTTTCCATCATGTAATTGAAATCCAGTCGGGGGCTCAAACGGCCATCCGTCTCAGAAGATAAGTCAGGCAGCATGAAAAAGCCTCTTCTCCTCCATAGTAATAGATACTATATTATAAACCCATGGGCAGAGGGAGTCAAGAAAAATGAGCCGGCCGGGGCGAACAATCGGACCCCGCCCGCCGTTTCGGTCCCGCAGATCCCCATAAAAAGGAAAGGCCCTGCTTGAGGGCCTTTCGTGCTGGCTTTAGTTTTCTCGGATGCTGAACATGCGCCCTCCGCACTGCGGACAGGGGATCATTTTCAGCGGGTCCTGGATGGACATCAGTCTGTCACAGACAGGGCAATGCCGGCGCACCGTATAGGTACGTGCCTTCGATGAGCTGAGCCGGACCCGGTAATCGGCCTCCATATAGCCGCAATTGCAGCGGTACAGAGCCGGCTCGGCCGTGACGGCGGCGTGACGGTTTTCCGTGATGATCTGACGGGCGCGCTCGCCGTAAAGGCCCTTTCTGAGGCGCCGTCTTTCCTGCAGAAGAAAGCTGTGAGGCACGTCCGCTTCGATTTCATACAGCTTGTCTGCTTTACAGCTGATGCATTGATAACGGCATCGATAATTCATGTTCCCCTCTGTGAAGCCGCAGCCGGCTTAGTGATTTTATACAGCCGTTCCGAGCCGGACCGTGTAAAACGGTCACGAAATCAGGGCAAAATACCGGCGGTCAACGCCGGCCTTCTTCAGAATGTGAGCACATTCCTTAAAAAGCTCCAGCACCGCCGTCGCCTGCGGGATCTCCTCCTTTGGCATCTTCATGTATTCGCCTGCCATGCAGATGTACGAGCGGATGGCCCGGATCCCGTCGCAGAAGTAAAAGCGCGTCCCGTAACCGTCCAGGACAAACATGGCGGAGTTGATGACCTCCTCGGTTTTTCCGCTGCCGAGCTGCGGACGCTTCTCCTCGATCAGATCGCGCAGCTCGTCCATGACCTCCGGAGAGAGCGTAATATAACGTCCCCCCTGCATGGAAGAATTCTTTAACAAACAATTATCGGTCGGGCGGTCGTAGACCGTTACCCCGTGGCCGGAAACACTGCACGAACGGGACGATTCGAATTCAAAAATTTTCAGGTCACCGTTTTGCTGTTCCGGAGTCACAACCATGATCATATTTCCCCCTCTTCGCTCATTCTGATAGAAGTCTATCAGACGGCGAGTACCATAATCCGGACTTAATCTGTTGCCTGCTGCCTGCTGCCTGCTGCCTGTTTCCTTTTTTCTTTTCCGGTTTCTTTTGCAACCCTTTTCGCCTAAAAGGGTTCATCAAGTACTCACTATACTACACACGTCCCCCTTCCCTGTAAACTGTTTTTTTACAGCTTCGCTCAAAAGAGCTTCCGACAAAAAAACCGCCGGTGTCACACACTGGCGGTTTCGTTATTGTCTTTACTCAGCAGCACGATTTCCCGAAGCTCATCGTACAGCTCCCAAAGCAGCGGATTCGTGTAGGCTCTCCAAAGGGCCTCCTCATCCTCGATCATGAACCTGCGCATGGAGGAGCCGGAAATATCGACCGTCTTCGGCACATAAAGCTCCGCGATGCGCCCGTATTCACGCTCGAACCAGGTGACGCGGCGCCCCTCCGTGCCGGATACCAGAAGATCCGGCTGCACACCCAGAATGCGCTTGGCCGCCGAGAGCAGATAATCGCCCCAGACCGTCTGGTTTCCGCCCGCGCCCAGATCGGGCAGGGGCTCCAGCAAAAGCCGCCCCGACTCGACCTCCTCGCTGAAAACGCGGGAAATGATACGGCAGCGCAGCTCGTAGGAAAAGGGATTCGTCGAGGTCAGCTCCTCCTGCGAGGAGCCGATGAACAAAAGGACCCGGTCACAGGAGGCCAGCGCCGTCCGCACGATCTGCTCATGCCCGGTATGGAACAGCTGAAAACGTCCGATGACAAGACCGTTATGAAAAATAGCCATGTGGATACTCCTTTATGAATGATGGCACGGTTCAGAGCTTTTTCAGCTCCACCCGTTCGAGAGGCTTCAGACCGAAGCGTTCGGCAAGCTCCGCCGCCTTCCGGTGGACCCCGGGCTCATAGAAGCGGCCGGGAGCATGGGCATCGATGCCGATGACCGTCCTGCAGCCAAGCTCTCCGGCAATCTCCCAGAAAAGCGGGTTCGGATAGTGACGTCCGGAGGCAATGCCCAGCAGATTGATCTCCAGCGGCGTGTCGGTTTCGAGCGAGGTCTCGCAGATCCGGCGCATGACCCGCTGATATTCCTCCGCCGGCCCGGTGAAGTTCAGGCAGTCAGGATGGGCCGCGTAGCTGAAAACGCCGGTTTTCATGGCCTCGGTCACAAGAAAGACGTACTGCGCAAGGTCCCGGGGATCGCTTGTCGGACGCATCGAGCCTTTCCCGCCCGGGCGCTCCGTGTCCAGAAAATGCTGACCGAGCAGAAGATACTCGGCGCCCAGGCTTTTGACATAGCCCAGCATCTCCGGAAAACGCTCCGGGAAATATTCCATTTCGTAGCCGATCGGCATGAAAAGGCGGTCGGCGTAACGCTCCCTCAGCGCCTCCAGCTCTCTTCTCTGCTTCAGCGCGTCCTCGACCGGCACGCGATAGCCCGCCTCGAAGCCATCCGCGCAGCGGAAGGGGGCATGGTCGGAAAAGCCGAGGGTATCGAGGCCCATGTCCAGCGCGCCCCGGATATACTCCTCCGGCGTGCCGCTCGCATGGCCGCAGTAATAGGTATGGGTATGATAATTTGCGATCATCGGATCTCTGTTTAAGCCTCCGCTTCGATTTTCGGTGCGCACAAAAGGCCGGTCGGGGTCAGCTGATATTCGTAGGCCCATTCGCTGCCCTTCGTGTACCAGATGTTGGAGCCCTTCCAGACGTGTCGGACGCTTTCGTGCAGAGCACCGAAGCAGTTGATGCGCGAAAGGAAAAGGGTAAGACTGAGCCGGTGGCTTCCCTTTGACAGCCGTCCGAGCTCCAGGCGGTACGGCGCATAGGCTCGATAGCCTGCCTCGCAGCCGTCCAGCTTAGCCTTGATGACCGCGCCGGCGTACTGCGGCACGGTAACGCTGAGCCTTCCGTCCTCCTCCAGCTCGATCGGAAGCTCGTAGCTGACCGCGCCGCCGTAGAACGGGAAACCATAGCGCGTCAGATCGCCGAAGGGGATGCGCTCCGGCAGCGCGCACAGCTCCGCGCGGCTGCCGAATACCGAAACGCCGAACTCGCCGAGCAGGAAATAATTTTCCAGACTGATGCGGCGTCCGAAGGGCGCGCGGATCAAAAGAACGTTTTCGCCCTCGCGGATCGGAGGCAGGGGCGCCGTCAGGATGCTCCTGTCGGTAAAATAGCCGTCCGGCTGCGGCTCGACACGCTCCCCGTTCAGAATGATCTCGTCGGCCTCCTCATAGGCAAGGCGGGCAGAGCAGGCGATACGGCTGTTGAAGCGGAAGCGCAGATACACGTCAAAATCCTTTTGGATGGGGCCCTCCGTCCAGGGCTGCGCGCTGTTGACATCGGCGATGCCGGCGTACGCCTTGACGCGGAGCGCGGTATCGATGCGCAGAAGCTCCTCGGTGCTTTCAAAGTGAAGGCCGTCCAGAGAATACTCGGCCATGTCCAGCACGAGGACATTGGGCTCCGAAAGGGTATAGCGCACGCCGTCCCGGTAAACGGGACCCTGCTCGGACGGGGCCTCGGCCACATCGCCTTCCCCTACGACCAGCTCCTGACAAAGGGACAGGTTTTCGCTTTCAAAGCGCTCCTCTCCACGGATCTCCTCCGCCGACGCAGCGGCCTCCAGGGGCTTCAGCCGGATCAGCAGCGAATCCTGTGCGTACAGAAGCTGAGAAAGCTCCGTTCTGCCGTTTTCCGCCCGAAAAGCCATCGGAAGGATGCGGCCGTTTACGGTATCGTATAATTCCGGCCTGTAGAGCCCGCGCAGGCTGATACGGATCCTTCTGCCGGCCCCGTTTAAGGCTGCGTTTTCGTCCTTGCGGGAATGCGCGAGGAAGAGCCAGGAGGCATCCGCCTCATCGCGCAGCTGATAGACAAAATCGGAGGGAGCGGTGCCGTCCTCTTCCGAAAGCGCCAGATCGCGCTGCCCGGAAAGCGATTCCAACAGGGCGTTGGGCGAAAAAGCGATGCGTTTGGCCTTCTGCCAAAGAGGCAGGGCCGCGTCGGAGCATTCCGCGTCGACGCAGACAGGCGGCTCACCCATGACGATGATCCTGCCGCCGCGTGCCGAAAAGTCCGACAGGATGCTCAGCGTAGAGCTTCGTAGCGTCACGACGGGAGGGATGACAACGGCCTCGTAGCGCATCGCGCCGACCGTAAAGCCCTCCTCCGCCGCCTGATAAAGGGACGGAAGAGCCGACTCCGCAAACAGGTCGAAATCGATCGTCCCGCCCAGCAGCCAGCTGATCACGGAGCTGAAATTCTCCTCCTGCTCCTCGCAGCGGCGCGAGCTCAGGTCCTTCGGCCCGAGACTCAGCCAGAAGCTTTCGATCGGGTGAAGAAGCGCAACGCGGACGCGGGGCTTTCCGCGCGTCAGAGCCGTGTTCAGGCGGGCAAAATGATCCTCGACATAGCCGTATTCCCGGTACCAGGAGGCCTGATAATGCAGGCTGCCCGGATAGTCCCGCTTGGCCTTGCCCTTCATGCTGACCCAGGCCAGATGCGGGACGCGGACGGTCACGCCCAGCGCCGCCTGCCAGTCTCCCTGGAATTTGTGGCCGCGGAAATCGAAATCCCAGCCGGTCACGCCGTAAAGCTCGCTCATCATGGCCTCGCGGCCGTACTGATGGACCGCGGACTGACACTGCTTGGCCGTCGCAAACTCCGGGATATCGCAGAGCATGTCAATGCCCGGAACGGTAAAGGAACGGTAATTGCGCATGCACTCGCCGGTCTGGCGGGTCTGCGAGCCCAGCCGGTCCTCGCTGATGATATGGCCCATCAGGGCGATGCCGTTTTTCTCGCACCAGGCGCCGATGCGGTCGCAGTAGGCGCTCGTAAAGCGCTCGCAGACATGGTCGCGGTAATGATAGCGCGCCTTGGAGAATTGTCCCTCCGGCAGCTCCCAGAGAAGCTCCGGCAGATGCGGGATCAGATCAAAGCCGCAGCTTTGGCGGAAGCTCTCCGCGAAATCCGTCGTCCAGGCAAGCTGCGTGTCATCGGCGGAAAAGCTGCTGTCGAGGGCAGGTGAATAGCGCACCTGCGGTTCATCGGTAAAGATGGCGGGGACAGTGGTGCCGAAGCGGTCTCCGACGGCCTGCCGGTAGCGCTCGTGCGTCGATTCAAGGAAGGCATCGACCGCCTCGGGACAAAGCGTATCGACATAGCAGTAATGATTATAGCGGGCGGACAGCTCCGCCGTTTTGACATAAACATACCACTTGCGGCCGACGGCCTCAGCCTCCGGCGCGATCAGCGGATAATGCTTCAGAAAGCCCTTCTCATCCAGCAGGATATCAAAGCAGGCAAGCAGATAAGGGCGTCCCTCCCGAAGACCGGTTTGGGGATCCGTGGCTTCCGGAAGCGGATTCACGGTGAAAAGGAGCATTTTCTGGCGATAGCGCGGATCGGCGGTCACCAGGCCTCCGGCAAAGCCGCTGGGCCAGCGATCCTCGTCATACAGCCAGGCCTTCATCTGATTCTTTTCCGCATGCTCCACACAGGCCCTGACGCAGTCCATAAAGTCCGGCCCCAGATACTCCGTACCCAGTCCCGCCCGGGAATGCATATGAAAACCGCCATAGCCCATCTCCTTCAGCCGGTCGATCTGCCAGAGGAGCTCCTCCTGCTCCAGCTCGCAGTTCCAGGCCCAGAAGGGAGCGGCCCGGTATTCGGAGCCGGGCTGTCTGAACAGTTCTTCGGAAAGCGTCATGCTTTCGTTTTTCGGATAAAGCTTTGCCATCATGCTCATCTCGCTTTTCATCAGGAATGTCTGAATATTGTGGCACACAAAAGGAATTTCGTCAATAAGAATGAAGGGCGGCAGAAGCGGCTATCCTCGCAGAATGAGGAAAATCGCTCCTGAAGCATTGGCAAATCTCCCTTCCGGGAGTACAATAAAGCCAAATACGATCAGCAAGGAGAAGCCATGAAGGAAGCCTATTTTGCCGGCGGCTGTTTCTGGTGCCTCACGCCTGCCTTCCGTGCGGCCGAGGGCGTCGAAAGCGTCACCAGCGGCTACAGCGGCGGAGACGAGGAAAACCCCCGCTACGAGGATGTCAAAGCGCAGAAAACCGGACACCGCGAGACCATCCGTGTCATTTACGATCCGCAGAAGGTATCCTTCGCGGAGCTGCTCGATCTCTATCTGCACGATGTGGACCCCTTCGACTGGGGCGGTCAGTTTATCGACCGGGGACACTCCTACACGCTTGCCGTCTACTGGACCGACGAGGCGCAGAAGGCCGCCTCGCAGGAGGGCATCGCAGCGCTGGAGGCGCGCTTCGGACAAAAGGCCGCCATCGCGCTCGAGCCCTTCAAGAGCTTTTATCCGGCCGAGGACTACCACCAGGACTACGATCTGAAGAATCCGGAGGCCTTCGCCGAGGAGCTGAGAAGCTCAGGCCGGGTAAAAGACTAAGTTCCGCAAACACATCTTGCATTTTTCGCCGCACAAAACTATAATAAACCCATAACCGCAATTACTTCTTCGGGGGGCCGGCGCGGGCCGGCTGAGACTGGGCAAAAAGCAGCCCTCACCCGTTAAACCTGATCCGGATAATGCCGGCGTAGGGAAAGATGCAAAAGTGACTGTTAACGGAAAGCCGCATTGCATTTTTCATTTCGAATGCAAATGCGGCTCATCTTTTAGGAGGCACTTTTTATGCGAAACCGTTCTGTACAGGCCCTTTGCGAGGCCGCCATGAGCGTGGCGCTTTCGTTCGCGCTCTGTTATCTGAAAATTCCGATCGGCGCCGAGTTCGGCGGCTTCGGCGGCAGCGTCGATCTGGTCATGCTCCCGCTCATCCTCTGCGCCTGGCGCTGGGGGCTCTGGTGGGGCATGGGCGCGGGACTCGCGCTGGGCACGCTCAAATTTTTCCTGGCCGGCGGCTTTGCCCTCACCTGGCAGTCGATGCTCCTCGACTACACCGTCGCCTACATGTTTGTGGGCCTTGCCGGGCTCATCCGCAGAAAGCCCCGGCTCCTCTGGCTCAGCGCACTGCTTGGCTGCACCGCCCGCTTTTTCGTTCACTACCTGAGCGGCATCACCATCTACGCCGCCTACATGTCCGATATCTTCGGTCTGCACATGACCAGTGTCAGCATCTATTCCCTTCTTTACAACGCTACCTACATGCTGCCGAACACGCTGCTCGCGGTACTGATCTGCGCGCTGCTTGCTCCGCTGACAAAAAAACTATCCCAAAACTAGGAGGCCCGTCATGGATGTCACCAAACGTTTTCTGAACTACGTTTCCTTCGGAACGAATTCGGACGAATTCTGCGAAAACTGCCCCTCCACTCCTTCCCAGAAGGTGCTGGGCGCCTTTATCACCGAGGACATGAAGGCCATCGGCCTTCAGGACGTCCGCATGGATGAGCACGGCTACGTCTACGGCTTCCTGCCCGGTCAGGGCGAGCTGGCCCAGGCACCCGCCCTCGGCCTCATCGCCCATATGGATACCTCGCCCGATGTTTCCGGCGATAACATCCGTCCCCGCATCCTCCTCTATGAGGGCGGCGATATCCTCCTCGAAAACGGAGAGAAGATCGATACCAAAACCTTCCCCTTCCTCAGCCGCTTCATCGGCGAGGAGCTGATCGTCACCGACGGACGCACCCTGCTGGGCGCCGACGATAAGGCCGGCATCGCCGAGATCCTGACCGCCTGCGAGTGGCTCCTGGCTCACCCCGAGGTCAGCCACCGTCCCCTGGCCGTCGGGTTCACGCCTGGCGAGGAAATCGGCCGCGGTGCCGATCTGTTCGACACAGCGG
>JAZQNF010000092.1:0-6162 GCA_045627225.1 Bianqueaceae bacterium
CTTCGCCGGAAACGGCACTCCGCGCTTCCCTCCGGATAGAATTTGACGATCTCGATGCCGTCGTCCCACAGCGCCGCGGCGAAGGAGAGACTGTGCTTCTTGCTCATCTCGTGCCGGAAGGCCAGATAGTACTCATCCTCCACCGGCGAGACTGAAACGGCGTGCGCCTCATCCGGCTCTTCGGCCTCCAGCGCGGGCAGGGTAACGCCGCAGCAGCTGACCACCGCCTCGCCGCTGGCGGTGAGGATATTCCCGCAAACGGGGCAGACGTAAAATTTCAGGCGCTTCATATTAAACGCGCGGTTGCGGTTGGAAACGGGATCTCCCGCCATCAGCTCGATCACCGATACGCCCAGCGTCCCGGCCAGCTCTTCCAGAATGGAGATATCCGGGTAGCCTCTGCCCGTCTCCCACTTGGAAACCGTTTTTTCACTGATGAACAGTCTTTCCGCCAGCTCCGCCTGCGTCAGCCTCTTTTCTTCCCGCAGCCTTTTGATCATGGTCCCTGTCACATATTGATCCATCGCCTTGCTCCTCTCCGCAGCTAAATCACGGGCGCATGAGGTCTCAGCGCCGCCGTCCGCTGCATTCGTATTATCTCACACGGACGCCTTCGTGAATACCTACGAAAAATAGAGCGGCAGGCCTCCCGAATCCATGCGCTTCCCTCTGCGAGGACTATCGGTGCACATACATTCTCGAGGGCTCTTCTTCACCGTCTCCCTGCGCCATGCATAAGAATTCCCAGCCGTACCGCTCATAAAAGCCGGTATGATCCGACAGCAGATACAAGGGACTGATGCCCTTTTCCCTCATGGACGTCACCGCCAGCTTGAGCAGCCTGCCCGCGATGCCTCGCCTGCGGAAGTCAGGCTCGGTATACACGGCGCAGACGTTCGGCGCGAGGTCCTTCCGATCATGAAAATCATTCTCGATCACGCCGAGACCTCCGACGATCCTCCCCTCCTTCAGACAAAGAAACCAATCAAAGGGAGTTTTGCCGAGGATGCACTCCTCCATGCAATCCAGATAGGCCTGCGTAGGAATCCCCCATTTTTCATGGAACCACTCCGCCGCCTGCTCCTTCAGAAAGGGCTTCTCCGTCAAGCGGACAAACCTCAGCTCCGGAAACCGGGTCCACTCCACCCGGGAGATCCCGCAAACGGAGACCGTTTCATTTTCCGCGTCGGTATATTCATATTTCAGGCTCATCCCGATGCTTTCAGCGGTTGCCCGCGAGGCGATATTTTCCTTTTTCATGTAGGAAAAAACACTTTCAAAAGGCGTATTCGCAAAGGCCCAATCCCGGACGGCGCGCGCCGCCTCGGAGGCGTAGCCCTTTCGCTGCATGTCCCCCCGGATATGATACCCGATTTCCGGGCAGATCGTGCCGTTGATATTCTGCATCGTCAGCCCGCAGTCTCCGATCATCTCCCCTGTATCTTTCAGGCAGACCGCCCACAGGCCGAAGCCGAATATGCAGTATCGCTCAATATTCTTCTCTATCCATCTCCTGACAAGCTTTTCATCAAAGGGATACGGATAGTACCGCATGATATCCGCGTCGCCGAGCACCCGATAAAGCGCCTCAAAATCATCGCCTGTCATTTTCCGGAGCCTCAGCCGCTGCGTTTCAAGGCACGGACAGAACGTCTCGGGGTCGTAACGCTCATCAATATACACGTACTCCAGACCAAGCGCCTCACATTGCGCCAGCTGATACAGATTTTCCTCCAGAACCGTTTCAGGCGTGCAGTCCGAGTCATCCAGTCTGTTCTCGATCACGTTCGCAAAGGTCCGGATATCCTCGAAATGGCTGCGAATGTAGCGCTCGCTCATGATAAGACGGATGCACCGGATCTGACGGCGGTATGGCTCATCAAAATCCTTTTCCCACTCAAAGGGGATATAGCAGCCCTCCACGATCAGATTCTGCCCGTTTTCGATGGCAGTTTTCACCATTTCGCGGACGATGGGCCATAAATAAGCCGTCAGCTCCGCCTCCGGGCTCATCGCGGTCAGATCGGTATGGCCGCTCCGGATCAGTCCCATTTTCAGATGGTCAATGGACAGATAGGGGTAATGATAACGCTCCAAAAGCTTTTGCGCCAGCAAGGTTTTCCCGGCGTGCGATGCACCCGTCACCAGAATGATCATTTTTTCTTTCCTTTCTTCCGCTGCGGAAAGGCAGCGTTCACGCCTGTTCTCCGCACAGGCTCATTGATAGTACTGATCGATGCCTCCGAATCCGATGATCCGCTTATTCTCCCTCGTCTTGGACAGAAAATTGTTCAGGCGCTTCTTAAACTCTTCCGGCCGCTTTCTTGCCGCATCGATATAAGCGATCCTGATTCTCTTGTAGGCTTCCGGAAAGCCCTGATAGTTTTTCCACGCCGTCTCATCGGCCCGGAGAGCCTCCAGGATATCCTCCGGAAAAACATATTCTTTTGCGATGATATCCGCGACAGCCGGGCGTATTGCCGGATGGATCAATCCCTGCCGGTCAAGCCGGATCAGGCGCTCGATGTTCGGTCTTGAAAAATAACCGTAGTCTTTTCTCGGTGTGAAACGCCTCACACCGTGCTCATCATCGATGTGTCCGGCGGTGCTGTCGATCCAGCCGAAGCAGAGCGCTTCTTCCACGGCATCGTTATACGAAAGCGCCGGTTCCCCCGAGCTTTTCGAGGGGAAAACAAACCATATCTCCGTCTTTGCTTCGAAGTTCTGAAGCAGCCATTCACGCCATTCCGCACGGTCGGCGGTATAAAAAGTCTCTTTCACCTTCATCTGTCCTTCTCCTGCAGGCCCAAATGAGCGTACCGTTTGAACAGGCTCATCTCATGCATTGCAATACATATCATACACCACATAACCGCCATGAGCCTTCAGCGAGCCGGGGAAGGTCTCCATGCACATCTGGCATCTCGGATCGGTCATGGGGTATCCGCTGACGGGAAAGATGCCGTATTCGGATGACGTTCTGAAGCCGACCGTGTTGTAAAAACGGTAATACCCCTCGACGATAAGCCCCGCAAATCCCCTTTCTTTGACTTTCTCGATGCCAAGTCTGATCATGGCCGAGCCGATGCCCTGCCGCAGATGATCGGCGTGAACGGAAACGGGTGCGAGCATCACGAGGTCGGTATCCATGGCTTTGCCGTGTCCGCCCTCCGGCGTCTCGGACAGGGGAAAGCGCGAAAACAGGAAATGCCCGACGATCTCGCCTTCAAGCTCCGCAACGAACGAAAGCTCCGGGACGTAGTACTCGGAATCGCGGATCTCCTCGATCAGCGCAACGATATCCGCGCCGTCGGAATAGTCCGTCCCTTCCCTGAAGGATCGAAGCACCAGCGAAACGATATCTTTATAATCCTTATGTTCTTCCGGACGGATCGTGATCCTGCGGACAAAAAGCGGTCCCTCTTCGCCCTCTTCTCCCGTCGGAATAAAACCCGATTTTAACAGGACTCTTTGAGAGGCGATATTGGATGCTTCCGTTTCTGCCCTTACACAGCTCACGCCCGCTTGATGCAGCGCCCAGTCCGCAAGGGCGGATACCGCTTCTGTCGCGTATCCGAAGCCCTGATACTTCTCTGCCACGCCGTATCCGATTTCAGTCACGCCGGACTCATCGATCCCTTTAAAGCACAGCTCTCCTATCCGCGTTCCGTCATGCCGTTCGATCATCCAGCCGGCATACCATGCCCACTCGTCCGGATGAGCAAGACACCCGTCCAGCATTTCCGTGTATGCCGCCTTCAGAACGGGGTCGGACTGCGCGGCTATCAATGCTTCCATCTGTTCTTCAGAAGCCATGTATATTTTCAAGCGTTTCGTTTCTATCAAGTTTACTGAGCTCCGTTTCTTTTATTCTGCCCGACGAATCGAAGACGGCTATTCCGGGGACGAGCCGGTTTCCTGATAAGTCTTGATAAAATGCCTCACGAAGGCTTCCACCTGCTGCAGGATCTCCGGCTCTTTTTCGGGTTCGCGGTCACGGTAATGAATGAGGACCGTGATCGGAGCCGTAAAGGAAAACGCGAGCAGCTCCGGATCATCCTTTTTGAGGATCCCGTTCTCCATCATTTCCGCAAAAATCGACGCGTAGATTTCCTTTGTCCCGCTCAGAAAGTGCCGAGTGGCCAGCTGACGCACCCTTTCATCCCGGAACTGCTCCTTAAGCAGCAGCTGCCGGGTCAGGATCACTCGCCGGTCATGCATGGTAAAATCCAGCATCCGCATGGTCATCGTAATCAGCTCCTCACAGGACCTCGGCGCAGGAGGCATTTCCCCCGGCGATCCGAATCGGGAAGCATAATAAGTCTCCATTCGGTCGATGACGGCATTCCAGATCTCCTCCTTGCTGTCATAATGTCTATATAACGCAGACTTGCTGAGGCCAAGCCCTGCGGCCAGATCGCGCAGATTGGTTCCCTTGTATCCGTTTTCGGCGAAGCTGACAAGCGCGGCATCCAGAATCTTTTCTCCGGTAGTATTTTCCATGATGACCTCCGTATAAGCGATATGACCGTACCACAGCTTCTATCATAGTGACCAGGTGGTCACATGTCAAGAAAGAAATATCACAGACTCCTCAGCCCTGATGCGGATTCCGAGTGGTATTACCAACCTGTTTTGTCCGATCCCCCCCGGAGCGCAAGAAAAAAGCCCCGCTCGGAGCCAGGAAAAATTCTGCTTCCAAGCGGGGCTTTGCCACGGTCAATTCGTTAATAGACCTGAATTCTGCAGGAGAAAGCTCCCTCAACCGAACCTTCATTCGATGCGGTCACATATACGGAGTGTCCTGTCGTTTTGTATATGAACAGAATCGCGTTGATTGCATTCGGCTCGAGCTCAAAGTCATTGATCTCCGTCCAGCTCCATTCATCCTCATAAAGCTTGCCGTCAGTGGATACCTTCCTGCAGTTTTCCGCAAGGGCATTCAGCCAGGCTTCAAAGGAGGCAAAGGAGCTGTCTTCGCAGTATAAGGATACTGCAAAAACATCGTCGGCTTCCGTAATATCGCCGGCAGATTTTCCGATGCCCGTAATGACATCGTCCATCGTAAGACCGCAGGCCTTCAGAACTTTGCTTTCAGCGGAAGGCTCGGACGTTCCTTCAGAAGAGCTTTCCTCGTCGGGCGTTCCTGAAGAACCCGGAACATATTGCTCTGTCGTGACTGTACAGTAGCTGGACATGGATTCATCGCCATTTGCCCAGTCGTCGGTGATCTTCAGAGTCTCGTCCCGGTTCACGATACAGCCATCCTCTGTTTTGTGCCAGCCGTTCCAGTTAAAGGGCTGAGTGATCCAGCTCTCGATCGTACCGTTCCAGCCTTCAAAACCGGAAACCCAGTAGTAGCTGCGGTCCACTCCGTTTTCCTCGATATAGAAAGGACAAATATTCTCGCCCGGATATTTGTCTTCCCAATACTCGCGGCTGTATTCCGCGGGATCTTCCGCTGTACTTTCCTCTGTACTTTCCCCTGTGCCTTCCAGCTTGGGGCACTTCGCATTCGAGAAGTCCATGACCCAATCGGTAGGGCTCTTCTTCTCAGCCGTGAACTGCACTTCAACGTCACCGCCCATCTTCGCAAGCACCATCGTGTATCTGCCGTTTTCAAGCCCGTACTGCTCAAACGCGAAACGATAAGGGCACTTCGCGTAATCGAAACCGCCAATGCCGCAATAGGTTAAATCGACGGCGTCTGCTTCTTCATACGTGGTATAATCGCCCTCCGGGCAAACCATCAGATAATACTTGTCATATCCCTGCGGATCGGTCTCCTCCAGATAATATCCGTCGAAATTGAACACAGCCCATTCGTCGTAGCTTTCTTCAGCCTTGAACGTGAACCAGGATTCCACTTCCTTTTCCAGGCTTTCAAACTCTTCGGTCTTTCTCTCTTCACCGGCACCGCGGAGCCACGAATCCCTGAACTCGAAGTGGTACTTCCCGCCGCCCTCGAGGACGATCAGCCACTGCCCGATCACAAGACCGCTTTCGCCTTCGTACAGCATCATCGGCCACGTGCCGGGCGCCCATTCCGATTCATCCGAAGCCAGACCGGTGATGATGGTGTTATCCAGCTTGAATACGTAGACACCGTCAAACCATTCCTTATCAAAATCTTCGTCAAAAGGATGGAGCTCACCATAAATA
>JAZQNF010000093.1:0-8263 GCA_045627225.1 Bianqueaceae bacterium
GCATCGTTTCGGTGCGCACCAACCGCGGCACGGTCTATCCGAAGGTCGTGGTGAACGCGGCGGGCTGCTTCGCGGACCGCATCGCGGAGATGGCCGGCGACGGCTTCTTTTCCCTGCATCCGCGCCGCGGCACGGAGCTCATCCTGGACCGGCGCGCGGAGGGCCTGACGAGCTCGATCGTCTCCTTCAAGACCCTCGCCCATCAGGAGAAAAATACCAAGGGCGGCGGGATCCTGCACACCGTGCACGGCAACATCCTGGTCGGCCCGGATGCCGTCGAGACGCCTCTGCGCGAGGATTTTTCGACCTCGCCCGAAAGCATCGACCGTCTCCTCACCAAGCAGAAAAAGACCATTCCCGCGCTCTCCGGGCGCGATATCATCACCTATTTTACCGGCGTCCGCGCGGCCTCCTTTGAGGAGGATTTCATCATCGAGAAGGGACGCATGACCGAAAATCTGGTGCACTGCGCGGCGATCCAGTCGCCGGGACTGACGGCAGCGCCGGCCTTTTCCGTCGATGTGGCCGCGATGGCGGTCGGACTCCTGGGCGGCGCGGAGGAGAAAGCGGATTTCGATCCGATCCGCCGGCCCATTCCCCGGCTCGCGGGACTGCCTGAGGAGGAGCGCGCCGCGCTCATCGCGAAGAACCCCGATTACGGCGTCATCATCTGCCGCTGCGAGGAGGTATCCCGCGGGGAGATCCTGGACGCGCTTCGAAGCCCTGTTTCGGTACCGACCCTGGACGCGGTCAAGCGCCGTGTGCGGCCCGGCATGGGGCGCTGTCAGGGCGGCTTCTGCTCGCCGCTCGTGCAGCAGATCATCGCGGAGTATTTGGGCGTGCCGACGGAGGCAGTGACGAAAAAGGGACGGGCCTCCTATGTGACGGCCGGCCCTCTGAAAGGAGCGGAGCATGGAGAGCTTTGATATCATCGTGATCGGCGGCGGCCCGGCGGGGCTGGCGGCGGCGATCCGTGCCGCGGAGGAAGGCGCGTCGGTCTGCGTCCTCGAGCGCGAGGCGGCCCCCGGCGGCATCCTGAAGCAGTGCATCCACGATGGCTTCGGCCTGGTCCGCTACGGCGAGAAGCTGGCGGGCCCGGAGTACGCGGCCCGTTTCATCCGCCGCGCGGAGGAGCTGGGGATCCGTCTCCTCTGCCAAAGCTTCGTGACGAAAATCACGCAGACCGGAGACGGCTTTGACCTGACGCTGGTCAGGGAGAGCGGCCTCCTCCATCTGGGCGCAAGAGCGCTCATCCTGGCGACCGGCTGCCGCGAGCGCACGCCCCGGCAGGTGGGCATCCACGGAACGCGTCCCGCCGGCGTCTTTACCGCGGGCTGCGCGCAGCACTATGTGAACCTGCTCGGTCAGAAGATCGGCGAGCGCTGCGTCATCCTGGGCAGCGGCGATATCGGCCTCATCATGGCGCGCCGTCTGACGCTGGAGGGGACGAAGGTCCTGGGCGTCTACGAGATCATGCCGGAGCCCTCCGGCCTCGGCCGCAATATCCGCCAGTGTCTCGAGGATTTCGGCATCCCGCTGCGGCTGTCGATGACGGTCACGCGCATCTTCGGAGACGACCGCGTCGAGGGCGTCGAGGTCGCGCGCGTCGATGAGGCGCGGCGGCCCATCCCCGGGACCGAGGAGCGCATCGACTGCGATGCCCTGATCGTCTCGGTCGGTCTGATTCCCGAGAATGAGCTGGCCGCGGAGCTGGGCATCGAGGCGGATCCGAAGACCGGCGGTCCGGCGCTCGATCTGAACTACATGACGAAGCTGCCCGGCGTTTTTGCCTGCGGCAACTGCTTCCACGTCTACGATCTGGTCGACTCGGTCTCCGAGAGCGGAGAGGCGGCCGGAAGCGCGGCGGCGGCCTACGTGAAGGGCTGCCTTCCCCAGGCGGGTCCGCAGGAGGTCAAACCTCCCGTGCGCCATCCGCTGAGCCCCGGCGCGATCTCCTGCATCGTCTGCCCGAACAGCTGCGAGCTTTTCGTGTGCGAGCTGTCGAAGGAGGCCGACAGCCTGAAGGGCGAGGACAATGATTCGAAAGGCGAAGCCGCTGATTCCCGGCGTTTCGAGGTGACGGGCAACCGCTGCCGGCGCGGCCGCGACTACGCCATCGCCGAGATGACCAAGCCGATGCGCAGCCTCACCACCAGCGTGCGCACGGTCTTCGCATCGCGCCCGATGCTTCCTGTCCGCACCGCCGGAGAGGTCCCCAAGGCGCGCATCCCCGAGCTGATGAGCCTTATCAACGAATATACCCTGACCCGCCCCGTCCGCGTGGGCGAGGTCCTCATTCCCGATATCCTCGGGCTTTCCGTCGATATCATCGCCACGGCCGACTGTCCCGGGCCGCTGTCCCTTAAGGAGGAAAACGCATGAGCGAACCGCTGATTTTGACCTTTGATATCGGCACGCAGAGCCTTCGGGCGCTTTTGTGCCGCCCGGACGGAAGCTTTGTCGACAAGGAAAAGCTGACCTACGAGACGCCTTATCTTTCGCCCGAGCCCGGCTGGGCCGAGCAGAAGCCGGACTTTTACTGGAACGGCATGGTGCAGGCCTGCCGGAGCCTGCTCGGGCGCAATCCGGAGGCTGTCGCGGACATCGCCGCGGTGACGGTCACGACCATCCGCGATACCGTGCTCTGCCTGGATAAGGACAATCAGCCGCTCGGCAACATCATCGTCTGGCTCGATCAGCGCGAGGCGAAATACGATCCGAAGGTGCTGGGCCTTCGCCGGCCGGTCTTTAAGCTGGTGGGGATGGAGGATACGGTCGAGGCGCAGATCAAGGGCTCGGTCTGCAACTGGATCATGCAGAACGATCCGGAGCGCTGGGAAAAGACAGCGCATTTCGTGCTCCTCTCCGCGTATCTGACGTACAGGCTGGTGGGGAAGCTGGTCGACTCGGTCGGCAGCACCATCGCCCACCTGCCCTTTGATTACAGGAAACGCCGCTGGATCGGTGCGCACGGTCTGACGCGCTGCATGGCGGACATCCCCGCCGACAAGCTGATCGAGCTGCGCGAGCCGGGCGAGGAGCTCGGGCGCATCACGGAGGAGACCTCGCGCGAGACGCTCATCCCGGCGGGTCTGCCGCTCATCGCGACCGGCTCCGACAAGGGCTGCGAGACGCTGGGTCTGTCCGTCCGTCGGCCGGGCTCGGCCGCCGTTTCCTTCGGCACCTCCTCGACCATCCAGGACTCGCTGCCGCGCTACGTCGAGCCTCAGCCCTTCCTGCCCGCCTACCCCGCCGCATTCCCGGGCGGCTTCAACCAGGAGATCCAGATCTACCGCGGCTATTGGATGGTGACCTGGTTCGTCAATGAATTCTGCAGCGAGGAGCTTGAGGACGCCCGCCGCGCGGGGATCAATCCCGAGGCACTGCTGGACGCGCGCATGGAGGCCATCGAGCCCGGCAGCGAGGGCCTGTTCATCTCGCCCTACTGGACGCCCGGCGTGGTCCAGCCGAACGCGCGCGGCTCGATGATCGGCTTTACGGACCGTCATACGAAATACCACATCTACCGCGCCATCATCGAGGGCATCAACTTCGAGCTGATGAAGGGACGCAAATGGCTGGAAAAGAGCAGCGGCACCCGCATCACCGAGCTCTTTGCGGCCGGCGGCGGCGCCCGCTCCAAGGCCGTCCTGCAGCTGACCGCCGATATGTTCGGCCTGCCCGTCAAGCAGATCCAGACGCACGAGGCCAGCTCTCTGGGCTCCTCGATGGTCGCCTTCGTCTCCCTCGGCCGCTTCCGCGATTATGACGAGGCCTGCGAGGCGATGTGCCATACCACGACCGTCTATGAGCCGGACCCCGCCCGTCACGAGCGCTACGAGGAACTGTTTGGCATCTATGAAGGCCTCTACCGGCAGATGACCCCTATCTGCAAAAAGATCAAAAAAGTACTGTGAGCGGTCGGACCGACCGGAAGGAGAATAAAATGAGTAAACCCTACAAGGGCTTTGAGCCCGCCTGGGTCCGCGAGCCGGCCCCTATCCACAGCTTCCGCTCCATTTTTCGCTGGGGCGATCCGAGCTTTGTCAAATACCCCAAGGAAACGCTCTATAAAATGATGAAGGAGCGCTTCGAGCTGACCGACGACGATTTCCGCGACTACGCGATGGATACCGGCTTTGAAGAGGTCAGCCTCGCCGGCTATCCCTCCCGGCTGAGCGAACGGGACCGTGCGGCCTTCGTCGCCCTCCTCGGCGAGGAGAAGGTCTCGACCGGCGATTATGACCGCCTCTCGGTCGCCTACGGCCAGACCGCCTACGATCTCATGCGGCTGCGCCAAAGAAAGATCGACCATCTGCCCGACGTGGTCCTCTATCCGGAGACGACGGACGAGGTCCAGCAGATCGTCGATTACTGCGTGAAGAACGGCCTGCCGCTCACCGTTTACGGCGGCGGGTCCTCCGTCACCCGCGGCGTCGAGTGCATGCAGGGCGGCGTCTCCCTCGATATGCGCCGGAATTTTCAGAAGATCCTCTCCTTCAACGAGACCGACCAGACCATCACGGTCCAGGCCGGTGTCTCCGGCCCGCAGCTGGAGAAGGCCCTGAATGAGGCGCCCGAGCGCTTCGGCGCCAAGCGTGCCTACACCTGCGGCCACTTCCCGCAGTCCTTCGAATACTCGAGCGTCGGCGGCTGGGTCGTCACCCGCGGCAGCGGCCAGAATTCGACCTATTACGGCTGCATCAGCGACATCGTGCTCTCGCAGCACTATGCTACGCCGCTCGGCCCCGTCACGACCAGCCACTATCCCCGCGAGGCCACCGGTCCCAACCTCAACCAGATCATGATGGGCAGCGAGGGCACCTTCGGCGTCCTCACCGAGGTCACGCTCAAGGTCTTCCGCTTCATGCCCGAAAACCGCCGCCGCTTCTCCTACATCTTCCGGAGCTGGGAGGATGCGATGGACGCCGCGCGCGAGATGATGCAGCACGAAAGCGGCTTTTCCTCGGTCTTCCGTCTCTCCGACCCCGAGGAGACCAATCTCATGCTCTCGCTCTACAATGTCGACGAAACGCCTCTTGCGCCGCTGCTTCAGCTGGCCGGCTACAAGGACATGGAGCGCTGCCTCTTCCTCGGCTTCACCGACGGCGAGCGCGGCTACTCGAAAAACGTCGCGAAAAACATCCGCCGCATCGCCCGCGCCCACGGCGCGATGAGCCTGACCGGCTTCGTCTGCAAGAACTGGGAAAAGGGACGCTTCAACGACCCCTATCTGCGCGACACGATGATGGACTTCGGCATCGTGACCGACACCCTCGAGTGCACGGTCAACTGGTCCAACATGGAGAAGGTGCACCGCGAGGTCCGCGAGGTCTGCCACGCCCTGCCCCACACCATCGTCACCACGCACATGTCGCACTGCTACCCGCAGGGCGCCAACCTCTATTTCATCTTCCTCACGCCGATGACCGACGCCGAGGAATTCAAGCGCTACCACACGACCATCCTCGACGCCATCCAGCGCTCCGGCGCGGCGATCTCGCACCATCACGGCATCGGCAAGATGTTCGCTCCCTGGCTGGAGGGCTATCTGCGCAAGACCGAGTACGGTGTGATCCGTGCCCTCAAGAACTACTTCGACCCGGACTACCGGATGAATCCCGGCGGCACGATCGGGCTCGATCTGCCCGAGGAGGAGAAACGATTTTCATAAGCCGGCCGCAGCCGGCTGCGAGTCCGCTGCGCAGGCAGGATAAATACATAGGCAAAACGGAGGTAAGCTATGCAGGAGCTTCTTGTCAGGACCCGGGGAAACGCTCCCTCAAAGGACATGCCGAGGGTCTATCTGGCCTGTCATCCGGACGATTTTGAACGCTGCTTCGAAAAGGTCTCAGCCGATCTTTTCGAGGCGGCCGACTGCGCCCTTTTTTACCGGGCCGACATGACGGAGCCGCTTCCCGAAGAGACGCGCGCGCTGGATCTCGGCCGCATGAATCTCTTCGTCTTCCCCGTGACCTTCCGCTTCCTCTCCGAGCCGAGCGCTGCCCGCGAGGAGCTCGCCTTCGCCAAGGAGAGCGGCGCCCTCATCCTCCCGCTCATGTTCGACATCGGCATCGACCCCTGGTATTCGCTTCCCGAAAACTTCGGCACGCGTCAGTACCTGGCGCCCTTCTCCTCCGATCCGACCGAGGTCCCCTATCCCGAAAAGCTGAAGCTCTTCCTCTCGGGGACGCTGCTGGATCCGGCCACGATCAGCCGCATCCGGAAGTCCTTCGATGCCTACATTTTCCTCAGCTATCGGAAGGCCGACCGCGTCTTCGCGAACGAGCTGATCCGTCTCATCCACGCCGAGCCGCGCTACCGCGATATCGCCGTCTGGTTCGATGAGTTCCTGACCCCCGGCGAGGCCTTCGATGAAAAGATCGGGGAGGCGCTCGATCTGAGCCGCGTTTTCGCGCTGACCGTGACGCCCACCCTCACCAAGTATACGCCCGAGGGGCGGCGCAACTATGTCATGGAGAACGAGTATCCGATGGCCAAAAGGGCCGCCGAGGATCCGTCCCGTGAGCACCCCTTACGCATCCTGCCGGTGCAGATGTCGGCCCTGAGCGGCGAGGAGGATGCGGCGCTTCAGCGCGAGTTCGCGGGGCTTCCCGCTCTCGTGAACGGCTTTGACCCGGCCGCGCTTCAGGCGGCGCTCTATGAACAGCTCAAGGACATCGCGCTCGCGGAGAACGACAGGGATCCGGAGCACAACTATATGATCGGCCTCGCGTACCTGGAAGGCATCGATGTCGAGACGGACCCGAAGCGCGGCGTCGGAATGATCACGGCCGCGGCAGAGGCCGGCTTCCTGCCCGCGATGGAAAAGCTGAGCGAGCTTTATCATGCGGGCCGCTACGTGCGCCTCAACTGGCGCGAGGACCTCAAATGGCGCGAGCGGCTGTATGAGGGCTGTGTCCGTCTGTACGGCGAGGAGGATCAGCGTACGGTCAGGCGCCTGAACAACCTGGCCTCGATCCTGGGCGAGCTCGGCGATTATCCGCGGCAGCTTGAGCTCAACGAAAAGGCCTATGCGCTTTACCGGAGGGTGTTCGGCGAGGACGATCCGGAAACCCTGATCAGCCTGAGCAATCTGGCCGGGACCTACGGAAAGCTCGGCGATCATGCGCGGGCGATCGAGCTGGATGAGCAAGCCTATGAGACCAAATGCCGGACCCTGGGCGAGGAGCATCCGAGCACGCTGTCAAGCCTCAATAACCTGGCGCTCGACTATATGAGGAGCGGCGACTGCGAGCGGGCCCGCGAATTGGCCGAAAAGGCCTACGAGGCCGAACGACGGACCCTGGGCGAGGAGCATCCGAGCACCCTGACCAGCCTCAACAATCTGGCGGGCATCGCCGACAAGCTCGGCGATCATCAGCGCGCGCTGGAATGGAACCGGGAGATCTATCTGCATCGGACGAGGATCCTGGGCAAGGAGCATCCGCATACCCTGATCAGTCTGAACAATCTGGCTTTTTCCTATGTGAACACCGGCGATTACCCCCGGGCGGAGGAGCTGTTCCGAAAGGCCTATGAGCGGCGGGTGAAGATCCTGGGGGAGGCGCACCCGGATACGCTGACGGTCCTGGATAATCTGGCCTTCGTGACCCTGAAGCAGGGTGAATATTCCCGGGGCATGCCGCTTCTTCTGAAGGAGCATGAGCTTTATCGGAGGCTGTACGGCCCGGAGGATCCGAAAACGCTGTTCTGCCTGTATAAGATCGCGCGCATGTATGAAAAGAGCGGCGATCTGAGGGCCGCGTATGAGCGGATGGGCGAGGTCTATGCCCTTCGCTCCCACGCATTGGGCGAGCATCATCCGGACACGGAGCACAGCCTGGAGATCCTGATGAGGCTGG
The DNA here is from genome assembly GCA_045627225.1 of Bianqueaceae bacterium. Taxonomy (GTDB): domain Bacteria; phylum Bacillota; class Clostridia; order Lachnospirales; family Bianqueaceae; genus JAZQNF01. The sequence continues at coordinate 7,866 of JAZQNF010000093.1, forward strand.
CGAAAAAAATCGACGAGAATTAAAAAAAGGCCGTCCGAAAGCTTTTCGGACGGCTTTATTGATGGCGGCGTAATAATGCGTATGACTTCGTTAGGCTCCGGCCACGGCAACACCGGGGATCAGGACGCTCATCGGCCCCTCGTACTGCATATCCGCGTAGCGCTCGAGGCTGAAAACGAGGCTTCCGGCCAGCTCGGGCAGGCAGCCGTTGACGCTGCCGCCGGTCAGCTCGACGACGCTTCCGTCGGGACGGTAGTAATGCGCCAGGCGGATCTCGCCCTTGAAATGCCCGTCAAAGGGATCCATCTGGAAATCGGAGAAGGAGACCGGCTGCTGAACGCCCGGCCGGGGAAGTGCCTCGAGCATCCGGCTGCCGTTGGCGCAAAGGAGCTTTTCAT
>JAZQNF010000094.1:0-9076 GCA_045627225.1 Bianqueaceae bacterium
GGACACGCGGCTTAGAAGGCCGCTGCTCTATCCTACTGAGCTATAGGCACAACTTACTCAGCATTCGCCGCGGAAATCGGGGTGACAGGATTTGAACCTGCGGCCCCCTGGTCCCAAACCAGGTGCTCTACCAAACTGAGCCACACCCCGGCAAGGCTTTCTTTTTTAGCAACGTATAAGATTATAAAGGCCCTTTCGCCAAATGTCAAGCTAAAATTCCGGCCTCGCGAAGTTTTTCTGTCATCGCGCGAAGCGCCTTCCCGCGGTGAGAGATGCTGTTCTTGGCCTCCTCGCTGAGCTCGGCCGCGGTGCAGCCGCATTCGGGCACGAAAAAGACCGGATCGTAACCGAAACCGTTATCGCCGCAAACGCTCTCCGCGATCCGCCCCTCCATCGTCCGGCGGACGCTGATGAGCCTTCCCTCCGGCGTCACCGCCGCGATGGCGCAGACGTAACGGCAGCCCCGGCGGTACTCGGGGACATCCTTGAGTTCTTCCAGAATGTGGGCGTTTTTGATGCTGTAGGGAGTCTTTTCGCCCAGCCAGCGAGACGAGAAAATACCCGGCGCTCCGCCCAGAAAGTCGATCTCCAGGCCGGAATCATCGGCCAGCACCAGGGCTTTTTCGGGCAGGGCCTCCCAGAGAGCGCGGGCCTTGATGGCGGCGTTATCCTCAAAGGTATAGCCGTCCTCCTCGATCTCGAGCGCCGGGGCGACGGCATCCATCGGCAGAACCGAAAAGTCCTCACCGAAGATCTCCTGCATTTCCCGGACCTTGTTGGCGTTGCGTGTCGCCACGATAACCGACTGTTTCATTGAGCAAATTCTCCGATCAGCGCTTCCGCGATATTCATAAATTCATTGATGGGCAGCGCCAGATTGACGCCGTAGACGCTTTTGACCTTGGCGGCATTGATGCCGATGAGCCTGCCCTCCGCGTCAAAGAGGGCGCCTCCGGAGTTGCCGGGGTTGAGCGCGGCATCGATCTGAAGATAGAGCCGCTCGTGGCCCTCGACGCGGATCGTCCGGTTGAGACCGGAAATGACGCCGACGGTCACCGTATTCATGTACGACAGGGAGGAAGGCGTTCCGATCGCCACGACAAAATCGCCGCGGCCGAGATGCTCGCTGTCGCCGATCTCCGCCAGGCAGAGCGTCGGGAGGATATCCGCGGCGATGTCCGCCTTTGCCACGCGAAGCACCGCGACATCGGCGTCCGCATTGCCGCCCATGATCTCGGCGGCCGGCTGCGCAGATCCGCGGAAATACAGCGTGGCCGCGATGGCGCCGTCGACGACATGCTCATTCGTCAGGAGATAATAATAGGTCTCGTCCTCGCGGAAGAGAACTCCGGAGCCAAGGGCATAGCCGGTCGAGCCGTCTCCGTACCAGAAGCTGCGGTCGTAGGAAATGACCGTCACGACCGAGCCGTTGACGCGGGAGACGACGGATGCGGCATCGAAGGACAGCTGCACGGGCAGGAGCTTTTCGGCGCCGGGACGGCCGCTGTAGCCGTTCTCACGCGCAACGGAGTAATGCTCGCCGTTTTCCCGCGCGGAAAGCACCCAGCCGACCGAAAAGCTTACGATCATGCCCAGAATAAGGCCTGCGCCGATGGAAATGACAGGCCATATCCATCGGCGCGGTTTGGTGGTCTTTTTACTCATGTTTATCCGATCATTCCAGATCAAGGGCGGCTTTGAGCTCCTCGAGGGAGGGGCCGTTGATGGTCGACCCGACCGTCAGCTTGGTCTTATCGTTGTAGGTCTGAAGATAGCTGTTGATAGCGGAGATGATGTTCCAGTTCGCATCCGCATATTCGGGATAGAGCGCACGGGTAACGGTTCCCCAGCCGTCGCCGCTCTTGACGACATAGCTGCGGGGGCCGTCAACGGGCGCCGGTGAATCCGGTTCGGACTCGACCTGGGACTCAGGCTCGGACTCAACAACTGATTCGGGCTCGGACTCGATTTCGGACTCGGGTTCGGATTCGGCCTCGGACTCGGGCTCGGAATCCGGCTCGGACTCGACCGTCGATTCGATCCGGCTTTCGGGCTTGGATTCAACGGGCTCCGGACGGTCGTCGCGGCAGGCACTGGCCATCAGGACGATCAGCAGAACCAGCATCACGACGATGCCGGCAGCGATGGCGGCCAGCTTGGGCTCCTGACGGAGGCGTCCCATCATGCGGCTGAGGAAGCCTTCCTCCTCATCATCGTCTTCGTCGTCCTCGTCGTCCTCGTCCTCATCGTCCTCATCGTAATCATCTTCGTCGTCCGCGTCTTTTCCGGCGCCGCCGAAGAGACGGGCAAAGAAGGCACCGACGGAGGAAGCGGCTGCACAGATGCCTGCCCACAGGCCTGCCAGGCTGAAGCCCTCCTCATCATCGTCATCGTCTTCGTCCTCGTCATCCTCATCGTAGTCGTCCTCGTCCTGAGGCTTTTCGCTGCGGACAGGGGCTACCGGCGCTGCGGGCTTCTTGGGGGTTTCTTCGCGTCCGGCGGGAGCGCTGGCGCTCTGCTCTTTTTCGGTCTTGTCCGAGAAGCTGCCGACCTGAGGGATGGTCTGGCTTCCGCGGGAGGGAGCCTCGCCCTCGGTGTTCTCGATCTTCAGCAGGATAGCCGCGAAATCGTCCTCGTTTTTATCGTAGGCGCGCTCGCAGAGGGCCTGCAGGAGCTCGGTCGGCTCGGCGTTCTTGGCCTGACGGACCAGGCGCTCCAGCTCGTTCGTGCGGAGCGTATCGGACAGTCCGTCCGTGCACAGAAGAAACATATCGTCAGGATAGAAAATGAAATATTTGGAGAAGAAGCGCTCGCGGGCCTCGGCGACATCATCCATGCCGACGTAGGCGGTCAGCTCGGAATCCTTTTTGCGGATATCCATCTGCTCGGGCGTAATGACCTTATGCTTTAAAAGCTCGGTGACTTTCAGATGATCCTCGGTGATCCTCAGGATGCGGCCGCCGCGGATGACGTAGATGCGGCAGTCACCGGCATGCACTGCCAGTCCCCTGTTGCCCTGGAAAAACAGAGACGCAAAGGACAGCCCCTGGATCTCTTCGTCGTTGCGGTAGGCTCTGGCCTGGATCTTGTCGGTCGAGTCACAGATCAATTCCCAGATGGGCTCACGATCGACCTTGCCCTCGGCCTCCAGCTCCTCCGTCGTATTGCCGAGATCGACAAAGAATTCTTCGGAGTTCTTTAACGCGCTGTCAGGGCTGGTGGCCATGGCACCGGCATCCGATACCGCATATACCTGAATGTCCCCGGTTCCGATCTTGCTGATCTTTACCTGAGGATCCGTATGATCCGTAACGGTACGGCCGTCCACAAACAGATTGTCCAGGTTGAACTCATTCTTTGTGGAAGTGTAGCCGTAGGCAGAAATTTTCAGTTCTTCGCTCACTTTCGCTGCACCCTTTCTTACATGTCTTTATATATATCTGTCGACATTATACACTATTGCTTGTATACTTTCAATCTGATTTTTCAACATCTTGAGAATCGGCACCGGGCTCCGCGGAAGGAGACGGCGCTTCGGGCGCATTCTCCTCTGCGTCCCCGGACGCATTCTCGCCGGTCCCGGCCTCGTCAGATGACTCCGCCGCATGCCGCTCATCCCAGAACAGCTTGATGTAGCCGTTCCGCTCCATGTCGGAAAGGATAGCCGCCGTGATCGGGAAGCCGAACAGACCGATGACGCCCAGCAGCTTGTTGCCGATGTACATGGTGGTCAGGGTCAAAAGAGGACGGAGACCTACACGGGCGCCGACGATCTTCGGCTCCAGGAACTCACGCGCAACGACCACGACCGCATAGACGATCAGCAGTCCGATGCCCTTCCAGAGCGAGCCCGTCATCATCGTGATGATGGCCCAGGGAAGCAGGATCATGCCGCTGCCGACGATGGGGAAGGTATCGAAAATACCGATCAGGCAGGCGATCATCACAGGGTTCTTGACCCCGACGATCAGAAGGCCGACCGCGATCTCCGCCACGGTAATGACGAAAATCAGGGCATAAGACTTGATGAACTGCCAGATCATGTCGAGGAAGGAATCCTTGACGCGAACGACGGTCTCCCAGACCTTGTTCGACATGAGGCGTCGGAAGAAGCTCTCCATCGCATCGAAATCCAGCGAGAAGAAGAAGGCCGCGATGATGCAGATGATGGTGGAAAGGACCGTGCCGGGCACCTTGCTGGCAAAGGAGGTCGCCCACGAGAGTACCTTGGCGGAGAAGCTGGAAACAAACTGGCCCATGGAAGAAATCAGGCTGGGGAGTGCGTTTTTGATCAGTTCGACCACATCCTCGTTGGACTCGTCCACCATGCGCAGCACCCAATCGTAGGCGCGGTTGAAGGCGGGCAGCAGCGTGCTTTCGTAGTAGCCGGGCAGGCGTGCCACCAGTTCAACGACAAAATTGACCGCACGCACGACAAAGAGCGCCAGAATGCCGGCCATGACGACAAAGACCAGCAGCACCGCCAGCACGCGGGCCAGCTTGTCGGGAAGACGGATCTTCCGCTTCTCGGCCGTGACCGTGCCGTCCTTATGATGCTTCTTATAGGTCTCCGCGCTCATCCAGCGGGACAGAGGGCGGGCGATGGCGGCAAAAACGAAGCCCAGCACCAGCGGCATTACCTGATTGATGAAATACTTCAGAGTGATATAGCTCAGGACCAGAATGATCGCCCAGAAGATCACATCGACCACAAAGCGAAGCTTCTTGTCCTTGATGTCAAACACGCGGGTATTCTGCATCGTTTCGTTATTGTTCACTGTAAGCTCCTATCTCTTATTCGGAAAGGCCTGCTTCGGAAATCACAGAGGGGCGCAGGCCTCTTTCAGCCAGGCCAGATCCTCGCCGGAAAGGCGCGGACCCACCTCGGCCAGGACGCGCTCATGATAGCGGTCGACGGCCGCGCGTTCCTCCGCAGTCAGCAGGGAGGGTTCGATGGCCTCGCGCTCGTAGGGTACCAGAGTCAGGGTCTCAAACTCGAAGAAGCGGCCCCATTCGGTCGCGCTGCGCTCACGCACGGCGACCACGTTCTCGATGCGGACGCCGAACTCGCCGGCCTCGTAAAAGCCGGGCTCGTTGGAGACGATCATGCCGGGGACGAGCGCGACATTGTTCTGAGAGCCGTTGATGGTATGCGGTCCCTCATGGACGCTCAGCACGAAGCCGATGCCGTGGCCGGTGCCGTGCTTGTAGTCCAGACCGTTCTCCCAAAGCGCCTCGCGGGCAAGAATGTCAAGCTTCGGGCCGGAGGTGCCCTCGCGGAAAACCGCTGCGCCCAGACGCAGATGGCCCTTCAGGACCAGTGTGTAGATCTTCTTTTGCTTTTCGGTCAGCGGCCCGACGGAAAGCGTACGGGTAATGTCGGTCGTGCCCTCATAGAACTGGGCGCCGGAGTCGACCAGCAGAAAGCCCTTGGCCTCAACGGTCCTGCCCTTTCCTTTTTCGGGCGCATAATGGATGATGGCGCCGTTGTCCTCGTAGCCGACGATGGACTCAAAGGAGATGCCGAGGCTGTTGTCCGCCTCACGGCGCATCGTGTCCAGGACCTCCGCCAGCTCATCCTCGCGCTTGCCGGCCGCGTTCTGCTTGGTCCAGCGGATGAAGCGGCACATGATCGCTCCGTCGCGCAGATGAGCCTCACGCAGGTTCGCGATCTCGGTCTCGGTCTTGACCGCACGCCAGAGAAGCGGCGCTTCTTTTTCGGGAAGCTTTTTGACGCAGGCAGGCAGCTTTTCTTCAAAAAGCAGCGAGATCAGCGCGGGGTCGTAGGCAAGTGCGGACGCGGGAAGCGCCTCCAGCGCGGCAGCCGCCTTGTGGTAAGAGCAGAGACGGACCCCGTCCTCCGCCAGGGAGGCACGAAGTGCTTCCGGCACCTTGCTCTCCTCGATGAAGAGGACCGCGTCGTCTTCGGATACCAGCGTGTAGGCATAGGCGACCGGCGTATCGGCGATATCGCTGCCGCGGTAATTGAGAAGCCAGGCCGAGCTTTCCAGCGAGCAGATCAGATAATAATCCGCCCCGAGCTTTTTCATGTGCGCGCGCAGACGCGCCAGACGGTCGCGACGGGTCTCACCGGTGTACAGAGCGGGAAAATCGAAGATAGGGGCCTCGGGAAGGGCGGGCCGGAGCGGCCAGACGCGATCGGTCAGATCGACGCTCTTCAGACCGAGCTTTTTCGCGGAAAAGGCCTCGTTCAGGCGGGCGGCAGCCGATGCCCCCAGCGTTCTTCCGTCGATGCCGACGACGCCGCCCTCGGCAGTCTCCGCAAGGATCCAGGAGGGCCAGGAGGGGACGCCGGGCTCGCCGGACTTCATCAGCTCGATGCCGCTGCCCTCCAGCTGGGCGGCCGCCTGAAGAAAATAGCGGCCGTCGGTCCAGAGAGCGGCCCGCTCAAGCGTGACGACCAGCGTGCCGGCAGATCCGGTGAAGCCGCTGACATAGGCACGGCCGCGCCAGTAAGGAGCCACATACTCACTTTGGTGGGCGTCCTCGGAAAGAATAATATAAGCTGCGATCCCTTCGGCGCGCATCTCGCGGCGAAGAGCTTCCACGGTCTCTTTTTTGCTGCTGCAAAGGCTCATGGGAAACATTCCTTTCATGCGGAAAGAAGATGATTCATCAACAAACAAATTCCGCCATTACGGATGCGGAACGGCGGAATTTGTGACTGAGGCTGATGTTTTATTTGGACGTTTTCTTGGAGGAAGAGCTGCTGCTCGTCTTCTTGGAGGAGGAAGAACTGCTGCTCGTCTTCTTGCCGGAGGAAGAACTGCTGCTCGTCTTCTTGCCGGAGGAAGAGCTGCTGCTCGTCTTCTTGCCGGAGGTCTTCTTCTCTTCTTTCTCTTCTTCCTCTTCTTCATCCTCGTATTCGTCGGAAATATCGGTGCTGAAAAGGCCCATCAGACCGGAAAGCAGGCCGCCGCCCGCATTGCCGGAATCCTCTTTTTCATCCTTTTCCTCTTCGTCATCACCGCCGCCCAGAAGACCGCCCAGAAGGCCGCCCAGAAGATCGGCAGAGCCGGCGGAGGCATTAGCGGGAGCCTGCTGCTGAGAAGCGCCGCTGCCCAGAAGGGAGCTGACGAGGCTGGCCGCATCGATTCCGTTGGACTGAGCCTGCGCGGGAGCCTGCTGCTGCGCGGCGCCGCCGCCCAGAAGACCGCCCAGAAGAGAGGTGGCCAGGGCCGCATTGCCGGCGGGAGCTGCCGGCTGCTGAGAGGCGCCGCCTACCAGCGTGCCAAGCAGAGAGGTGACCTGGTTGCCGGACATGCCGCCTACCAGATTCGCTACGGAAGAAGCGCTGGAGTTCGTAATCTTGCCCAGGATCATTTCGACGATCTTGGCCTTGACGCCGTCAACAACGGAGCCGAGGATGGAGTCGGTCAGGGAAGTGCCGGTAGCCTTGGCAGCGCGCTTTACGGTGTCCTCAGGCTTGGCCACAACGCTGGTCAGAAGCTGCTTGTTGGTAAGAATATTGGTGGCAAGGGCCTTTACGGTCTTGTTCATTTCGGTTTTGTTCATGGTTTTTAGTATCCTCCGGTGAAAAAATGCATGTATAGATTACAATAGAACTATTTTAACACATAAAAGTATTGAATACAATGCAGAAAAAACAGAAATCTTTTTCTTTTTGTTGAGATGTCAAACATAGGTTACACTTTTCTCAAAAAGAAAAGCCAGGGGTACCGGCGCCTTACATAACTCCAAGGTAGTCCTGCATGACCTCATTCGGTGACCTGAAATTCAGGCAAATCTTCGGTATGTCATTTGACCTCCGATTAACCACATGGGTTATTTCTTTTTTTGTTTATGTGTTACCTATATATTGTATTACAACAAATCTTTTTTCTTTGTATTACAACAAATCTTTTTTCTTGACATTGTTCCCAAATCGAATATAATATATTTGGTCGCATTTGATAATTTTTTATCAATCTCTGCGTCCACTGAATCACAATACAAAATTTTTTAATAGAAAGAGGCTCTCGAACATGGCAAAAATCGATTTGACCAAGTACGGCATCACCGGTACCACCAAGATCGTCCACAATCCCAGCTACGCTACGCTGTTCCGTGACGAAATGGATCCTTCTCTTGAAGGCTACGAAAAGGGTACCCTGACCGAGCTCGGCGCCGTCAACGTCATGACCGGTATCTACACCGGCCGTTCTCCCAAAGACAAATTCATCGTCGTAGACGAAAACTCCAAGGACACCGTATGGTGGACCTCCGACGAGTACAAGAACGACAACCATCCTGCTTCCCAGGAATGCTGGAAGGCCGTCAAGGAGCTGGCTGTCAAGGAGCTCTCCGGCAAAAAGCTTTATGTCATGGATGCCTACTGCGGCGCCAACAAGGACACCCGCATGGCCATCCGTTTCATCATGGAAGTCGCCTGGCAGGCTCACTTCGTCAAGAATATGTTCATCCAGCCCACCCGCGGAGAGCTGAAGAACTTGGAGCCGAACTTCACCATCTACTGGGACTCCAAGGCTAAGGTAGAGAACTTCAGAGAGCTTGGCCTCAACTCCGAGACCGCCGTTGTCTTCAACATCACCAGCCGTGAGCAGGTCATCCTGAACACCTGGTACGGCGGCGAAATGAAGAAGGGCATGTTCTCCATGATGAACTACTATCTGCCGCTTCAGGGCATCGCTTCCATGCACTGCTCCGCCAACACCGACATGAACGGCGAAAACACCGCCATCTTCTTCGGTCTGTCCGGCACCGGCAAGACCACCCTTTCCACCGACCCCAAGCGCAAGCTGATCGGCGACGACGAGCACGGCTGGGACGATAACGGCGTCTTCAACTTCGAGGGCGGCTGCTACGCCAAGGTCATCAACCTCGACAAGGAATCCGAGCCCGACATCTACAAGGCCATCAAGCGCAACGCTCTGCTCGAGAACGTTACCGTCGACGAAAACGGCGTCATCGATTTCGCTGACAAGAGCGTTACCGAGAACACCCGCGTTTCCTACCCGATCAAGCACATCAAGAACATCGTCAAGCCCATCTCCGCGGCTCCCGATGCGAAGAACGTCATCTTCCTGTCCGCCGA
>JAZQNF010000095.1:0-21046 GCA_045627225.1 Bianqueaceae bacterium
CTTGATGCCCAGCGCCTTGAAATAGTTGGCACACTGGGCGGAGGCGCGTTTGATATCATTGAAGGTAAAGCGGCGCTCGGTTTTGTCCTGCGCCACATGCAGAAGAGCCAGCTTATCCGGCTCGCTTTTGGCGATGGCATCGACGATATCGAAGGCAAAATTGAACTTGTCCTCATTGACGAAATCGATGCTGACGGGCGCTCCGTTTTCGTTTTCCGCGACGGTGACGAATTTGTCGGAGACCAGCTTCTTTTCGGAGCTGCGCGCGGGGAAGAAGGTATCGCGGACCGCAGGCTCCGCCGTCTTCGAATCGCCGGGCAGCACGACGGCGACGAAATAGCAGTCCCGGCCGTCCACGGCGATCATGCCGTGAGGCGTCGAGCTGTTGTAGTAAATACTGTCGCCCTCGCTCAGATATTCGATGTTATCGCCCACCTGGATCTTCAGGTGGCCGCTCATAATCAGGTCAAATTCCTGACCGGAATGCTTGACCAGATGGATGGGCTTGTCCTGAAGCTCGCTGCTGTACTCATAATGGACCCAGTACGGCTCTGCGATCTTCTTCTGGAACATGGGGGCCAGGTTCCGGATCTCGATGCCGTCCTCCTTGGCCGTCTGCTGGCCTCTCCCCTTTCGCGTGACCGTGTACGAGGAAAGGTGGGCACTCTGGCCCTCCAGGATATCGTTGATCCCGATTCCGAAGGCGATGGAGCATTTATGGATAAAGGAGAAGGGGAAATCGACGTTTCCGGCCTCATACTGAATATATTCCTCGAGCGAAACCTCTGTCTTGACAGCCATTTCGTCCTCGGTCATTCCGATGATCTCGCGCATCTCGCGGATACGCTGCGCAACCTCTCTCAGCTTTTCATTCTGATCGCTTGACAAGTGATGTCCTCCCTTCGGGATGGAAAAATAACAAACCCGTCTCATATTTGAGACGGGTGATTAACATTCGCGGTACCCCTCAAATAATGGCCTGCGCCGCCATATTCGAAGCTAAATTGCGGTGATACTTTAATCTTTTAAAACAAAACAATATTTATGCATTTGTATCATATTCACAAAAAAAAGTCAAGAAAAAACGCATAAAAAACGCATAAAAAATCAATAAAGAACGGTCACAGCTCTCCCGCGATCCGGCGCTCAGCCCCAGCACTCATCGATCGCCAGCAGGATCAGAAGCGCCGGCAGAAGCTCGCTCTCCTCACGGACATCGAGCTCATAGGCATCTCCGACCGTAAAGGCCTTCTTGCTGATCGACGCAATCTTTCCGAGTCCCTTGGAAATCTCATAGGAGCGAAGGCTGCGGTTGCCCTTTACCTTCCAGCCAAGGCCGGAAACCTTGTAATCCTTGGCGTTGACCGCCATTTTGATCGTGGCGATCTGTTCCCCGCTGACATAGATCCTGTAGCAGGGGGCCATCGACAGGCGCTTGCGCTTCAGCTGGCCAAGCTCCTGCTGATCCTGCGCCTTCTGGGCCGCCGTGTACAGCGTGAGGCGCATGCCCTTTCTGGCGGAGCCCTTGGCGAAATACAGCTCCTCGCCCTTCTCGTCGGAAATACTGTACTGATCCTTCAGGCTCAGAGCCTTCTGTTTGATATATAGCTTCATAGTTCCTGTCCTTTCGTGAAAATCAGGCTTTTTTCTTTTCGGGGATGACAAAAAGATTGACGGAATGCGGTTTGATGAGCGCAAGGGTCTGAACCGGCGCATCCGGATCCCGAAGCACCGGACTGCCGTCGAATTCATCGCGCGGCGGATTCAGAAGACCCTCTGTAAAATCGACGGAATGAACCGGATCCGTGCGGAAGGTCAGCAGATTTCTGGCAGAGAGCTCCGCATGGAGCACGGTCTGGGAGCCGACCTCATACGGAAGAGTCAGACCGTAGCGGGCCCGGCCGGTATTGACCAGCTTCAGATAGAAGTTCGTTCCGTCATAGGTGCAGGAGGCAAAAAGGCGCTTGGGCAGCCTGCCCTTGACGGGGACGCCGTTGTCGCCGACATGGCAGGCAAACAGCTCCTGGACCTTGTAATTGGCGGTCATCATATGACAGTAGGGATTGAATTCGACCAGGCTGTGTGCCTGGTTGACGCCGCCGACCATGTTGAAGAGCGGTGCGTAGGAGGCCATCTCGACGACATCGGCGTTGCGCTCGAGGCCGGTCAGGAAGGCGGCCTCCGCCAGAGCCGATTCATAAGGATTGGCCTGCTCGGCCGCGTAGCGACGTCCGAGCGCGTGCTTGTTGGCTGCGTACTCGCCGATAAAAACCTTGGAGCTGCCGCGCTCGTAACGGTCATAGTGACGGCTGCTGCGGATAAACCAGCCGGGCGTCCGGAAGATATGCTCATCGACCCAGCCGCCGGCATTGATTTTTTTGGAGAAGCGCCACTGAAAAAGCTTGGTCAGCCCGCCGGCGCAGCGGCCCGCGGAGCAAACCAGGCGGATGCCCGGCTGCTTTTTATGCACGGCCTCCTCGATCTTTTCGAAGCGCTTACGGTAGCCTCGGCCGCCGTTCTCGTTTCCTACGCCGATCATGCTGAGGCCGAAGGGCTCCGGGTGTCCCATTTCACAGCGAAGGTCCGCCCAATAGGAGCTGCCCTTTTTGCCGTTGCAGAAATCGATCAGATCAAGATAGGACGAAATGACCGTGCTCTCAAAAAGGGGATCGCTCGGCGACAGGCCATAGGCTTTTCCGTTTTTGCCGTAAAGTCCCGCGTTCAGCACCGGCAGAGGCTCGGCGCCGATATCCTCGCAAAGGCAGAAGTATTCGTAGAAGCCGATCTGGCAGGACTGACCGTAGCCGCCGTCCTCCATCGTCTCGCCCCAGAGGTTAAAATCGGAGCGGCGCCCGGAAAGCGGTCCGACCGTATTTTTCCAGTTGTATGCGTTCCCGGGATTCCGGCCGTTGACCAGCCTGCCGCCCGGGAAACGAAGGAAGGACGGAGACAGTCTGCGAAGTGCCTCCACCAGATCCGGACGAAGACGCCCGGCGGTCCATTTGGGATCCTGACAGCCCCAGTATCGGCTCGTCATGAAAATGACCAGATCAAGATCCAGATAGCCCTTCCCCTCGAATTCGAAAACCAGCTTGCCGTAATCGGTCCGAAGACCCGTCAGTACCGTTGAGACCTTCCGCCAGGCTGTCTCCGCCTCAAACTCGAAGACATCGGTCAGAGGGCTGTCATCCTCCGCCGCCACATAAGCCCGGCAGAGGCCCTCATAGTTTCCGCGGATATAGCAGGAAAAGTCATAGCTCTCGCCCTCCGCGACCGACATGACAGGCTTGCCGGCATACTGTCCGTGACCGTTATAGCCAAGGTTGGTCAGGACCGCCCTCTCCGACACATAGAAGGAGAGAAAACGGCTGTTCCCGTCCAGCTGTCCCGCCGTCTGGCTTTCCATTTCGCCGCCCTGAAGCGTCCAGTAACGCAGCGGATCCGACAGCGCGCGCCCGGTTTTTTTGTCATAATACTGACCGTCAAAGCTGTAGTTGGCGACCTTGTTGGCGTTTAATCCCCCGTCGCAGGCAAAGTTGATATCCTCGAGAAACGCTCCGTACAGCTGACGGCTGATCGGATAAGCTTTGTCTCTCTGCAGGGAAAGGGATAATGTTCGCATGAAGAACCTCAGATGATTATGAATTCTTTTTGTTTCGGAAATACTTCAGAGTCAGCAGGAAGGGAATGGCGGAAATCAGTACAAAGGCCGCGCCTGCAAAGAAAACATTGCCGTTCGGGATGTATTCGGTCAGGCCGCTCGTCTCGTTGATGAAGGTCTCGCCGGAGGTCTTGACCACGGCCTCGCCCAGAAGCGAGCCGCCCACCATGGGGATCAGCACGAAGAAGAGGATCCAGATGCCCTCGAACTGGCCGCGGCTCTGAGGCGGATACAGCTGCTTGGACCAGACCTTGGTGGTCTGAAGAATGGCGATATAGCCGATGCCGGTGATGAAGATGCCGATCCACAGCTGCGCATTGAACAGCTTGGAGGTATCGACGGAGGCCGGCGTGATCGGCCCCAGGATCAGAAGGCCGACGATCGTAAACACAATGGCGCCGAGGGCCAGATAGGGATGACGGTTCTTATTGAGCATGTGCCCGACGGGGATGGCCGAGAACATGGCCAGCACCAGCGGAATCGCCTCGATGATGCCCATCTGGTCGGCCGTATAGCCCAGATAATAGATCAGATAGTTGCCGATATAGGCAAAAAACGCATTGAAGCCGATAAAATACAGCGAAATACCGATGCTGACCAGCACCAGCTGACGGATCTCAAAGAAGCTTTTGAAATGAAAGACAGAGAAAAACTGATGCCAGAAGGAACCGTCCCGGTTGGGCTCGACATCCTCGGACGGGCCGAGCGCGAAAAAAGCCACGATGCCGCAAAGGATGACAAAAACGCCCATCACGATGAAAAGACGCATGTAATTGTCGTCCGAGCCGACCAGAACACCGCCGACCACGGTGCCGAGCAGCGTTCCCAGCACGGGCGTGGTGGCCAGGACCGCCCCGAGCTGACCGCGGTTTTTGTCGGTCATGCTGTCGTTGATCCAGGTGTTGAAGCCCGCATCGTTGCCCATCGAGCCGAAGAAGCTCATGACCGTATCAGCCGCCACCACGGAGAAAGCGACCAGCGCGTAGCGCTCACGGCTGATGAACTCGGTCAGTCCGAAAACGATGGTAAAGATGCCCCAAAGGATATATCCGAGAGAAAGGAAGCTGCGGCGCCGGCCGGTTCTGTCTGCCCAGGTCCCGAAGAAAAAGGTCGAAAAGGTGGTGGCGGCGGCGGACCAGATCAGCATGCCCGTAATGATGGACGGATCCTTGCCGATTTTGGCGTAGACGAAGGTGTTGAACCACTGATTTTCCATGTTCCAGCAGATCTGTCCGGCCAGACCGAGGCCCCAGACGAGCAGCCAGAAAATAAAGCCGGAGGAGCGCTTTTCTTTCATCGCACGAATTCTCCTTAAAGAGTATTTTTTACGATTATATGCTTTTTCCCTTCCGATTTCAAGCCTTGCGGAAGCCGCCCGGCATTTTTTCGTGACAGGAGAGAAAGGCTGTGGTAAAATATCAATGAAAGGGAAGCGCGCAGCCGCCGTGCACCTTACGGTGCCTCGGTCCGGCGCGCCGGAGCGTCTCGTACACAATGATTGAATATACACTGATAAGAAGCAAACGGACCAGCATGGCGATCGAGGTGACGACCCGCGGCGTCACCGTCCGGGCCCCCAGGCTGACCGCCAAGGCCGCCGCCGATCTGTTCGTAAAGCGGCACGAGAGCTGGATCCTCGCGGAGCAGAAAAAGCTTGCCCAAAAAGCGGCACGCTTAGGCGATTGCTCTCCCCTTACCCAAAAGGAAATGGACGAGCTGACCAAAAAGGCAAAGCTTCTGATCCCGCAGCGCGTTGCCTACTATGCGCCGCTCGTGGGCGTGGATTACGGGCGCATCACCATCCGTCACCAAAAAACACGCTGGGGCAGCTGCAGCGCCAAAGGAAACCTTAATTTCAACGCCCTCCTTCTGCTGACCCCGCCCGAGGTGCTGGACAGCGTGGTCGTGCACGAGCTTTGCCACCGCAAGGAAATGAATCACTCCCGCCGCTTTTACGCCGAGGTCCTGCGCGTCATGCCCGATTACCGGCGCCGGGACAGCTGGCTGCGCAGCTACGGCGATATCATTTTAAAACGCATGCCTGAATAAAAAGGAGCCGCTATGACCCTGTCTGACGAAATCTCCGCCCTCACCGAGGGCGTTAAAAACCCCGTATCCAATCTGGCCAATACGGCCGCGCTTATTTTCGAGCGCATTCCCCGGCTCAACTGGGCCGGCTTTTATCTGACAAACGGCGAGGTTCTGGAGCTCGGTCCCTTTGCGGGAAAGCCCGCCTGCACCGTCATTCCCTTCGGCAAGGGAGTCTGCGGCACGGCAGCGCTGACGGGAAGGACCCAGCTGGTGCCCGATGTCCACGCCTTTCCCGGGCACATCGCCTGCGACGGCGCCTCGCGCTCCGAGCTGGTCGTTCCGCTTTTCCGGGACGGTCTCTGCCTCGGCGTGCTTGATCTGGACAGCCCGGAGCTCGGCCGTTTTACCGAAAAAGAGCGCCTTCTCTTCGAGGAGGCCGCCCGTATCATCGAACAATTTCTTTAAGATCAAATATTCCGGAGGTTATTTATGGAACGAATCATTACTGTCAACGGAAGCGGAAAAGTGTCGCTTTCTCCCGATACCATCGAGATCAGCCTGACGCTGAACGCGGTGGAAAAGCAATATGACGCCGCCGTCAAAAAAGGCGCGCGCCAGCTGACCCAGATCCAGGAGGCCCTGGCTCCGCTCGGCTTTCAGGCGGAGGATCTGAAAACCAGCTATTTCAATGTCAACGCCGAATACGAATACCGGCAGGAAAAAAACGGAAGCGGACGGCAGGTCCTGACCGGCTACCGTGCCACGCACAGCCTGAAGCTCTCCTTCGCCTTCGATACCGAGCGGATGTCGCGCATCCTCTCGGCCCTCTCCGTCTGCCAGGCGGAGCCCGATTTCAGCATCAGCTTTACGGTCAAGGACCGCGAGGCCGTCAAGGATGAGCTGCTCCGTCAGGCCGCCGAAAACGCGCGTCATAAGGCAGAGGTCCTCTGCGCCGCCTCCGGCTGCCGTCTCGGTCAGCTCCTTCAGGTCAATTACAACTGGGGCGACATGAATTTCTACGCCCCGACCAACCTCATGATGAGAGCCAAGGGCGCCTGCATCGAGGAAGACTGCGCCATGGATATCACGCCCGATTCGATCGAGCTGAGCGACAGCGCCAGTTTTATTTACGAAATTCTTTGATGCGGGAGGCAGGCAGTCCATGCAGCTTTTTCTTGACAGCGCCGATCCGGAGGAAATCCGCGAGGCGCTCAGCGTCTATTCGCTTGACGGCGTCACGACCAATCCGACCATTCTCGCACGGAGCGGCGCCGAAGACCCTGCTGCCCGCCTGAAGGAGATCCGCGGGCTCCTCGGAGACCGCCTGCTCTTCGTACAGCTGACCTCTCTTCGCCCCAACGAAGCCGCAGAGGAGGCCCGCCGGCTTCGCGCCTTTCTGGGCGAGCCTCTCTGCCTGAAGATCCCCGCCTGCGCGGAGGCCTTCCCTCTCCTTCAAAGTCTCAGCGCAGCCGGCTTCCGCCTTTGCGCGACCGCGGTCTATACCGTCGGGCAGGCCGTGCTGGCAGCCCACGCGGGAGCCTCCTACATCGCGCCCTACATCTCTCACATCGATAATCTCTCCTTGGACGGGCCCGGGCTTGCAGCCGAAATGCAGAATACCCTGCGCGTACAGGGCTATCCGGCCGTCGTGCTCGGTGCCTCCTTCCGCGTCGCCTCACAGGTCACCCGCCTCGCAGCGCTTGGCGTCGGAGCCGCCACCGTCACCCTGCCGATGCTTCGGCTCCTCGCGCACTCTCCCTCCTCCGACGAGGAGCTTGAATCGTTTATCACCAACTGGCAAAAAGCCTACGGAAGCCGCAGGCTTCTCGATTATCTTCCCTAACGCAAGGAGGTCTCCATGAAAGCCAAAACCGAAACCGAAGAACAGAAGCTCAAGCGGCACGCGCGGGAAGCCCGCGAGCTGGCCCGCCTCGAAAAAGAGTACCGGAAGCCCAAGGGCCCGCTGTACCTGATCTACTTCATCTTCGTCATCTCCGTCATTTACATCGCGGATGAGGTCACCACCCAGATCGGTACGCAGATGCAGTATGTCATCGCCTCTCAGGTCTTTGCTCCTCTGGTCGGCGCCGATGTCGCCGTCGCCCGCATGAGCCTGATCGGGACCATCTCTCTGGTCGCCTCCGGTCTGGCCTATCTCTACAAGCCTCTTTCCGACCGTTACGGACGCAAGCTGTTCCTGGTCATCAATACGATCGGTATGGGGATCGGCCTGGTCCTGGTCGGTATCTCGACCAACATCCCCGTCTATCTTCTGGGCACCATCGTCATCGCCTTCTTTACGCCCCATGACATGCAGGCCATTTACATCATGGAGAGCGCACCGGCCAAGCATCGCGCCAAGCTCTACTCCGTCATCAAATGCGTCGCCACGCTCGGCATGTTCATGATCCCCCTGCTTCGCAACATCTTCATCACCGAGACGGATCTGTCCCGCTGGCGCTTCGTTTACTACCTGCCCGCCGCCATGACCCTGCTGATCTCCCTGATCGCGATGTTCTGCATCCGCGAGTCGGACGCCTTCCTGGTCTCCCGCATCGCTCTCCTCAAAATGAGCGACGAGGAGCGCGAAGCCGCCCGTGCCTCCCACGATGCCACTCAGGAGCAGGGCGGCCTGATCAGCGGCCTGAAGCTCACCCTGACCAACCGTCAGCTCCGCTCCGTCACCCTCAGCAACGGGCTGCTGATGTTCGGCATGATCATCACCTCCTATTACGAAACCGTCATGACCTACGGCTATGCCCAGAAGTACACGCTGCTCGGCATGACGCTCGCCGAAGCCACGCAGATGGCCACGGCCGATGCCACCAAGGCGCTGTTCATCTTCCCCTTCTCATCCGCCGCGCTCCAGCTGATCCCCGGCTTCATCGCCGATAAGTGGGGCCGCCGCGTCTCCGCGATGGTCATGGCTCTGCTTTCGATCGTCACCTACCTGCTCTTCTTCATCGGCTGCTCCGGTCTCGGATGGAGCCCCTATCTGGTCGGTGCCTTCTGCGGCGCCGCCATCGGAAGCTACTGGTCCAGCGGCGATATGGTCAGCCTGATCGCCTCCGAATCCGCGCCCACCAACATGCGCGTATCGGTCACGACCGTCTCCTCTCTTCTCTCCGGCATCATCTACGGCGTCGCCTACCTGGCCACGATCATCCTGATCAACGTGTTCGGCGATGCCAAGATTGGCCTCATCACCCTGCTGATCGCGATGATCGGCTCTGCCATCGGCCTGGTCATGCTCTTTGCCACGGTCAAGGATACGAAGGGCATCGATCTCGGGACCGTAACGGGAAAAGAATTCGAATAAACGCGGATCCACGCAAAAAGAGGCCCGTCAGGAGCTTACCCCCTGACGGGCCGTTTTTAACGGATCAATTTACCTTCGCGCCGCATTCACCGCAGAAAGCCTGGCCGGGCTCCAGCCTGTTGCCGCAGCAGGAGCAGAATTTCGGGGCAGGCGCCGCCGCCTTCTGTCCGAACGGAACATAAACGAGCTCTTCATAGAAGTGTGCCAGCATGCTGTTCTGCAGTTCAAAGCCCTCCGGCAGGGACGAGGGCTTCGGCCCCGCGTCGACGCCGTAGGCTTCGGCCTCCTTCAGCAGGGCGCCGATCTCCTCCCACAGGGCTATGCTTTCCGCGGGAGGAAGCTTCCCGTCTCCGAGCAGGATCTCGGTCCCGTCCTCAAAGCGAAATACTGTCCCGGAGGCACCCCCATCCATCATGCCGAAGTTCACGGCCTCCGGAAGGTCCGTCCAGCTGTATACCCGGTATTTTTCGCATACACTGTCCATTTTTTCCAGAAGCCCGTCGGCATAATACCGCGTCACATAAAGAGGAAGATTGGCCGAGCTCTTGCTTTGGCTTTCGCACAGGCATCTGCCTTCCGGGGTATAGCTGACCGTAAAGGAGCTGCGTCCCCCCATCATGGTGCCGGACGAATATCGATAATAAGAAATCAGTTTCATGGACGCTTTTCCTCCATGCAAAAAGCTTTACAGGACCGTATCGGGGTAGAGCTTTTTCTTCAGCTCCTCCGCGACGATGGCGCCGATCTGAACGGTGCTCAGTCCCTCCAGCTCCTCACGCTTCAGGACCCGCAGAACGGAAAGGGTAACCGGAGTCGCCTTGAAGGGAAAATTTCTGGCCGTCCTGTGCGTGTTCTCGACCGCCAGGATCACGATCGGAACGTGGTCCGCCCATTCCGAGATCTTGAAGACGCCGCAGCGGAACTTCATCAGACCCTCCTCGGGCTTTTTGTTGCGTGTTCCCTCCGGATAGGCGCCGAAAGAGACCTTATCCTCCCGGACATACTCCGCCGCCTGCTCGATGGTGGGAAGCGCCTTGCGCGCATCGCCCCGATCGATCGGAAGACAAAGACATTTGCGGGCGATTTTTCCGAAAAACGGGATCGAAAAGTTTTCCGGCTTGGAGATGAAGGCCAGCTCCGCCTCCGGAAAGGCGTACCAGGTCACGATGGGATCGTAATTGGAGATGTGATTTCCGACCAGCAGGAAGCGCTGACCGCTTTCTACCAGCTCATCGATTTTTTCCCTTCCTTCGACCTGCAGCCGGATCCTGCTGAAGCGTACCGCCGCCCAAACGGCCCGGTACAGCAGAAAGCGGTAAAAGGAGCTGCTTTTCTCCTGCTCCCGGTCGGGTCTGACGAATACGGTACAAAGAAACAGAAAAAGAAAGCCAAGCAGAACCAGTCCGAAAACGGCCGCCAACACGATCAAAAGGACTCTCCAGACGGTATCCGACATTGCCTTTCCTCCTTCCATACTATACGTATTCAGTTTATCACGGGGAAAGCGGCTTCGTCAACACGAACTTATTGCCGAAAAGCCTCCGGTCAGCTATACTGAAAGAAAAACATCGATACAGGTAAGCCCATGAACGAAAAAGAAAAAATGACAGCCGGACTCCTCTACGATCCTTCCGATGAAGCGATCATGTCGGATCAGTCCGCCTGTCTGGAAAAAATGTACGAATATAACGCGACGCTCCCCCACGAGACCGAGCGGCGCGCCCGGCTCCTGTCCGAAATGCTGGGCAGCTGCGGCGAGGGCTGCGTAATCGAGCCCCCCTTCCGTGCCAACTGGGGCGGCCGTCATCTGCATTTCGGCCGGAGGGTCTATGCCAATTTCAACCTCTGTCTGGTCGACGATGCCGACATCTATGTGGGCGACCATGTGATGCTCGGGCCGAATGTCACGGTGGCGACCGCTCAGCATCCGATCTGGCCCGAGGCGCGCGAGAAGGGGCTTCAGTACAACCGTGAGGTGCATATCGGACGCAATGTCTGGATCGGCGCGGGAGCCATTCTTCTGCCCGGCGTCAGTATCGGAGAAAACAGCGTCATCGGCGCCGGCAGTGTCGTGTCGAGGGACATTCCCGCCAATGTGGTCGCGGTGGGCAATCCCTGCCGCATCCTGCGGGAAATCAGCGAAAAGGACCGGAAGTCTTGGCTCGGCATGCTCGGTTAGGCTTCAGTTCCCGTGCCAAAGGTATTCGTCCAGATCGACGCGGAAGTTGATGACCTCGATGCCGTCCTCCTCCAGGCGCTCCTTCTGGGCAAGCGGCCCGCCGAAGGCAAAGGCTCCGCTTAGCCTTCCCTGTGCATTGACGACGCGGAAGCAGGGAATATGCGCCGGATCCGGATTCGCATGAAGGATATTGCCGACCGCCCGGGATGCCCGAGGATTTCCGGCCATCGCGGCCAGCTGGCCGTAGGTGGCCACCCTCCCGGCGGGGATGCGGCAGACCGCCTCATAAACCCGCTCCGCAAAGCTTTTTTCGTTCATAGACTGTGATAACCCCGGTAATCGGCGGCGGCCTCAGGCGGCAGACCGGTGCGGATCAGCTCCGGCATAGGAAGGCCGCTTTTTTTCATGCTCTTCAGCCGCCGGTACGAGGCCCTGTCTCCGAACAGCCGGGGGAGAAGACTGCCGACCCTGCGCGTTTTCATCCCGGCGCGAAGGGAGCGTCTGCCCGCTTCGTCCCGCCCCTGCAGCAAATACAGCGTATCGCCCTTCTCCGCGGCCGAGGCCAGGGTTTCGTGCCGGCGGCGCTGGATCAGGGAAAGATAGCCCGGCAGAAGTCCGGGATCGTCCTGCCCGAAGCAGGCCCGATTGAAGAATAAAACCAGCTTTAACGAAGAAAACTCTGTACAGAAGTAAAAATCGCCTGCGGAATCGCCGAAGCCCGCGATCGGCCCGCAGCCGTAGCGGCGCACCAAGCCGTCGCGGATGACCGCGGTCTTGCCGGCAAGCTGAGGCAGATCATAAAGCGCGCTGTCATCGCGGAGCCATCCGTCTCCGCTTTTCAGATACCAGCCGCCGGCATGATCATATTCGTCCGTGACGAGGCCGTATTCGTCCCTTTTCAGGTTCATGCCCGTCATGCCGGTGCAGTAGGGGCGGAGGCCGAAGACATCAATGGCCGCCTGCACAGGGACCGTGCCCGAGGCGGAACAGACCCAGATGTCAAAGCCGTTCTCTGACAAGGCCTTCCAAAGCTCACGCAGCTGCGGGGTGACCGATACCCCGCGCATCCAGGTATAAGAGCGCTGCCCGAGCCGGGAAGCGATCTGCGCCGGACTGGTCCAGCGGATCCATGCGGAATCCTGCTGCTCGAAATAGCGGTGAGACGCGGCTGCCAGACGGTACAGCTGCTCTCCGCTCATGCCGGTAAACCAGAACAGAGGAAACAGGCAGCCGGCAAGGGCTCCCTCGCCCCGATTGACCTCCCGGTACATCGCCCGAAGCTTGACCGCGAACTCCAGCCACCAGGGATCGTCATGGAGCAGCTTCTGTTTTTCCTGCGAAAGCTCCTCTCCGTCAAAGGGGCCGTATTTCTCCCAAAGAACACGGTAGGCAGCGACGATGTCGCTTACCCAGTCCGAATAGTCCTCCCGGGGCGCCTTCAGCGCGATGACCTGCCCGAGCCTCTCCGGCGTCATGGCAAAGGCCATCACCAGCAGCTGATAGATGCAAAGGGCATGCTCGACATCAAACACGGCCGTCGTATTGTCAAAATCAAAGACGACATAAGGCTTCTGTCCGCCGCCGGCGGACTTGTTCCCGTACATCCGGAAAAACTCGTTCAGACACTGTCTGGTCCTTTTTTCCCAGCCAGGATTTCTAAGCTCCGTCATAGCATCCCCTCCTGAATAATTTTCGCTATTATAGCATGCCTTTCCCGAAAAGCAAAGGGCAGGACCTCATCGCGCAAAAATCTGTCAAACTGCGAAATTTGCGCTTGACATTACGCAAGCTTTTTCATATAATAACACTTGCGCTTGCGGGCGTCGATACGAAACAGGGAAAGGTGTCCGAGCGGTCGAAGGAGCTGGCCTCGAAATCCAGTGACTCGAAAGGGTTCGCGGGTTCGAATCCCGCCCTTTCCGTTACAGAGAACGCACATCCGTTTCCTGTCAAAATTTCATAGCTTACAGGGTAAGCAACTTGGAGAAGTACCCAAGTGGCCGAAGGGGCTCCCCTGGAAAGGGAGTAGGTCGTTAATAGCGGCGCCAGGGTTCAAATCCCTGCTTCTCCGTTCCAAACGTCTTTTGTCTGTCCGGACAAAGGACGTTTTTTGTTGCGGAAAACTTGATGAGCCGGGTGCCCTATGGTATACTGAGACCCACGAAACCATCAACCGTCAACGAAATCACAAGCGGCTTTTCTCTGCCGGAAACGCCGTGCCTTCTTCTCCGCAAGGCAAAGGGGACTTCTTATGAAAAAAACCGCAAACCCGCTGCTGACCGTTCTTGCCCTTCTGCTGCTTGCCGGCGTCCTTTTCATGGAGTTTCAGGGCGTACGCGCTTTCAGTGAGCGCTACCGCGAGCTCGCCGCGCAGGAGCTCACCGCAGAGGATATCTCCTATATATCCTTCTCGGACGGCCTGCTGGCCGATTTAGCCTACGCCGGCACCAAGCTGCCGCTGGTCACCCACGCGGACGATGATACCGTCCCGCCGTATCTTCTGCTTCTCTATGACGCAAAGGCTCTCCTCCGGATCTTTTTGCCCTTCTTTCTCAGAAAGAAAAGCAAAAAGCCGCAGGATGTGGTATAATAGATTCAGTCCAGGAGGTAATGCATCATGCTGATCCGTCCCTATGAAGCCAAGGATGCCGAGGCTGTCCGAAGCATCTGCCTGGCTACCTGCAGCGATCCGTTTCTGCTGGAGAACACAGATGTTCTCTGGGCCAAATATGCGGATTATTACATCAACGAAGAGCCCGAAACCTGCTTTGTCGCCGAAGAGGACGGCCGCGTCCTCGGGTATCTGCTCTGCAGCACCCGGCCCGGTCTGTACCGTGCCCGCTGGAACAGCCATTACCGCTCCTTCTTAAAGGGAAAGGGGCTCAAGGCTGCTTTTCTGCAGCGCTTCACCGAATTTGAGATCCGCCGCATGGCGAGGAAGGGATATCCGGCTCATCTGCACATCGATATCCTGCCCGAGGCACAGCGGAGGGGCATCGGAAGCGCACTGGTCGATACGCTGATGAAAAAGCTTTCGGATGAGGGCATCCCCGGCGTCTATCTCGGCTGCGCCTCCTCCAATCCAAGCGGCAACGCTTTTTACCGCAAATACGGCTTTGCCTTACTGGAAAAAATACCCGGCTGCAATCTTTACGGATTGAAATGCTGAATACGTCTGAGATAAAAGGAGTCTCTTATGTCTGAATTTAAAGCAACTTGTGATAATTTTGAAAAAGAAGTCATGCTCTCCTCCGAGCCCGTGCTGGTCGATTTCTGGGCCACCTGGTGCGGTCCGTGCAGAATGGAGAGCCGTGCGATCGAGGAGCTTCTGAGCCGCCGCCCCGAGCTTAAGGTCGCAAAGGTCAATATCGATGAAGAAGCTGAGCTGGCCGATTCGTTCGACGTCAGCGCCATTCCTACGCTGATCCTGATCAAAAACGGTGAGATCGCAAACGAAAACGTCGGCTATCTTTCTCCCGAGGAGCTGGAAGCCTTCATCGCACCGTAAACCGTCCTCAGGCAACGCCTCACAGAAAATGCAAAGGGTTCCGGATCGCTCAAGGCATCCGGAGCCCTTATTTTATTTTGTTATTCCGTTCCGAACAGGACCGTCCGGAAAAGCTCGGCCGTTTTCTCGGGTCCGATGCCCTTTTTGAAAACATCGGTCGAGGGACCGCCGTTGGACAGAAGCCCCTCGGTGTAGACGCGGGCGGCCGCCTTCTTGGCCTCTTCTGAGCACTCAGGAGCCGTTTTAACGGCCTCCAGGTACGCGGACAGGTATTTTACCGTCAGTTCGTCAAAAGCGGCTTTCTCGGCCTTTTTACCGACCTTCGCGAGGTTTCCGGGATAGGTCAGCGGATCGTACCAGTGGCTTCCGAGGTCCTTGTCCGGATAAGCCGCGTAGGCCTCCTTGACGCGCTCCGGGCCGGATGCGTCAAAGGCCTCCCGGTCCAGGCAGGTGTTGTACAGCTCGAGGATCAGGGTCTCCCGCCCCATCGCATGCACGCGGTCGTTGGAGAAAAGAGGCGCATCGCGGAAAAAAGGATTGACGATAAACACCTCCATTTTCATGAGCCCCATCATGCCGGAGGCGCTCATGACCGAAACATGTCCGAGGCCCTCGGCCTTGTAGCTTTTGACCAGGTATTTCATTCCGTTTGCCTTCATGCAGGAATAGGCGCCGGCATCAAGCTCCGTCAGCGGAAAGCTCTCCCCTATCCGTTTCAGCATTTCGTCCGTCATGGTGTTTCTCCCTTACTTGATTTTGGCTTCGGCCAGTCCGGCCTTGTGCAGGATCAGCGTGCCGAGCAGCAGCGCACCCTGACCGATGACATTGACGGCCTCGGCAGCCCATTCCATGTAGGCGGCGTCAAACTCCCGGGTGCCGAGATAGCCCATCATCATCGAGAAAAGGAAGGCCAGCACAAAGAGCACGGCGGCCCAGGGCTTCTTCATTTTCCCCGCGATGATCGCCAGAATGATGTCCATCACCGCGACACCCAGCACCATCAGAACGATAAAGATCAGCGTGCCCTCATAAACGGGAGGCTGCGCCCCGGCGCCGAGCAGCATGTCCGCGAGGATCACGAGCGGCAGGGGTAGGAAGCTGTACAGCCTGGTCTCCTCCTGACGGGCGACCATCATCGCAAGAATGCCGGCGCCGCAAAGGGAGAAGCCGATGGCCTGTACCGGGAAAAACATGGCATATAAACGTTCAAAATCACAGACACCGGCCGCAAACAGAAGCTTATGGACCGCCTTCAGAAAGCCGGCCATGAAAACATCGATCGTGCCGGCCGCGAAAAGGGCAAACGCGCCCTTGCTCATCTTGCTGTAAAGGTCACGCTGCAGAATGACCGCGGCGATGCCGAAGAAGATGACCGGAAGAAAATCGACCAGTGCCATAGGTACTGAATACATGGGAATACCTCCGTTGTGTCATAAAAAGGAACGGAAAGCCTTCCGGCATTTCCATTCCTTTTCTGATTGTCTTATTTCTCTTTTTTGTTCAGGTGATAAACCGGCAGGAAGGGCAGAATGATGGGCGTCTTGTCGGCGTATTCGTTATACTCGGCATTATCGCCGTAGCGCTTCATCTGGCGTCCCTCGAGACGCTGGGCACCGTTGAACATGATGTAAACGATCATGATATAGGCAACAATGGCGAAGATCCACTGGAACCAGCCCTTGAAGGCGGTCACGCCGGATACGAAAACGCCGGTCCATACCGTGATCTCACCCCAGTAGTTGGGGCAGCGGCAAAGCTTGTAAAGACCCTTCGTGGCGACCATGTCGGGGCGCTCCTTCTTCTGCGCGGATTTCTGCGCATCGGCGAGGCCTTCAAGGATGAGGCCGGCGACGGAGATGGCCAGACCGATCAGCGGCACGATGAAGTCCTTGGCTCCGTTGATGTAACGGAAGTACATGGGGGAATCCATCATGACGTACTCGACCGAGGTGAACAGCCACATCATGAAAATGACGGGGAAGGGCATGGGCTTTTCGCCTTCCTTGGTGGCTTCCGCCAGCACCTTGCGGTAGGAGGCGTTTTTGATCTCACGGACGATGAGGAAGCCGGAGAGACGGATGCCGTAGGCCAGGAAGAAGGCCGCCTGCAGCGCGCACAGCCAGACCACGCCGTCGGCCCAGCCCTTCACGAGGGCCATGATGAAGATGCCGATGCCGATACCGGCTACCGCGATACCGTAGCCGACCGACAGGAAGTATACAAATTTCTTAAAGCCGCAGGTCGTGCAGACCAGGGCGATGATGTACATGATGAGAAGACCCATCCAGAAAAATTCAGGCATAGTGTTACTCCTTTTTTCGGAACTGAAAGCTTAAGCCTGGGGGCCGAAGCTCTTCTTGATGTACTCGGCAAAGCTCGCTTCACCGGTCTCATCCTTACCGACCAGATCATGACTGAGCGTCCACTTGGAGAAGAGGATGATGTCATGCTTACCGGCCTTCTTGATCTTGGGCAGGTTCGCCAGCACGCTGAACAGCCAGGAGGGAGCATACTTGATCTTCGTTTCCTTGCCGGCCGCGTCAAAGCAGAGCTTCGCCATTTCATCATAGGTATAGGTTTCCTTGCCGCCGACCTCATAGAGCTTGTTGGTGTCCTGCATGTGGTCTACGATGAAGGACGCGAAATCGGGGCAGTCCACCACATTGGCCTTCACGCCGCCGAAGCCCTTCAGCAGCTGCATTTCGCCCTTCTCAACGTAGGGACGGAAAACCTTGACGATATCGTAGAAGTAGCCCGTGGGACGGTAGATGACGTAGTCCATGCCGCCCTTTTTCAGCTCGTCCTCGACCAGCTTTTTGGCATGGAGCATGGGGACCTTCTCTGCGCCGGGCTCGTCGCAGGCAATGACGGAAATGTAGTTGAATTTCTTGACGCCGGCGGCCTTGGCCTCGTTGTAGAGGTTGATATTGCCCTGGTAGTCGATATCGTAAGAGGTAAAGCGGGTGGAGGCTCCGGTCAGGCCCATCGTGGTGATGACGACCTCGACGCCGTCGCAGATGCCCTTTAAGGTATCGGGATTGGTTGCGTCAATGCTCCGGAAGCTGTAAGCGCCGGCGAGGCCTTCCACTTCTCTTTCTTTCAGATCGGCGGCGATGACCTCAACGCCCTCCTTCTTCACAAGCGCCTTCAGAATCTCGGCGCCCAGATTACCGAATGCTCCGGCCAGTAAAACTTTCATTTTTGAATTCTCCTTTGCTGCTGTAAAAATACCTGCTTATTTATTCTTTTCCTTGGAGCGCTTGTCCTGAATGATCTTCATCTCTTTCTCGGTAATGAGCTCGCAGTTGTTCTGACGGGCCCAGTCCACACAGCCCTTCAGGACAGTGGAGAGGAAGACGCGGGGGACGTTCTGGATCATCTTCAGCGCCTCATCGGTGAACTTGACCTTGTCATCGATGCGGTCGGCCGCGTAGCGGACGGAATCCAGCGTGTTGGGACGGACGGGCAGAAGCTCCGCACGCATCTTAGCGCGCTTGCAGTACCAGAAATTCTTGCTGTCGCGGTAACCGAAATCGACGGGGACCGCCGGGAAATCACGCTTGGTGACGCCGTTGACGATGGCGTCGCGATACTTCTTCTTCATGAGGATCTTGTCGACGCGCAGGATGAAGCAGGAGCCGAATTTGCTGATGATGCCGTTGAAATCATGATAAGGGGGCTCATAGCCGTCCAGGCAGCCGGGCTGATCGTCCTGAGCGTTGTCGAGCTCACGCATCCAGGTGCACTCGATGACCTGGAAGGCATCGGAAACGACCATGGGACGCTTTTCACCGGTCTCCTCCTCGATCATGGAGGGCTCGAGCTTGAAGTTGCATTTGGGCATCTTTTCGGCGGGGGTATCGCCGGGCCAGGAGAGCTTGACGCATTCCTTGAAGGTCTTGGGCTCATCGGTTACGAAGTTGATGGCGCACTTGCCGGTGCGGAGAATGGCCTGCGCCGTGTTGGAAGAGTTGCGGCAGTTCAGGATCATGGCATAATAATCCTTTCCGGCCACATAGTAAGGAGCTACCAGAGAATACGGGCCCAGAGAGGTGGAGCCGTCCTCCTGAAGAGTGCTGATGACCACGGTGGGCATGGGGAAGAACAGGGATGTCTGATAAAAATTGTCTACGATACGCAGATTTTCAAAGCTGCTCATGTAAAAAACCTCCTATAAAATTACGGGCACGAAAACGGCTTTTTGTATACCGTATATTGATTTCATTTTATTCCCCTTCTCTTCTTTTGTCAACCAAGGCTCATACAAAATCGCAACAATTTATATACAAAAAGAAAACCGCCGTCAGTTTTCTGACGGCGGCAGGAAAAGGCTGAACATTACTTAAGGGGCTCGGTGCGATACCACAGACCGAAGGCATTGGTCGTAACCTCGTATTTCTTGGCGGCTTCCTCATAGTAGGCGGCATAGTCCTCGCTGCGAAGACTGGACTCTGCGGATACCTGCCAGTAAGGAACGTTGGTGCCGACGAAGTACATGACATGGCTGCCGTACTCGGTATCGACAATACCGGTGTCACCGGGCTTGCGCTCGGCATCAAAAATCCAGTCATTGAAGGGAGAGACCATCTGGTTCTTGTAAACCTTGGTATACAGACCGCCCTCAGGAGAATCGGCGCTGTTCTTGTCAGCCATGGCGGCAAAGTTCTCCTCGGTGGGATTGTTCTTCCACTCCTCCAGCAGCTTCTCAGCCTCGGCGTGAGCGACCTTCTTGGCTGCCTCGGCAGCTTCGGTGTCGTTCTTGTCATAGCTTCCGAGCGAGACAAGGATGTGACGGACATCGACGGTCTCGTAGTTGTCACGGTAGGAAGGAGTGACCATGTAGACCGCGTAGTAACCGGTTTCATCACCGGCGTCGACAACGCCCATGTCACCGGCGGTGCGGCCGGCCTTGGTCGCCCAGTCAGCCAGGTTCTTGCTGTTGCCCTTCAGGCTGGTATAGGTGACAGCGGAATGCAGAGAGGTCTCCGTCGTGACGGACTCGGGATCCGCGCTGAGAGACTTCAGATAATTCAGGATGTTGGCAGAGTATTCCTCTTCCGTGGTGATGCCGTTGACGAGGGTCTCGGCCTGAAGGCGGGCAGCCTCGAGAGCCTCGGCCTTTTCTTCGTCGGTGGCATCAGCCTTGTTGGTAACGGCTACCTTATAGTAGCGGATATCGATCTTGTCCAGATCTTCCTTATGGGTGTTGTAGTAGGAAGCCAGCTGCTCCAGCGTGTAGGTGAAGCTCTCACCCTTCTGGGCGGCGTAGCTGCTGGCGATGGTCTGAACGGTCAGGATCTTCTCAAAAAGCTTGCGGTTGACACCGGGGCCGTAATTGCGGCGCAGATAACGGTTGGTGGAATAGCCGTAGGACTTGGCGGTAGTATCGATGGTCTCAAGCTGAGTGTCGATATTCTTCTGATCCGCCTCGGTCAGCTCGTAGCCGTCGGCCAGAGCCTCGGAATACAGCACATAGGCCTCCCGGATGCTGGCAATGGCCTGCTGCTCGAAATAATCGGCATAGGTCATTTCACCGGAGTAGATCTGCTTTTTCAGAGAGGTGGTGGTATCAATGGGGAAATAATCGGTCAGACCGTAGTAGTAATAGGTGTAGTACAGATTGTTGAGCTGCTCGGTGTAATAGTAAGAAAACTCGGCGGAGCTGATCTCGTTTTCGCCTACCTTCATGGCGGTGACGGCACGCTTGGTCGCGCCGATGTTGGGCAGAATGATGATCAGAGCCAAAATGCAGGCGAGCGCGATGGCAGCCACCTTGATAATGGTTTTTCTGGCTTTTACAGAAATAGAAGAATTGGCGCGGCGCTGGTTGCGGGCCTTGGCCTTTTTGGCTTCCTCGCGGCGCTTTGCGACTTTTGCATCAGTATCGGACATAATGTGTCAGCCTTTCATAAATCGGTTTTTTATCTTGTACGTTCTACAAAACTTTCGTGATTATAGCACAGCCTTGACGAAATATCAAGAAAAGAAATCAGCGATTCGCATTGAGCTCTTCGCGGTTTTTCCCGACGATCTCGGCCTTTTGGGCCAGCTCCTCGACCAGACTGCGGGACTGACGGGAAACGGACTCCGTCAGACGGCCCATCTCCTCCTCCAGGCTCTTGTTCTGCTTCTCAATGGCTTGGCGGTAGCTTCCGGCCGCCTTTTCGGCATAGTCGGAAAGCTGCTTTAACTGCTCCTGCATCTGGGCAAGCAGCTCGGAGGCGTATTCTCTGGCCCCCATCTTGATTTCCTTGGCGACGTTTTCGGCATCGCTGACGATGGTCTCGGCCTGAGCCAGAGCGGCCTGAGTGACCTCATTCTCATCGATCAGCTTGGCTCTCTGCTCCT
>JAZQNF010000096.1:0-29789 GCA_045627225.1 Bianqueaceae bacterium
GAGGACCAGCGAGCAGCGCCCCGCCGTCAACCAGTCCATCGGCTATCGGCGCCACCGGGAGCGTCCCGAGCCCGCCGAGGCCGAGGATGCCGACAGCCTGGCCGCCAAATACGCCGATTCCGGCTTAAGCACCAATCTGATCGAAATGATCGAGGGCTGGGGCGAGGAAGAAGAAGCCGCCGAGGATAGCTCCGAGGAAGCCGCCGAGCTTCCCGCCGAAGAGTCCGGCTCTATAGAGGCCTGCGCGGAGGCTGCCTCCGAACCGGCTCCCGCAGAAGAAAAAACGGCCGCCGAGGCAGATAGCCCCGAGGCCGCAGAAGAGCCCGAACCCGCCATAGCGTCCGCAAACGAGCCCGTCTGGGAGCGCATCCCCG
Organism: Bianqueaceae bacterium; assembly: GCA_045627225.1. Taxonomy (GTDB): domain Bacteria; phylum Bacillota; class Clostridia; order Lachnospirales; family Bianqueaceae; genus JAZQNF01. The sequence continues at coordinate 375 of JAZQNF010000096.1, forward strand.
TTCCCGAGGAGGCCCCGATCGAAATCGAGGACCTGCCCGAGCTCGAGTCCGTCGCGGATCCGGAAGAAGATTTTACGCGCCGGACCGCTTACGATCCTTCCAACCGTTTCTTTCAGAATGAATTCTTTGTAGACGACTTCTTCAGTTAAGGAAGCGTTCCGTCTCATTCCGCCAGCGCGATCAGCTCTCTCGCAAAGCGGCTGTCGGACGGCTCCACCACCCGCCGGGTCTGCCCGCTCTTATAGTGGAGCAGAAAAATGTAATCGCAGGGACGGATCTCTTCGCCGCTGCACTTGTGACGGATGCGTCCGACACGCTCGACCGCCTCGCAGCCGATCAGGAGAAAATTGCGCCGAAGTCCGCGGGCGACCAGCACCCAGCTGCTCATATACAGGATCACCGCCGCCAGAATCAGAAGAATAAAAAGATAGGAAATCATTTTTTTGCCCTCCTCGTACGTTCTATGATCTCATCATACTCAAAATCAAGTCCGATAAGAGGGACAATAAAAGCAAAAACCGCTCTTGGGCGCAGCACGCGCAAGGAGCGGTTTGTTTTTTTACAGTTCGGAGAGCACGGCGCCGCCCAAGACCAGCAGGGCGCCGATCCAGCCCCAGAGGCTCAGCGGCTCCTTCAGCAGAAAGGCAGACAGAAGGACCGCCGTCAGCGGATCGACATAGCTCAAAAAGGCGACCGAGGATGCCTTAAGCTTTGACATCCCGCGAAAATATAAAAGATAGGCAAGGCCGGTGTTGACCAGCCCCATCCACAAAAGGATCAGGCCGTTCCGAAGGCTCAGCTGCCCGGCCAGAGCGGAGAAATCCTCCGTAAAGAGCAGATAGGGACCGATGATCAGCGTCGCTCCGACCATCTGGATCAGCGTTTTTTCAAGTCCGGGGACGCCCTCCGGGCTTTTTTTATTGAGAAGCACCACCGAGGCATAAAAGAAAGCCGCGCCCAGAGCCAGCAGAACGCCGACCGTGCTGCTGCCCTTTTCCAGACCGCCCGGCAGCACGCCGGATACAAAAGCCATGCCCAGAAGCGAAAGACCCAGACAGAGCCATCGCCTGAGGCCCAGCTTTTCTTTTAAAAAGAGGGCGGAAAACAGCAGCACGAACATCGGAGCCATGTAATAGCAAAGCGTGGAGATCGCCACCGTCGTATAGCGGTAGGCCGAAAACAGGAGCACCCAGTTGATCCCGATGGCAGCGCCGGAAAGCAGAAGAAGGAAGCGTCCCTTGATGCCCCTTGAAAAGGAGCGCCCGGTCAGAAGCATCGCGAGCGCCAGCACCGCCGAGCCCAGAAGGCCGCGGACAAAGCAGATCAGACCGGACGAAAAGGGAACGAAGCGAGAAATAATGCCGCCGGTCCCGAAGATGATCATCGCCAGCAGCATTTCGATTTTCGAGGAAAGCTTGTTATTCATGCAGCCTCTCGTCGGGGATAAAGCCCTCGAAGATATTGGTAATGCCCAGTGCCCGGTTCAGGTCCAGGGTCTTCTGATCACGGACCGTCCACTCCACCGCCGCCGCCCGGAAGAGTCTGCGGCACAATACCGCAGCGGGCATCCGCTTGGCTCGGTGCCATTCATAGGCAATAAAGTGCGGTCGGCTCACGAAGTTCATCATCAGCCAGCCGGCGATATAGTTCAGCGCCTTTTTCTCCTCCGCAGGCAGAGCCAGCTGACCCCGGCCGACGGAGGGACGGTTTTTCCGCACCCAGAAGAGCGCACGGGGATCGAAGGATTCGACATAATAGGGTCCCCGGTAGCGGTCCAGCACGCCGAAAACCTTTTCGGACAGGGCCGCTCCGTTGTTGCCGTCGCATTTCAGCTCGATGCAGAGCGGCACGCGGCCGCCGACCAGCTCCAAAAACTCCTCAAACGTGGGGATAATTTCGTCGGTCCCGATCAGGCGAAGCGAGCGGAGCTCCGAAAGACTCATCCGGCTGACGCGTCCGGCGGTACCGGTCATGCGCTCGGTCCCGGCATCATGGAAAACCACCAGCTGCCCGTCCGCGGTCAGCTGAACATCCATCTCCATGCCAAAGCCGAAGTCGATGGCACGCTGAAAAGCCATCAGACTGTTCTCCGGAATACCGGCTTCGTTGTCATACAGCCCGCGGTGCGCCAGATCCTGACGCCCGATGGCTTCGATCTGCGCATTCTTGCGCAGCGAGGGCGCGATGAGGAAAAGATACAGTGCCGTCGCGCCAAGCAGACAAAATAAAAACCACATAAGTCCTCCGTCAGAAACAGCGCTCGACCAGCTCGGCGATATCGGCGGCCGCAAGCGTCGGCTTGATCTCGGAGGCCTCCAGACCGGCTTGATCGGTCTCTCCGCAGAGCACGAGCACCGTATCGATGCCCGCATTCACGCCGCAGGCAATATCGGTATAGATACGGTCGCCGATCAGCACGGTCTCCTCCGGAGAGGCCCCCGCCAAAGACATCGCAGCCTGCGCCATCAAAGGCTCAGGCTTGCCGATAAAGCGGGGACGTCGGCCTGTGGCCCGTGTCAGCATCTCGCAGACGGAGCCGCAGTCCGGCACATAACCGTAAGCGGTCGGGCAGACCCAGTCCGGGTTGGTCGCGACCCAATCGATCCCGCGTCCCAACAGGATACAGACATCCTCCAGCTTCTGAAAGGTCAGTTCGGTATCGAAGCCCGATAAAACCAGAAAAACATCGTCGTCCGGCGTATCGGTCACCAAAAAGCCGGCCTTCTCCAGCTGAGTCCGGAAGGACCGGGTCCCGGCCAGATAGATCCTGCGGCCGAGGATCTCTTCCCCGTACTGCGCTTTCAGGAACAATATCGCCGCGTCGACCGAGGTAAAAAAGTCCTCCCGCTCCGCCGGCAGTCCGATCCGGTGCATCTTCTCGAGATAGGTATCGATCCCGCGCGAGGAGTTGTTCGTCAGATAAAGAAAGCGTCCGCCCTGGGCACGGATGCGGGCCAGAAACTCGGGCACCTTCGGAAAAACCGTCTCATCCAGATAAAGCGTCCCGTCCATGTCAAGCAGGAAAAGACGCTTGTTTCTCAGCGTCATCATAGGCCTTACAGCAGACGGATGCCGGCCGCCTCACAGCGCTCGCGCTCCGACCTCGGCCAGACAGAGGCCTGGACCTCGCCGATATGTGCCTTCTGCAGCATGAACATACACAGACGCGACTGGCCGATGCCGCCGCCGATGGTCAAAGGCAGCTCGCCCCTCAGCAGACGGCTGTGGAAATTCAGCTTCTGCCGGTCGAGCGCTCCCGCTGCCTCCAGCTGCTTTTTCAGGCTCTCCTCATTGACGCGGATACCCATCGAGGAGATCTCGAAGGCGCGGTCGAGAGGCGGATAATACAGAATGATGTCACCGTTCAAATTCCAGTCATCATAGTCGGGGGCGCGCATATCGTGCGGACAGCCGTCGGAAAGAGGGCCGCCGATCTTCATCAGAAAATAGGCGCCGGTTTTGCGCGCATACGCGTTCTCACGCTCCTTGGCATTCATGCCGGGATAGGCCTTCAGAAGCTCCTCGGAGGTGATAAAGCTGATGCTCTCCGGCAGCTGCGGCATCAGCTTCGGAAAACGGTTGCAGACCGCGCGCTCGGTCATCCGCATCGCATCGTAGATGGCGCGGACGGTCTTCATCAGATAGTCCTCCGTACGGTCCGCGTCCGTGATGACCTTCTCCCAGTCCCACTGATCGACATAGAGGGAGTGCAGCTCGTCGCAGGTCTCGTCGCGACGGATGGCGTTCATGTCGGTGTAGATGCCCTTGCCCGGCTCGATGCCGTACTCATGGAGCGCCAGACGCTTCCACTTGGCAAGGCTCTGGACGACCTCTAGGATCTCGCCGGTCTCCAGCACATCGAAGGAAACGGGGCGCTCGACGCCGCTCAGGTTGTCGTTCAGACCGCTCTCGCGCGAGACGAACATGGGCGCGGAGGCGCGGGCCAGGTTCAGCGCATCGCAAAGCAGATCCTCAAAGCGATGCTTCAGGAAGCGGATGGCCGCCTGTGTTTCCCGGATATCCAGAATCGATTCATAGCTCATACGGTCTTATGCCCCTTTACAAATACGGAATGGATGTTGATATCATCGTCAAAAAGCACCAGATCGGCATCGAAGCCCGGTGCCACCCTGCCCTTGCGGTCATCCACGGAGACGGCTTTGGCAGGATTTTCCGTGATCATGCCGATGACCTCGGGCAGAGGGATCCCTGCCTGCTTGGTCATGACCCTAACCAGACGGTCGGTCGTCGCGATGCTGCCGGCGAAGGAGATGCCATCCGGCATGCGGGCGATATCCGGGCCGACCAGAACGTCCTGACCGTTCTTCAGGCTGCCCAGCTTGTAAATGCCCTCCGGCATGCCGGCGCCGCGCATGGAGTCGGTGATCAGGCAGATGCGCTTCGGCCCCTTGATCTTATAAATAAACTGAAGCAGCTCCGGCGGAAGATGCATGCCGTCCGCAATGACCTCGCAGATGACCTCATCCATAAGCAGCGAGGTCTCGATGACCCCCAGCCTGCGAAAGCCGTTTTCGCGCGTGATCGTGGACATGCTGGAGAACAGGTGCGTAGCCATCGTATAGCCGCTGTCCACAGCCGCTTTGGCGTCCTTATAGGTGGCCGCGGTATGCCCGAGGGAGAATACGATGCCCTCGCTCTTCAGGTCCTCGCAGATCTGAGCAGCGCCGGGAAGCTCCGGGGCGACCGTCCAGATGAGAATGCTGCCGGCAGCCGCCTCAGCCAGCTGCATATAGGAGCCGTCCTCGGGATTGCGGATATAGGCCGGATCCTGCGCCCCCGCCTGTGAGGGAGCCACGTAGGGCCCTTCCATATGAATGCCGAGAAGCTCCGGCAGCTCCTCTGCCTCCGGCGAGGCCTTGACCTCACGCAGCACATCGAAGACATTGCACAGCTCCTCAAGGCTGCCGGTCAGGGTAGTGGGCGCCATGGAGGTCGTACCGTGCTGCATGTGCGCACGCGCCGCGGATTTGAACGCCTCGGCCGTGCCGTCCATGAAATCGGCTCCGCCGCCGCCGTGAAGGTGCAGATCGATAAAGCCGGCCGAGAGGTAAAGATTCTTTCCGTCGATATAGTCCTTTCCCTCCGCCGGCGCAAAATCACCGACGCGGACGATACGGCCCTCCTCTGCCTCGACCTCCGTATTTTCACGGATGCCCTCCGGGCTGACCAGACGGACCGGCCCAATGACGAAATGCTCGTTCATATGTTCTCTCCCTACATGATATGATATTCTACAGTATACGGCAAAGCGGGCAAAAATCAAGCAAAACCGTAGCGGCAAGATTGACGAAAACGTTTTCGTTTGTTATAATGGCCGATGGATCAAAAACCTGAAAAGGAGAATATAGATATGGATTACGCAAAAGAATCCCTTCGTCTGCACGGCGAATGGAAAGGAAAAATCGAAGTCGTCGCTACCGTCCCCGTTGAGACCAAGGAGGACTTAAGCCTCGCCTACACGCCGGGTGTGGCCCAGCCCTGCCTTGAGATCCAGAAGGATGTCGAAAAGAGCTATGAGCTGACCCGCCGTCACAATCTTTGCGCGGTCATCACCGACGGCACCGCCGTTCTCGGTCTGGGCGATATCGGCCCCGAAGCCGGCATGCCCGTTATGGAGGGCAAATGCGTGCTCTTCAAGTCCTTCGGCAATGTCGACGCCTTCCCTCTCTGCATCAAAACCAAGGATGTTGACGAATTCGTCAACACCGTATACCTTCTGTCCGGCTCCTTCGGCGGCGTCAACCTGGAGGATATCTCCGCGCCCCGCTGCTTCGAGATCGAACGCAAGCTGAAGGAAAAGTGCGACATCCCGATCTTCCACGACGACCAGCACGGTACCGCCGTCATCACCCTGGCGGGCCTGACCAACGCGCTGAAGGTCGTCGGCAAGAAAAAGGAAGACGTCAAGGTCGTCACCTCCGGCGCCGGCGCCGCTGCCATCTCCATCACGAAGCTTTTGCTCTCCGCGGGCTTCAAGAACATCGTCATGTGCGACCGCAAGGGCATCATCTACGAGGGCCGCGAGGGTCTGAACTGGATCAAGGAAGAAATGGCCGCCGTCACCAACCGCGGCATGGAAAAGGGTTCGCTGGCTGACGCGCTGGTCGGCGCCGATGTCTTCATCGGTGTTTCCGCGCCCGGCCTCGTCACCACCGAAATGGTCAAGACCATGGCCAAGGATGCCATCATCTTCGCCTGCGCCAACCCCACCCCCGAGATCTACCCCGAGGATGCCAAGGCCGGCGGCGCCCGCGTCATCTCGACCGGCCGCTCCGACTACCCCAACCAGATCAATAACGTCCTTGCTTTCCCCGGCATCTTCCGCGGCACCTTTGATGTCCGCGCCAAGGATATCAACGAAGAAATGAAGTTGGCCGCCGCCAACGCGCTGGCCGGTCTGATTTCCGACGAGGAGCTTTCCGAGGACTACATTATCCCGAAGGCCTTTGACAAGCGCGTCGGCCCCGCCGTCGCTGCCGCTGTTGCAGAGGCCGCAAGACGTACCGGAGTTGCCCGAATCTAACGCCTGACAGGCGGTACGTCTTACGTACCGGAGTAGCCCGAATTTAACGCCTGACAGACGGTACGTCTTACGTACCGGAGTTGCCCGAATTTAACGCCTGACAGGCGGTACGTCTCACGTACCGGAGTTGCGAGAATTGAATATATCAAGCATCAGAACGTAATGATAAAAGCCGCTGCAAACCTCTATCCATAAAAGGTTTGCAGCGGCTTAATCTTTTTTTAATTACTCCAAGTTCTTTTGACGTCCGCCTTGCTCTTCAGTCAGCCAAACTATTCTTGCTTTCATATCAATTTTCATAAAACACCGCGCTGTAGGCCTGAGGGACATGCAGATCCTTTCCCAGCGGCTTTAGGCCTTCTTCGCACTTTTGAAACAGGGTAACCGCACCGCTGTCCTGGTTCATGGAGAAGCCCCACTCGCGGTAAATGGCGAAATCGCGCGGCGTCAGGCCTCCGCAGGGGATGAGCTGAACAAGGCTTAATGCGCCGTCCTCAGAGGGCTTCATGACCGCCAGCGTGTTTCGGCCGCGGGTGCAGACGTAGAGGAAGCGCTCGTCCAGACGGATAGCGGCTCCGTCAATTTCGGGGCAATCCGGATGGTAGGCCGGACTTGAGCCCTGATAGCTAAGACGTCCCGGCTCATGGCTGAAAACATGCACTGAGGCGTCCAGCTCGCTGATGCAGTACAGGAAGCGGCCGTCCTCGGAAAAAACCAGGTGCCGGGCCCCGCTGCCCGCCGGAACAGACGCAACGCACAGCTCATTCATGTCAAGATCGCAGAGCGTGACCGTGTCCAGCCCCAGGTCCGTAAAGGCGAGCTCCTTCCCGTCAGGCGAGAGCATGATGCAGTGCGTATGCGGCTTTTCCTGGCGTTTCGGATGGACGCCCTTGCCGTAGTGACGGATCTCCTTGCCGTCCGGCAAACGAACGGCATTTCCGGCGCGGTAGTTGACCACATAGACGTGCTCGTCCGTCACCGCCAGATGGCAGCCGCAGTCTCCCCTCGTGTCCAGATAGGCAGAGGGTTCGCCCGGGCAGCCCGCTTCATCCAGCGGAAAGCGGACAAGGCCGCTGTTTTCGCTCCCGGGGAAGGGATAGCGGGCAATCGCATACAGAAAATCACCGTGCACGGCCAGATACATCGGCTTCGGGCAGGGTGCGATATCGATGAGGCTGGTCTCTAAGGAGCCTGCCTCTTCCCGGCAAGTGAAATGATAGATGCCTCCCTCTTCGGTGTTGGAGGCTACATACAGATGAAACATCATTTTACCTTCTTGATTTTATTCAGCTCCTGATTGATCGAGACCAGCGCCTCGGCGGGAAGCTTGTCGCCGATCATGCGTGCGATGCGCTCGATCGTAAAGGATCTGGCCATCTTCATCATGCCCTCATCCATCTTGGGCATGCTGTCGGCGACGCCGCCCGCGGTCATCGCCCGGCCGAGCATCTCCTCCAGCAAAGCCTTGCCCTCGGGGTTGTCCATGATGTCGCCGATTTTGTCGCGGATGGAGAAGTACCCCTCGGGAAACTCCATTTTTTCGTCAAACCAGTTGGCGACGGCGGCACTGTTGGCCAGGACATAATCACGGTTGGGCTTAAGATGACGCCGCAGGACCATTTCGTCCCGCAGCTCGCCGGATACCGCCGCGATCCGGTTGGGTCCGAGATGCAGCGGTACGTTTTCGAAAACAAAGACCTTGCTGCCGTTCTTTTTCCCGAAGGACTTACCGTTCACAAAAAGCTCGACCTCGGGCAGATTGGAATAGACCTTGACCGATACCGTCTTTTCCGCGCGGATCTCAAAGCGCTTGGCGCACAGATGCACCATGGGCTCCGGATTCCACCAGGCCTTATAAAGATAGAAGCTGTCCTTTTTGGTCTTGCGGTCATAGGTGACCAGGCCCTTGTGATTACGGCCCTTACGGCCGCCCTCATCTCGGCTGTCGGCAGCAAAATCGAACATGTTCCACAGATGGGTGGCCCAGAGGAAGGGACGGCTCATCAGGATCTCCGCCATTTTTTCGTGATAAAGAGCCTGATACTCCTCGGAATAATCGCCTTGCACGGGCTCGGCACTGTGCCAGTCCAGAATGGCCTCGCAGCCGTATTCGGAAATGCCCAGGGGCAGGTCCGGATGCGCCGCGTGGAAGCTGTCGATAAAGTCTGCGCTCTCCTCGGTCTCGCCGCCGTACCAGCCGTAGTAAATATTATAGGAGCGGAGATCGCTCAGCTCGTTCATGGGGCTGTCGATGGGCAGCGCCGACACCTGCGCCATGGTCGTAAGACGGCTCGGATCGAGCGTGTGGCAAAGATCGTTCAGCTTGCGGTGACGGGCCAGCAGATCCTCATCGGCCTGACCGCCGATCGTGATCTCATTGGAAAGACCCCAACAGACGATGGAGGGGTGATTGATGTTCTGCAGCACCAGCTCCTTCATCTGCGAAATCTCATTGGCCTGGCCTTTTTCAAGCTTCTGAGAGATGAACGGGATTTCGGCCCAGACGATCAGACCGTAGCGGTCGCAGAGCTCGTAGAAGGCCTCGTCGTGCTGATAGTGGGCAAGACGGATCGTGTTGGCGCCGAGCTCGCGGATAAGGGCCATGTCCTCCTCATGCTCGGCGAGGCCGATGGCCCAGCCCTTGTCCAGTCGATCCTGATGCCGGCAGACACCGCGCAGCGGATAGGCTTCCCCGTTCAGGAAGAAGCCCTTTTCCGGATCGACCGAGAATTCACGGATGCCGAAAAAGACCGACACGCGGTCCAGCTCCGTGCTTCCGTCGTAAAGCACGGCGGAAAGCTTGTAAAGATACGGATCCTTCGTGCCGTGCCAGCGATGGGCCTGCTCCATTTTCAGCGCAAACAGGATCTCGCCGGCGCCCTCGTTCAGCTCGACGCGGCGATCCTCAGGCGCATTGTCGCCCTCGATGCGCAGGCGGACAGCCTGGCCGGCATGGGCGTTATCGGTATAGACATGCACGGTAAGGCGGGCATCCTCGCCCTCGGGCTCAGCGGAGACGGTGATGCCGGGCGCTCCGTAATAATCCAGATCAAAGTGGCTGTTCGATACGCGGATCAGCTTGACCTCACGGTAGATGCCGCCGAAGAAGGTAAAGTCGGCAAACTGCGGATAAACACTGTCGTTGGGAGAATTATCGGCGCTCACCATAAGCTCGTTGGTCTCTCCCGGCGCCTTCAGATAAGAGGTGATGGGAATGCGGAAGCGAGAGAAGCCGCCCTCATGGCAGGCGATCAGTTCTCCGTTCATATATACCTTAGCGATGCTCTCAACACCGGCAAAATCCAGGAAAAGAAGATCTGATCCAAGATCGACCGGCGTTACCAGCTCCCGACGATACCAGCACAGACCGCGGTAATAATCGTTCCCGCCGTCCTGGCCGTCCAGATTATTCCAGGTGTGAGGCAGTGTGACAGGCACCGCCTTGGCCGGATCAAAGCCCTTCGGGCCTACATTCTCCCGGATGAAGCTCCAGCCCTCATTCAGCGATAAATAGGTTCTCATATTGTCCGTTCCTCCGTCTTCCGCGTGCATTCTTTTTTTCTATGTTACCAAGCTTACGCTTGCTTGTCAAATAGAAAAAAGCCGGGAAAGACCAAAGCTTTCCCGGCCCTTTGACTTTATTTGTCAAACAAAAACACCGTGAAGGATGACCCTTCACGGTGTCTGAAAAATCACACTTATACGTACTCCAGCGTGGTGCCGTTACCGACAGCGGGGCAGATCTTGTCGACGTCGACCTTGGCGAAGGAATCGCTGTCGGCGAAAACGACGAAATCGGGATGCTGCTTCATGATGGTAGCGGGGATCAGGTTGGTGACATGATCGGTCTCCAGGGTCTTCTGGATCGCGTCGGCCTTGCAGGCGTAGGGAACGCAGGAGACGATCTGCTTGCAGCGCAGGATCTGGTAAACGGTCATGGAAGCGGCCTGCTTGGGTACATCATCGGGAGTGGCGAACCAGCCCTCGCGGACCTGCTGAGCCTTGCAGGTATCGTTCAGGTTAACGATGTGGTAAGCCTCGGTGGTGTAGAAGTTCGCAGGGGGATCGTTGAAGGCGATGTGAGCGTTCTCACCGATACCGATGAGTCCGATATCGACTTCCTTCTCACGCAGCTTGCGGGTCAGGAACTCGATGTTCTCGGGGGTTCCGTCGACCAGGTAGGCGGCCTTCAGGTTGATTTTGCTGATGAAACGCTCCTTGAGGTACTTGCGGAAGGAGGCGATATGGGTCTCGGGCAGGTTGACATACTCGTCAAGGTGGAACATTTCGACCTTGGACCAGTCAACGTCCTTGGTGATCAGGGACTTAAGGGTATCGAACTGGGAAGCGCCCGTGGAAAGGATGATGCGGGCCTCGCCCTTCTCGGCAATGATCTGGTTCAGCTCGGCAGCGATGAATTCGGCAGCCGCTTCGCCAAGGGTGTACTGGTCTTTGCTGACAAATACTTTCATGGCAGTATTCTCCTTAGGTTTTATTAATTATATCTCGGCGTATCGCCAAAATAGTAATCGGTGTCTACCAGGTCCTTGACCTTGATCTCCTTGCCCGTGCGGATGCTTTCCGCCGCGCAGATGCCGATCATGATGGACATGGTGCCTTCACGCGTAGTCGCACACTGATGAAGGGGATCATCGGTGCGGCCGTGGTCGATGCCGCGGAAGAGCATGTTGAGCATGCGGCGATCGCCGCCGCCGTGAGCCGTGGTGTCCTTGGGGACGCTGTAGGTCTGCATATCACCGTCACGGGTGAAGACGCGGATCTCATTGCATTTACTGAAGGAAAGGACGCCGTTGTCGGTGACGGAGGCCTCCAGGCGGCCCTTCGTGCCGGTGATGGTCAGCTTCCAGCCCTCATAGGGCGCGTAGGCGATCAGCGAGTAGGTCATAAAGGCGCCCTTGTTATACTTGACGTTCAGGGACATCGTGTCGTAAATGTTGATGCTTCCGTCAAAGAGGCAGCGGTCACGGAAGTAGCCGTCGACATCCTCGGTGCCGAAGTAGAGGTCCTTGATATCCGGCGCCTCGGCATCCGGGAAAGCGAGCTGGCAGGTCTCCCGGTACCGGCAGCTGCTGCAGCGCTCGCCGTGGCCCTCGACGCGGTCCTTGCCGTAATACTGCAGGCTTCCGTTCGCATAGACAGAGATGGGATCCTGGTCGATCAGCCAGTTGACGATATCGAAATGATGTGTGGACTTGTGGACCAGAAGGCTTCCGGAGTTCTCCAGATAGCGGTGCCAGCGGCGGAAGTAGTCGGCACCGTGAGAGGTGTCAAGCATCCACTCCATGTTGACGTGAAGGACGTCTCCGATGACGCCGGTCATCATGACCTCCTTGATCTTGGCCAGATGCGGCGCAAAGCGCAGGTTGAAGGTCACACGGACATGCTTGCCGGTGCGGCGCTCGGCGTCCAGAATTTCCCGGCACTTGTCGGCCTGCATGGTAAGAGGCTTCTCGCAGATGACATTATAGCCCTTGTCCATGGCGCGGACGCAGTATTCATTGTGATAACGGTCGATGGTGGTGACGATGACCTCGTCAGGATGAAGCTCATCCAGCATTTTGTCAAAATCGGTGTAAACAGGGATGTCATAGGGCATCTGCGATACCGAGTAGGCCGCGCGCTTGGGGTTGACGTCACAAACGCCGATGACCTTGGCACAGTCACTGTAGTATTCGGTCAGATTCTTCAGATACATCCAGGTCCCGCGGTAGCCGGTACCGACCAGACAGTACGTTTTCATACTTGGAATAACCTCTCTTTGTAAAAAAAGTTGAAATCAATAACCTTAGATAGTTTAGTGCGGGAAAGGGAAAAAGTCAAGGGCGGCTTGTCGATTCGGAGTCGGTCTCCTCCCCGGCATAGGTGACCTGCGCCTCGGGCTGCTCCTCGCCGGCATAGGTGACGGAGGGCGCCTCGCCCGAATAATCATGGCTGTGGCCTGTGTAGCGGTCGATGATCGCCTGACGCTCGGCATCCATATCATAGTCCTCAAAGGTCTCCTCCTCCAGCTCCCTGTCCTCATCAGGCATGTAGCGGCGGAAGACCTTTTCCATGAGCGCGGCCTTAAAGTACAGCGAAAGACCGGGCAGCAGAATGATGAGCATGGTAAAGAAAAGCGAGCCTGCAACGGCGGCCGCGAGGATCACCAGACACAGGGCCGTGATCGGCAGATGCTTGATCGACATCAGAAAGCCCAGCCGCAGATAATCGCGGATACGGAGCTCAAAGCGCGCCAGCAGCGGGAAAAGATAGAGATACAGGAAGAGCCCGACCAGCACGAACATGCCCTGCACGATCAGGAGCAGGATGACGATGCGCCCGAACAGATGCAGATTCAGAAGCTCGACATAAATGCAGAAGCCGAGCGAGCCCAGGATCAGAAAGAGGATGGCGGAAAGCGCAATACCCTTCTTATAGTTTTCGGCGTAAGCCGCAAAAAACTCCTTGAAGATATAGGTGCCTACCTCGCGTTGGCGCCGGCTCATCACATAAAAGCCCGCTGCCGTGGCGGGTCCGATATGCAGGAACATCGCGACGAGCAGCAGAAGCCCCCAGACGGTGACAAGCCAGTCGGTCGCCCACAGAGCAACGACAACGTAAACGAGCACACCGCTCGTCAGCACCCACAGAAGGCTGACCAGGATGATGTCGAAAAGGAAGGTTCCGAAGCGGATAAAGGGGCCGTCCTGCCCGAATAATTTTGCACCGGCCATGCTGCCTCCTTATTTGGTCATGAATAGAATACCCAGCGTAGCAGGACCGCAGTGCGAAGCGATCGTGCAGCCGGCCTTCGTCTCCAGGATTTCATCAAACTGCATATACTTGCCGATCTCGGCACGCACCAGCTCGGCGTAACGGTCCTCCATCGGAGAATGCGTGATGAAGATGCGCTTGGTGCAGATATCGTCGCGACCCTGCAGCTTGTCGCGGACGTAGACGGCCAGAGCCTTTTCGAGCGGGCCGCGGTACTTCTTGCCGACACTCATCGTGCCGTCCTCGGTGTTGACCTCGATCTCGGGCTTCAGGTTCAGGACGTTGGCACCGAACATCGCGAGAGCCGAGCAGCGTCCGCCCTTATACAGATACTCCAGGGTATCGATCACGAAGCTGGCGTGACACTTGGACTTGATCTCAGGAATAGCGTTAAGGATCTCCTCAACGCTCTGTCCTGCGTCGGCGCGCTCGCGGATCTCGAGCACCATCAGGCCGCTGCCGGTCGAGAGGCTTCCGCTGTCCACGGGATGGATGCGCTCGTCCTCGGAGGCCGCCAGAAGGCAGTTTTGATAGCAGGAGGACAGACCGCTGCCCAGGCAGACATGAATGATCTCATAGCCCTGCTCCAGATAGGGCGCGAAAAAGTCCAGATACTCCTGCGTATTGACCGCGGAGGTCTTGGGCAGCACGCCGCCCGCCTCCTTGATCTCGTAGATCTTTTCGGGTGCGATGTCGATGCCGTCGCGGAAATCGCCGTCCGGGAAGACGACGTGCAGAGGCGTAATCGCAATGCCGAAGCGTTCGCAAAGCTCGGCGCCGAGATCGCAGGTGCTGTCTGCGGTAACCATAATTTTCTGACTCATAAGTTTACTCCTTTATTCAGCATGATGGCCGGAGTAGCGGACGCTCTCATACAGAGGGACCAGCTCCTCCAGTTCAGGATCTTTCAGTTTACAGGCGCTTTGCGAGGGCGTATCGCTCGTAAGGACCGTATGCCCGATCTGCCTGCGCAGCTTCAGGAAATACCGGCGCCTGATTTTTTCTTCCTCCGACAGTCCGGCCAGCGAAAAGCCCGGAAGGATGCCCGCGGAGGCCCTCCGCTCCAGCCTTTCGTCCGTCTCGAAGATCTCTTCGGATTCATGGGCCAGCTCGGCGGACAGGGCACTGCGCTCGGAAAAATATCGAAGCGTCCGGATGAGGCCCCAGATGACAAGCGCCAGGAAGGCGAGCATCAGAAGGCCCGTAAAGATATAGCCGGAGATCTCCGCGAAGCGGCTGTAGGTTCCGGGAACAAGGCCGCCCCCGCCGCCTGCGGAGTCCTCCTCGAGGCTTTCCAGCGCGGAAGGAATGGACGGTCCCGTACCGGGATCCGAGTTTTTGAACAGGCTCATGATCTTACCCCACAGCCAGAAAATCGTGTAAGAAAGCACTGTCGCGATAAAGCTGCGGTTGGCTTCTCCGTCCCAGGGAATGAGGATGATGAGCTCTGTGGCAAGAAAGACGACAGCCAGAAAGCCCAGAAAGAGCTTCCGGTTAAAGCGCTTGATCCGATGGACCGGCTGATCCATCCGCATCTGGTTCTGGATAAACAGGTTGTAATCGATCTTGCTCTCGTGAAGCAGCAGCAGGTAGGCGAAGCAGTAAAAGAGGGCTGCCGTCAGCAGCAGCTGCTTGAAAAAGGCACAGTCGCGGGCCTCGCAGACAAACCACATGACCGTAAAAAGGGCCATGCCCGCGATGAGCCCGGTGACCGATTCCTTCTCGCTGGAGCTCTTGCGGGAGAAGCGCAGATAGAGGCCCAATGCGATGGTAAAGAAGGCAAAAACCCCGTAGGCCAGCTTCATCAGCGCATCCCCCGGCAGGAGCACAAGCCCTGCGGGAACAGCCAGCAGAATCAGATAAAGCAGAAAAAAGCGGACCTTGTAGTTGAGGAAGATCAGCCAGAAGGCCGCAAAGGAAAGACACAGATCCGCCCATGCCCTGCCCGGCGTACAGCCGTGCATCGCATCGACGCAGGCGACCATGCAGGCCGCCACCAGAAAAATCAGAAAGATCCCGAGCGCATCCACGGCAAAGGGACGGTTATAGAGGGAGTCCTCCGACTTGACTTTCAGCTCAGCCATGGCCACCTCCTTACACCACCCAGAAGAAGAAACCCGGAAGGCTGTCTCTCCAGGAGCCGGGCTCAAAATAGGGATCACGGTTTTCCGCTACCGTCACCGGCATGATCCACAGAGAATCGGGCGCCTGCTCCCGAAGCGTCTCATAGGCCTCCCGGACACCGTGCCGGTAGGCCGGCGTGATCAGTACATATTGGGTCGCCTGCGAGGAGGCTGCCTTCCGCATCTCGTTGCTGATGCTGCCCTCCTCGCGCTCGGTATCCAGACGTGCCAGCGATGCCAGAACCGTATAAATGTGCTCCTCGCTGCAGCCCGGCTCGACCTCGATCGGCCCGCCCTGCAGGCTGTCCAGCCCGTTGGAGTACAGAGAGACCGGAATGCCCTCGCGCTCGTAAAAGGCGCAGAGGGTGCCCGCGATGCGCAGCGCCTGCTCATACACGACAGGATCGTAGTAGCGCGTGCTTTTATCCATGCCCAGGAAAAGACAGACCTCTTCGGAAACCGTCGTTTCGTGCCGGTTCACCTTCCATTCGAGGCTGCGCGCCGAGGCAGAAAAATTGATGTCCTTAAAGGAATCGCCGGGCTCATAATCCCGGATGCCCTTAAAGAGAAAGGGATCCTCCGGAAAAAGGCGGCGGGCGATGATATCGCCGGAAAGCTGCTGCGGACTCAGCGGGAATTCATCCGCGCTGAGAAGGCGCGGATAAACCGTCACCGTGCCCGGAGACACAGGCAGATTTTTCGCAAAGGTCCGGGTGAGAAAAAGATCGTGGCTGACCAGATTCACCTCGTCCACCGTATACACGCCGCGCTCCGATAGTCTGAACGGACGCTTGCGGCGGATGCGCCGGCGATTGGCGATACTGAACATATCGCTCTGATAAATGAGGGGCTTCCCGTTCCCGGAAAGCTTGTATTTGAAATAGACCCACGGTAGCGGAAGCCATTTATCGTTGATCAGCGTTTCGGTCACGGTGATGCTTTCGCCCTCAAAGAGATAACGGTCCTCGCCGAGATCCAACTCTGCCTCAAGCCCCCGGCCCCAGACGGACTTATACAGAAGAAGCTGCAGCAGATAAAACAGCCCCGCACAGGCCAGGATCACAATAAGGGTCATGGGCGCATCCTCTCCGTATGATTATGAATATTAAGCTTTTGACCAATTCTCGGTCGGCACCTCAGTCTCCTTCAGCACACCGTCCAGAAAATCCCTGACCTGGCTCTGACGGGTCTTGAGGGTCCCGCGAAGCATGATACGGTGCGAAAGCACCGCCGGTACCAGCTCCTTGATATCATCGGGCAGCACATAGCTGCGCCCGCGGATGGCCGCCAGAGCCTGAGCCGCACGGAGCAGCGCGAGATTGCCGCGGGTGCTTGCGCCCATCAGGACCGCGTCACCCTCGCGGGTTTTCGCACAGATGGCCGCCGAATACGCCGCCAGATCCGGGTGGACATAGACCCTGCGAACGGTCTCCTGCATATCCAGAAGCTCCTCCTGCGTGCAGACGGGACGGACCTCCTCCAGAGGCGTGCCCTCAATAAAGCGTTTCAGGATCTCGACCGTCTGCGCCTGCTCGGTATAGCCGAGCGAAAGCTTCATGAGAAAACGGTCCAGCTGAGCCTCGGGCAGGGGGAAGGTCCCCTGCGTCTCAATGGGATTCTGCGTGGCGATGACAAAGAAGGGGCGGGCCAGCGGGTAGGTCGTCCCGTCGACCGTAATCTGACGCTCCTCCATGCTTTCCAGCAGTGAGGACTGCGTGCGCGGCGTTGCACGGTTGATCTCGTCCGCCAACAGGATATTGGTAAACAACGCACCGGGGCGAAAGACAAATTCGCCCTCCTTCTGGTTGTAGTAATTGATGCCGATGAGATCGCTGGGAAGCAGATCGGGAGTGAACTGAATGCGTTTGAAGCCGGTCGCAAGCGAACGGGACAGCGCCTTTGCCAGCATGGTCTTCCCGGTACCGGGAACATCCTCCAAAAGCACATGCCCCTGCGCCAAAAGCGCCGCGAGCAGCTTTTCGACGGTCTCATCCTTTCCGACGATGACGCCGCCGATATTATCGGACAGTGCCTTGCATTTGGCCTGCAGCTGTGAAATCTCCATGGTTTCTCCCCATTATGCCGATTTTTCTTTCAATGAGTCTTCTGCCAAAGGCAAAAACCCTTTATTTATTGTATCACTTAGCTAAAGCTTTGTCAAAGTGATAGGGCCTAAGGGCTGGTTGATATTTGTGGCTTCGCAGCTTGTGACCAGCCCTTGCAATACGCGCATGCGCGTATTGACGAAGGAAGAGGGCCTGAGGGCTGGTTGATATTTGCGGCTTCGCAGCTTGTGACCAGCCCTTGCAATATCGATATCAGAACGTAAAGGACTTCTATATTCCGTAATACATTTTTGAGCCTATGATACCGGGTCCCGGGGCTTATGTCCCCGGGGCTTTTTTGCCGCAAAAATATAAGAACCGCAGCGCGGATCGCCGGCCGTATCGAGCTTGCGAAATCTCTCCGCCTGTGATATAATGCAGTCGCATTTTTTGCGAAGGAGATCATACAAAATGGAAAAAGCATCGCGCGAAGAAGTCCTTTCGTCCCTCCGGATCCTGCTTGCTACCACGGTCGGCTGTCTGGTCAGCGCGCTGGGCACCAATCTCTTCTACCGGCCCGCTCATCTTCTGAGCGGCGGCTTTACCGGCCTTTCCCTTCTGCTCAACTACCACTTCGGATGGAATACCTCGCTGATCTATTTCATCATCAACATTCCGCTTTTCTTCCTCGTCTGGTTTAAAATCGGTAAAAAATCCTTTTTTTACTGCCTCTACGGCACGGTCATCTTCTCTCTTGCGCTGGAGCTTCTGAACTTCTCCATCCCGTACGAGAGCGAGTTGACCACGGTCATCCTGGGCGGCGCCCTGAACGGAGCCGGCGTCGGCCTCATGCTTCGCTACGGCGGCATGGCCGGCGGTACCGATATCATCGCCCAGCTTCTCAATAAATACTTCGGCATCAGCATGGGCATCCCCAGCCTGGTCTTCAACAGCGTCCTCTTCTTCATCTTTGCCTTCAGCGACGGCATCGACATCGCCGTTCTGACGCTGGCGACCACCGTGATCGCCACTCTGGCAAACAATTACGTCTGCGGCGGCATCGATAAGCGGCGGGCCATCTACATCATCACCGACCAGGAGGAGGTAATGGCCCACGCCATCATGACTCAGGTCGCCCGCGGTGTCACCGTACTTGATGTGCGCGGAGCCTACACCGCCGAAAAGCACGCCATGCTCTACTGCGTCATCTCCAGCTGGCAGGTACCGAAAATCCGCCGCATCGTCCGGGAGACCGATCCGCGCGCCTTCATGACCGTCACCGAAACCATCGGCGTTTACGGAAACGGACGCGGCTTCCAGCGCATCAATCAATAAGCTTCTGCCCGTGCATAAAACAGGAAAACCCCGAAGCCTCTCATCATTTTCATGACGGCTTCGGGGTTTTTATCGTTTTTGTATAAAAGCGCTTCCTTTAAATCATAGCTTCCAGCCCTCGTGATCGGTATGGAGCAGGTGATGAGCCTTTTCGCTGAGAGGCTTTCCGAGATACTCGGCGTAAAGCTTCTGCACCTCGGGGTTCTCGTGCGAATAGCGAACGGCGCTGCTGCGATCGAGCTGCCAGAGCATTTCTCCGCGGCAGGAGGCGAGCTCCTCGCCCTCGCGGATCGGCTGTCCGCCGCCGCCGGCGCAGCCGCCCGGGCAGGCCATGACCTCGACGAAATCATAGCTGACCTCGCCCTTTTTCAGAGCCTCCAGAAGCTTGCGCGCATTGCCGAGGCCGGAGACCACGGCCGCTCTGACCGTGCCCATGCCGGGGATGTCGGCCGAAAGCTCCTTGATGCCCTCCGGTCCGGCCGCCGCGCTGAAAGCATCGGGGTCGGGGTTCTGACCGGTCACCAGGAAATAGACCGAACGGAGCGCGGCTGCCATGACACCGCCCGTGGCACCGAAGATTACGGCGGCGCCGGTCGCGGTACCCAAAGGAGCGTCGAAGCCCTCTTCGGCAAGGTCCTGAAGACGGATGCCGTTCATCCGCAGCAGGCGCTCCAGCTCACGCGTGGTCAGGACGACATCCACATCGGGATCGCCGCAGGCATCGTTCTGATTGGGCTCGGCACACTCGGCCTTTTTGGCCGTGCAGGGCATGACAGAGGTGACGAAGATCCTGTGCGGATCCACCCCGAGCTTCTCGGCGAAATAGCTCTTGGCGACCGCGCCGAACATCTGCTGAGGAGACTTGGCGCTGGAAAGCTGAGAAACGAACTCGGGGTAATTCTTTTTGACAAAGCGGACCCAGCCGGGGCAGCAGGAGGTGAACATGGGAAGTCCGCTCTTACCGGCAGACAGCTTTTCGAGAAGCTCACTGCCCTCCTCCATGATGGTCAGGTCAGCCGTAAAATCGGTATCGAATACATAATCGAAGCCCAGACGGCGAAGCGCCGCCGCCATGCGGGCCGGGGTAGCCTCCTCCGCGCTGAGACCCAGCTCGGCCGCCCAGGCAGTACGGACTGCGGGAGCCGTCTGACAGACGGTGATCAGCTCCGGATCCGCGATGGCGTCCAGCACCTTGCGTGTATCGTCGCGCACATACAGGGCACCGACGGGGCAGTGCGTGATGCACTGACCGCAAAGCGCGCAGGCCGCTTCCTTGAAAGTGCGGCCGCCGCTGACCACGACCTTGGTGCGGCCGCCGGAGCCGGCGGTATCCCAGACGCCCAGCGACTGGACCTTATCGCAGACCTGGACGCAGCGCATGCAGCGGATGCACTTGCTTTCGTCGCGGATGAGGACGTTGTCACCGCTCCAGGGAGCGCCCTTGATCTTTCTTTCGTAGGGCGTTTCCTGAACGTTCAGCTCCTCGGCGAGGGTCTGCAGGCGGCAGTTACCGCTGCGCACGCAGGCCGTGCAATTGTTGTTATGCTCGGAGAGGATCAGCTGAAGGTTGGTCTCGCGCGCCTCGCGGACACGGGGCGTCTGCGTACGGACCGTCATGCCCTCGGAAACAGGCGTCGAGCAGGCCGTGACCAGCCGGTCACTGCCCTCGACCTCGACCAGGCAGATGCGGCAGGCGGAGATCTCGTTGAGCTCCTTCAGATAGCAAAGGGTGGGGATGTTTACGCCGGCCTTTGCGGCCGCCTCCAGGATCGTGGTTCCCTCCGGGACCGATACCGGGATCTTATCAATGGTCAGATTGATCATGACTCTTTTCTCCCTCCTTTAAAAGCTCCGCAGCCGTACAGATCGCAGTGCAGGCAGCGCGAGGACTCGCGGCACGCCTCCTCCGCCGTCATCTGATTCTCGATGGCATCGAAATCGAGGCGGCGCACAAGGGCCTCACGCTCGCCGAGATTGACGCGGGCATGGCGCGGTTTGTTTTCGATTTTCTTTTCGGGAAGCGTCACATCGACACTGATCTCGTGCGAAAAGCCGAGATAGGCATCGATATCACAGGCTGCCTTCTTGCCGGCCGCGATGGCGCGGATGGCCGTGGCAGGTCCCGTCTGACAGTCGCCGCCGATAAAGAGGCCGCCCTCCAGAAGCTTCTTTTCCACATCCTGGCCGATAGCCAGCACGATGATGTCCGCTTCGATGCGCCGTTCGGGCAGAGCCGCCGCGCTGATGCGGGGACGTCCGTGCGCATCCAGCTCGCCGATGATCTGCGGCTGCGTAATGAGCGCCGCACAGGCACCCTTTCCGTCCTTCTCAACTCGGACCGGCGCCTCCAGGGTAATGAGCTCGGCTCCCTCGGCCAGCGCGCCCTCCACCTCCTCCGGCAGAGCGGTCATGTCGCACTGACGGCGGCGGTAAACGCAATATACTTTTTCGGCCCCCAGGCGCAGCGAGGTTCGTGTCGCATCCATCGCGACGTTGCCTCCGCCGATGACCGCGACCTTCCTGCCCGTAAAATCAGGCAGCACGCCATCACCGATACCGCCCAGAAGCTGCACGGCCGAAAGCACACCGGAGGCGTCGGAGCCCTCCAGGCGGGCATTCTTTTCCAGCTGCGCGCCGATGGCCAGATAAACCGCATCGTACTCCTTCTGCAGGGACTCCATCGTGACATCCGTCCCGAAGCTGACGCCGGTACGGGCCTCGATCCCTACCGAAAGGATGGAAGCGATCTCCTTATCCAGCTCCTCGCGGGGGAAGCGGTAGCTCGGAATACCGTAGCGAAGCATGCCGCCCAACTGCTGATGACGTTCAAAAACCGTCACCTCGTGACCCATCAGGCGCAGAAAATACGCGCAGGTCAGGCCGGAGGGACCTCCTCCGATGACCGCGATCTTCTTGCCGGTGGGGGCAGCAGCCTCCGGCTGAGGAACCTCGCCGGCAGCATTCACCGCATACTTTTTCAGCCCGCGGATGTTGATCGGCGCGTCCAGCATGGCGCGTCGGCAATGTCCCTCGCAGGGATGCTCGCAGATATAGGCACAGGTGACCGGGAAGGGGTTGTCCTTCCGGATCAGGCGGATCGCGTCGGCCGGGCGGCCGTCTGCGATCAGGGAAATATAACCGGGGATATCGACCCCCGCGGGACAATAGGCCACACAGGGGATGGGCGCCTCATGAGCCGCCAGACAGTGCCCCGAAAGGATATGCGCCTCAAAATCATCACGGAAGGCCGCCAGATTGGTCAGCACCGCTTCGGCCGCCTGATAACCGATCGCGCAGTCAGCCGAATCGGCAATGACACGGGCCGTGTGTTCGATTTCCGTTAAAATACTGATGTCAGCCTCTTCCTCCAGCACCTTTTCCAGCATGTCGGAAAGGCGGCCGAGGCCGATGCGGCAGGGCGTGCACTTGCCGCAGGACTGCGCATGGCACAGCTCCAGAAAGCTCTTGCAGAGCTCAACAGGGCAGACGCCGGGAGACGCAGACGAAATACGATCCTGAATATTTTCATAAATACTGTCCACCGCAAGCTTGCCTGCTTGGGCGGAACGGGCAGCGAAGATACTCACAAAGATCCTCCTAACAAGAAATGTTCTGTTACTGAAACAGTATACCACAGGATCAGATAAAAGGGAACACCGCAAATCGAATGACGGGCACATTATGCCACCGATACGGCCGGAAGCGTTTTCCCTCATACCGGAAAACGACAAAAAAATCCGGAGCCGAATGAGGGGTTAAACGGCTCCGGACACGGATATAGGCAAGAGGATCCAGGCGAAAATCCTCTTATGGTTTAAGATTAAGGGCAGCTTGCTACTCTTTTTTACTATACCCCCCGCAGCTTAAAAAATCCTTAAAAAGCAGATTTATTTATGCTGCCGGAGGATGATACAAGGGCGCGTCAGAAGCGTCCCTTCTGCATTTTTCAACGCGCCCCTCAAACCCCACAAGCTCCGGCAATACGGCGCTCACGCCGTATTGCAAGGGCGCGTCAGAAGCGTCCCTTCTGCATTTTTCAAACGCGCCCTTCAGATTGTCAAAAAATCCTTTATTTATGCGGTTTTTCAGGCTGTCGAAAAATCGGTTTTCTGCTTGTATTTTTCACCCTTTTGTGGTACAATGTCTTTAATGATATTTTATGCCGCTGTGACGCGAAATTTTGCCCCTAAAACGGGCGGAAAAGCGGGCTGTTGACTTACAACCCGTTTTTATTTTGGCCAAACGGCAGATAAACAACCCAGAAACAGGAGATTTTTATGGCTCAGAAAAAGAAAAACGCCTCTGCGGATCCCGGTCTCGACCAGGCCGATCAGGAAGCGCGTGACATCCTTCTTTCCGTCCCGGACGAGGTCAAAGCCGGCAGCGGAAAAGCCAAAAAGGACTATCATTCCGAAAGCACCGAGGGCGCTGCCGATCTCGAGGTCAAGGGCGCCTATACGGCTGACAATATTCAGGTTCTGGAGGGACTGGAGGCTGTCCGCCGCCGTCCCGGCATGTATATCGGCTCCACCTCCTCCCGCGGTCTGCACCACCTCGTATACGAGCTGGTCGACAACGGCGTAGACGAGGCGCTGGCCGGCTACTGCAGCAAGATCACGGTCACCATCAATCCGGACAATTCCGTCACCGTAACCGACAACGGCCGCGGCATTCCGGTCGATGTACAGAAGCAGACCGGGCTCTCCGCGGTAGAGGTCGTCTACACGGTCCTGCACGCCGGCGGCAAGTTCGGCGGCGGCGGGTACAAGGTATCCGGCGGTCTGCACGGCGTCGGCGCCTCTGTCGTCAACGCGCTTTCCGAGTGGGTGGTCGTACAGGTCCAGCGCGAGGGCAAGATCCACGAGATCCGCTTCGAGCGCGGCAAAACTGTCGAAAAGCTTCACGTCGTGGGCGAAACCAATAAAACCGGTACCTCCGTCACATTCCTGGCGGACAATACCATTTTCGACGATATCAGCTACGATTACGAAATCCTGAAAACCCGCTTCCGCGAAATGGCCTTCCTCACCAAGAACCTGACCATCGTGTTCCAGGACCTCCGCGAGGGCCGCGAGCAAAAGGACAAGTTCCACTACGAGGGCGGCATCCGCGAGTTCGTCGCCTTCTCCAATCAGAACAAGGACGTTCTGTACGATAAGATCATGTATGCCGAGGGCATGAAGGACGGCATCTATGTCGAGGTCGCCCTCCAGCACAACGACTCCTTCAACGACAACACCTACACCTTCGTCAACAATATCAACACGCCCGAGGGCGGCACGCATCTGGTCGGCTTCCGCACCGCCTACACGCAGGTCCTGAACGACTATGCGCGCAAAAACAACATGCTGAAGGAATCCGAAAAGAATCTTTCCGGCGATGATTTCCGCGAGGGCCTGACCGCCATCGTCTCCGTCAAGCTGGGCGATCCTCAGTTCGAAGGCCAGACCAAGCAGAAGCTCGGCAACGCCGAGGCCCGTACCGCCGTCATCGCGGTCGTAAACGACGGCCTCACCTTCTTTCTGGAGCAGAACCCCAAGATCGCGAAGGCCATTCTGGATAAGGCCATCCTGGCCTCCCGCGCGCGTGACGCCGCCAGAAAGGCCCGTGACCTGACCCGCCGCAAGACCGCGCTGGACTCCACCAGCCTGCCCGGCAAGCTGGCCGACTGCTCCGACAAGAATCCCGCCAACTGCGAGATCTATATCGTAGAGGGCGACTCCGCAGGCGGCAGCGCCAAGGGAGCCCGCTCCCGTCAGACCCAGGCCATCCTGCCCCTCCGCGGCAAGATCCTGAACGTCGAAAAGGCCCGCCTCGACCGCATCCTCGGCAACGCCGAGATCAAGTCCATGATCACCGCCTTCGGTACCGGCATCCACGAGGATTTCGATATCGCGAAGCTTCGCTACAACAAGATCATCATCATGACCGATGCCGATGTCGACGGCGCCCATATCCGCACGCTTCTTCTCACCTTCTTCTTCCGCTTCATGCCGAAGCTGATCGAGGAGGGCCACATCTACGTCGCACAGCCGCCTCTCTTCCGCGCTCAGAAGGGTCTTAAGGGCGAGCCCCATTACGCCTACAGCGAAAAGGAGCTGGCCGACATCATGGACGAGCTCGGCCACGATGATGACGTCACCGTCCAGCGCTACAAGGGTCTTGGTGAAATGGACCCCGAGCAGCTCTGGGAAACCACCATGGATCCCGCCCGCCGCATTCTGCTGCAGGTCCAGTGGGACGATGCGGCTGCCGCTGATGCCATTTTCACGATGCTGATGGGCGACAAGGTCGAGCCTCGCCGCGAATTCATCGAGCAGAACGCCCGCTACGCCACCAACGTGGATATTTTCTAAGGGAAGGAGGAAGCAAACATGGATCAGGAACATATTTTCCAGCACGACAAGATCGAGGTCGTCAATCTGGAGCACGAGATGCGCCAGTATTACATCGATTACGCGATGAGCGTCATCGTTTCCCGTGCCCTGCCGGATGTCCGCGACGGCTTAAAGCCCGTTCAGCGCCGCATCCTCTATGCCATGAGCGAGCTCTCCCTCTCTCCTGACAAGCCCCACCGTAAATCCGCCCGTATCGTCGGCGATACCATGGGTAAATATCATCCCCACGGTGACAGCTCCATCTACGAGGCCATGGTCCGCATGGCGCAGGATTTCTCCACCCGTTACCTTCTCGTCGACGGCCACGGCAACTTCGGCTCCGTCGACGGTGACGGCGCCGCCGCCATGCGATACACCGAGGCCCGTCTCTCCAAGATCTCCATGGAGATGCTCGCCGACATCAGCAAGAACACCGTCGATTTTATTCCCAACTTTGATGAGACCTTAAAGGAGCCCACCGTCCTTCCCTGCCGCTTCCCCAACCTTCTGGTCAACGGCACCGGCGGTATCGCGGTCGGCATGGCCACCTCCATCCCGCCGCACAATCTGGGCGAGGTCATCGACGCCGTCGTCAAGATCATCGACAACCACGTGCTGGAGGATCGCGAGACCGCCATCGATGAGGTCATCGGCATCATCAAGGGGCCGGACTTCCCGACCGGCGCCACCATCTACGGCACCTCCGAGATCGAGCAGGCCTACCGCACCGGCCACGGCCGCTGCATCGTCCGCGCCGATCTGGAGATCGAAGATGTCGGCAGCAAACAGCGCATCGTCATCACGGAGATCCCCTATCAGGTCAACAAGGCCCGCCTCGTCGAGCGCATCGCCGAGCTGGTCAAGGACAAGCGCATCGAGGGCATCGCCGACCTGCGTGATGAATCCGACCGCCAGGGCTACCGCATCGTCATCGATCTGAAGCGCGATGCCCACGCCCAGCTCATCGTCAACCAGCTGTACAAGAACACGCCTCTGCAGGATTCCTTCAGCATCAACATGCTGGCCATCGTCAACGGTGAGCCCAAGGTCCTGAACCTCCTGCAGCTCCTCACCTATTATCTCGACCACCAGAAGGACGTCGTCCGCCGGCGCACCCAGTTCGATCTGGAAAAGGCCCAGGCCCGCGCCCACATCCTGGAGGGTCTGCTGAAGGCGCTCGATTACATCGACGAGATCATCTCGATCATCCGTGCCTCCGCCACCGTCGCCGAAGCCAAGCAGAACCTGATCGACCGCTTCAGCTTCAGCGATGTCCAGGCTCAGGCCATCGTCGACATGCGTCTGCGCGCCCTCACCGGTTTGGAAAGAAACCGTCTGCAGTCCGAATATGACGACCTCGAGGCCAAGATCACCGAATACCTGGCCATCCTCTCCAATGAGAACATCCTGATGAACGTCATCAAGGAAGAGCTTCTGGCCATCAAGCAGAAGTACGGCGATCCCCGCCGCACCAAGATCACCTACGAGGAAAGCGAGATCGATTACGAGGATCTGATCAAGAACGAGCGCTGCGTCATCACCATGACCAACCTCGGCTACATGAAGCGCACCTCGCTCGACATGTACCGTGCCCAGAACCGCGGCGGCAAGGGCATCAAGGCGCTCGACATCCGCGACGGCGATTTCGTCAAGGATATGTTCGTCTGCTCCTCCCACGATTACCTGCTGCTCTTCACGACCAAGGGCCGTGTCTACCGCATCAAGGCCTACGACATCCCCGAAGCGGGACGCGCTGCCCGCGGCGTTGCGGCGGTCAACTTCCTGGCCATCTCCGGCGATGAAAAGATCACGGCCGGCATCAAGATGAAGGAGAAACGGGAGAAGGGCTTCCTGCTGATGGCGACCCGTCAGGGCATCGTCAAGAAGACCGACATCTCCGAATTCACCAACATCCGTACCAACGGTCTGATCGCGATCTATCTGCAGGAGGGCGACTCCCTGATCGAGGTCAAGAAGACCTCCGGCAAGGATTCAGTCCTGATGGCGACCGAGGGCGGTCAGCTCATCCGCTTCAAGGAGCAGGATGTACGCGCCACGGGCCGCGCCTCCATGGGCGTCAAGGGCATCACGCTGGCCGAGGGCGATACCATCGTAGGCGCCTCGCTGGCCTCTGAGGGCACAGACGTTCTGGCCGTTACCGAATGCGGCATGGGCAAGCGCACCGATCTTGACGAGTTCAAGATCCAGGGCCGCGGCGGCAAGGGCGTGCTCTACTACAACATCAAGCCCAAGACCGGACGCGTCATCAGCTTCAAGATGGTCCGTCCTGAGCAGGAGATCATGCTGCTCACCTCCGCCAGCATCGCGATCCGGCTGGCCTGCTCCGGCATCAGCCAGATCGGCCGCGTGACCAGCGGCGTTAAGCTGATCGACCTCGACGGCGATGCCAAGGTCGTTTCCCTGGCCATCATCCCTGACGAGAAGGAAATCGAAGCCACGGCCGAAGCCGCCGCTTCCGAGGAAAACGCATCGGATCCCGGTGAAGCCTTCGAGCAGGAAAGCCTTGATCTGGGCGAGGATACTCAGGAATAAACCATGAAAATCATTATAATCCGTCACGGCGACCCCGATTACGCACATGACAGCCTGACGGAGCAGGGAAGGCGCGAGGCTGTTCTTTTGGCCAAGCGCCTTTCTTCCATCCGTCTGGATGCGATTTACTGCTCCCCGCTCGGCCGCGCCAAGCTGACCGCCAGCTACACCCTGGCCGAAAAGCAGCTGATGGCCGAGACCTGCGACTGGCTGCGCGAGTTTGCCCCGGAGCCTATCTGCAAAGCCATCGGCGAAACCGACGCGCCCGACTGTGTCTGGGACCATCTGCCGGAGGAATGGACCGCGGACGAGCGCTTCTTTGATCTCGACCGTTGGACTGAGGGCGCCTCCCTCTCCGGCTATAACGTCAAGGGCGAATACGAGCGTGTCTGCCGCGAGCTTGACACGCTTCTGGCCGAGCACGGCTACGAAAGAGAGGGGCGGCTTTACCGGGCTGTCCGTCCCAGCCACGACACAGTCTGCTTCTTCTGTCATTTCGGCGTAGAAAGCGTCCTCTTGTCCCATCTGCTCAACATGACCCCGATGCAGCTCTGGCACGGGACCTGCGCGCTTCCCACCGGCGTCACCACCCTGGTCACCGAGGAGCGCCGCGAGGGGCTCGCCTACTGGCGCATGACCGGCTTCGGCGATGTCTCTCACCTGACTCAGGCCGGCCTTACGCCGTCCCGTTCCGCACTCTTCTGCGAGTGCTTCACCGATCCGGACCGTCACGATTAAGCCATGCATCACGAACTGATTCATTATACGGAGGTCTCCTCCACCAATCTTCTGCTCAAGGAGCTCTGCCGGCAGGGCGCGCCGGAGGGCTGCGTCATTCTGGCCGACCGGCAGACCGAGGGACGCGGGCGTCTCGGACGCAGCTTTTTCTCGCCGGAGGGTGGCCTGTATTTTTCGCTGCTTCTCCGCCCCGCTTCGCTTGATTTCTCCGCCACGCTTCTCACGACCGCTGCAGCCGTCGCCATGGCCGAATCCATCGACGCCCTGTTCCCGGGCGAGACGCCCACCGCCGTCAAGTGGGTCAACGATCTCTATCGCAGCGGGAAAAAAGTCTGCGGCATCCTGGCCGAGGGCATGACGGACGGACAGACCTCCGCGATCATCCTCGGCCTCGGCGTCAACCTCTGCCCCCCGCCCGAGGGCTTCCCCGAGGAGCTTCGGGACAAGGCCGGCGCACTCTATCCCGCGCTCTCCCCGGACGAGCTTGCCACCCTGCGCCTTTCGCTCTGCCAAGCCTTTCTGAGCCGTTTTGACCGCCTTTTCGAGGCTCTGCCCGACACCGCCTTCATGGAGCGCTACCGTAAGCGGATGTTTCTGACCGGCCGACAGGTCTCCTATGTCAAAGCCGGGCTTCGTCACTTTGTCACCGTCCTGGGCGTCGATGATGACGGGGGCCTCCTGATCGAGGAAAAAGGACAAAAAAATAAGCTGACCGCCGGTGAGGTCAGCCTGGAGCTTTAAGCTTCAAAAAACGAAAGCAAAAATCCCTTTGCCGCAGAAAACCGAATGATATGTACCCAGTTTTCTGGACACATGTCGTAACAACTTAATAACTACATCCAATGGATGCTTCTCTGTATTTTACAGGAGGCATCCATTTCGTTTTGGACTGAATCCTTCGATTATTGTAATAGTCGATGTATTCA
>JAZQNF010000097.1:0-14375 GCA_045627225.1 Bianqueaceae bacterium
TTTACCGTCCCGGCATCATCAACCTTGACTTTGCGGATGTAACGACCGTTATGGCCGGCCACGGCGATGCGCACATGGGCATCGGCATCGCCGGAGGAGACGGACGCGCCCAAAAGGCGGCTGAAATGGCGATCTCTTCCCCGCTGCTGGAAACGACCATCGACGGCGCCCGCGCGCTGCTGGTCAATGTCTGCGGCGGCTCGGATATGGGTATCTTTGAATACAACGAGGTTCTGGAGCATATCACCTCCCGCGTGGATGAGGATGCGCTGATCATTATCGGCAGCTCGGTCGACGACACGCTGGGCGACGCCATCAAGGTCACGGTCATCGCCACCGATTTTGTCGGCGGCATTCCCCGCTACAATGCACCCGCGGCTGAGCGCGCGGAGGATAAGGCGGAGACCGAGCCTCAGAAGTCTGCCGATCAGACGCCGATCTGTCTGGACGACGAGGAGTATGAGCCGGACGACGAGCCTTCCGTGCCCGTCACGCCTGTTTTGCCGGCCGAAAAGGCCCCTGAAAAGAAGTCTGAGGAAGAGGAATCCAAGGATATTCTGGACATTCCGCTTTTCCTTCAGCGGAAAAAACGTAAATAAAAAAACATACGGGGCTTAAAGGGATTTCCTTTTAAGCCCTGTTTCATAAGGAGCAGCGGACAACAACATGAGAGCCCTGATATATCCGAATGACAGACGTGACGAGGGAAGGCGCATCAGTAAGGAGCTGGCCGGATGGCTGGCGCAAAACGGCTGCGAGGCTGTTTTATACGAGACCGGCGCCGAGCTTGACGGGTATGATTTTTGCCTGGTGCTGGGAGGAGACGGGACGATCCTGCGTGCCGGTCAGCTCTTGATCGGGCACGGGACGCCCATCGTCGGCATGAATCTCGGACATCTCGGCTATCTGACGGAGATGACGCGGGACGACTGTCACGAGAAGCTTTTGCGCGTTCTCTCCGGCGATTATTCCTGCGAGCCTCATCTGATGCTCGAGGCGAACCTTCGCTTCGCGGACGGAAGAGAGGAGAAGTACAGCTGCATCAATGAATTCGTTCTTCATCGCAGCAACTATGCCGGCGCCGTCAGCTTTTCGATTTACGTCAACGGCTCCTTCATGGATTCCTTTAAGGGCGACGGCATTCTGTTTTCCACGCCCTGCGGGTCCACCGGCTATAATCTGTCGGCGGGCGGTCCGATCCTGGATCCCTCGGCGGCCAACATCGTGCTCACGCCCCTGTGCAACCATTCGATCCTGGAGCGCTCGCTGGTCCTTCCGGACAGCGACGAGGTCGAGATCGAATTCGAGCCGGATCCTTATCAGGAGCCCCCTCTCTTTGTTACGGACGGCCTGTATCACAGTGCGCTTAATGCGCCCTGCCGGATCGAGATCCGGAAAAGCGTCCATCGTTTTTCCCTGATCCGCCTCAGCGGCCAGAATTTCTTCCAGATCCTTCGCGATAAAATGAAATAGGTCCTTTTCTGCAGCAAAAAAGCTCTCCTGCCGAAAGATTCGGTCGGGAGAGCTTTTCCTTTTATTGATCGATTTCGTTCTGCTGAGCGACGAGCTTCGTTCCTCCGTAACGGGCTCTCAGCACGGGCTTTTCGATTTTGCCGGTGGGATTGCGGGGGACATCGGCGAAGATGATGCGGCGCGGACGCTTGTAGCGAGGCAGGCCCTGGCAGAAAAGGTTGATGTCTTCCTCGGTGGCCGAGGCGCCCTCCTTCAGCTCGATGATGGCAGCCGCCATCTCGCCGAGGCGCGGATCGGGCAGGCCGATGACCGCGACGTCCTTGATCGCGGGATGCGCACGCAGGAAGTCCTCGATCTGAACGGGGTAGAGGTTTTCGCCGCCGGAGATGACGACGTCCTTTTTGCGGTCGACCAGGAAGATGAAGCCGTCCTCATCCTTCATGGCCATGTCTCCGGTCAGAAGCCAGTCACCGTGCATGACCTCGGCCGTAGCCTGCGGGTCGCGGTAGTAGCACTTCATGACGCCGGGGCCCCGCACGGCGAGCTCGCCGACCTCACCCTGAGGCACCTCGTTGAACTGAGCGTCAACGATGCGAACCTCCCAGCCAAAGCCGGGCACGCCGATGGCGCCGACCTTATGAAGGTTATCCAGTCCCAGATGGACGCAGCCGGGTCCGATCGATTCGGACAGGCCGTAGTTGGTATCGTATTTGTGGTTCGGGAAGTACTCCATCCAGCGCTTGATCAGGCTGGGCGGGGGGGGCTGGGCGCCGATGTGCATCAGCCGCCACTGATCCAGCTTATAATCGGAAAGCTTCAGATCGCCCCGGTCCAGACAGTCCAGAATGTCCTGCGCCCAGGGGACCAGGAGCCAGACGATGGTCGCGCCCTCGTTGGAGGCCGTTTCGAGGATGTACTTGGGCTTGGTGCCGCGGAGAAGAACGGTTTTGGAGCCGACCAGCAGACTGCCGAACCAGTGCATTTTGGCGCCGGTGTGGTAGAGCGGCGGAATGCAGAGGAAGACGTCGTCCTTGGTCGTGCGGTGGTGGTTCTGCTCGACGCGGCAGGAATGCACGAGAGCCTCATGCGAATGCAGGATGGCCTTGGGGAAGCCGGTCGTGCCGGAGGAGAAGTAGATGGCGGCGTAATCGTCGTCGGTGAGCGGGATATCGGGATTTTTGCTGGAGCAGTTGGCGCAGTCGCTGCGGAAGTCCTCGGCGAAGGAGGGGCAGCTGCCGCCCACGTAGAAGAGCAGACGGTTCTGGCTGATCTGGTCGGCGATCTCTTCAACACGCCCGATGAACTCGGGACCGAAAACCAGCACGTCTGCCTCGGCCAGGTTCAGGCAGTAGAGGATCTCGTCGGAGGAATAGCGGAAATTAAGCGGGACGGCGAGGGCGCCTGTTTTCAGGATCCCGAAGTAAATGGGAAGCCATTCCAGACAGTTCATCAGCAGGATGGCGACCTTGTTGCCTTTGCCGATGCCGCGCGAAAGGAGCATGTTGGCACAACGGTTGGCTTTTTCGTTGAAGACCTGCCAGCTGATTTCCCGGCGGTAGACGGAGGCCTTGGTGGGCTCGATGAGAGCGTACTCCTTCCAGGTGACGCGACGAGGGTCGGTCAGCTCCGGATTGACTTCTACCAGAGCGATATCGTTGGGCCACTTGCGGGCGTTGTCTTCAAGAAAATGAGTGATGGGCATGATGGTGTACCTCTTGTCTTTATGCTTTAATGTGTTAACAACCTAAAGTAATATAGCAGAGACTATTCAAAAAGTCAAGCCCTTTATCTGTGAATTATTTCATATCAAAGGTGTTTACATTCGTGCATTAAAGTGATAATATATTAATACTTTTTGTGGAAGAAAGGATCAGAAAAATGGCAAAAGCAGCCTATCGCCGTAAGGATGAAGCTTTTTATGAAGCGGTTCTTAAGCTCAAAAACACGGAAGAGGCCATCCTCTTCTTTAAGGATCTTTGCTCCAGCACGGAGATATGTGCGATCGAGCAGCGCTTTGAGGTCGCACGTCTTCTTTGCAAGGGAGAGGTTTACGTCGATATCGCAAAAGCAACCGGTGCCTCCAGCGCGACCATCAGCCGCGTCAACCGTTTTCTGACGGAGGGCACGGGAGAATTCCGTGAGATCTTCGAGCGGATGAATGAAGAAGAAAAGGCTCCGGAAGCCTGAAGAACGGCAAAAGAAAATTTTCGGAAAAGAGACTATCTATGAAACAGTTATTACTCGGTAATGCTGCAGTTGCACGCGGACTTTATGAGGCAGGCTGCCGTGTGGTTTCTTCCTACCCGGGTACTCCCAGTACCGAGATTACCGAAGAAGCAGCTAAATTCGATGAAATCTACTGCGAGTGGGCACCGAATGAAAAGGTCGCCATGGAAACCGCCTTCGGCGCCTCCTTGGGCGGAGCCCGCAGCTTTTGCGGCATGAAGCAGGTCGGTCTGAATGTGGCCGCGGACCCGCTTTTTACGCTTTCCTACACCGGCGTGAATGCCGGCATGGTCATCGGCGTCGCCGATGATCCCGGCATGCATTCATCCCAGAATGAGCAGGATAGCCGTCATTATGCGGAGGCTGCCAAGCTTCCCATGCTGGAGCCGGCCGATTCCGCCGAGGCTCTTGCCTTTACCAAGGCGGCCTTCGAGCTCTCCGAGCGCTTCGATACGGCCTTCTTTATCCGGATGTGCACGAGGATCTCCCATTCGCAGAGCATCGTCGACACGGTTCCCCGCAAGGAGCTTCCGCTTAAGGAATACAGCAAGAACATCGGGAAATATGTCATGATGCCGGGAAACGCCAAAAAGCGTCACCCCCTCGTAGAGGCGCGTACCCGCGCCCTGACCGAGTTTGCCGAGACCACGGAGCTGAACCGCATCGAGTGGGCCGAGGATCTTTCGGTGGGAATCATTACCTCCGGTACCTCCTATCAGTATGTGAAAGAAGTCTTCGGAGACTCCGTCAGTGTCCTGAAGCTGGGCTTGGTCTGGCCCCTGCCCGAAAAGAAGATCCTTGATTTTGCTGCCCGCGTCGGTAGGCTGGTGGTCATCGAGGAGCTGGACCCGGTCATTGAAAAGCATTGTCTGACGCTCGGCCTTACGCTTTCCGGCAAGGATGTGCTGCCCTCGGTCGGTGAGTTTTCTCAGAACATGATCGCGGCGGCTCTTGGCGAGGAGCTGCCCGCTCATCTGGGAATGGACGGCAATCTGCCCGCCCGTCCGCCGGTCATGTGCGCGGGCTGCCCGCATCGCGGCCTGTTTTATACCCTTTCGCAGAACGGTATCACCGTTCTGGGCGATATCGGCTGCTATACGCTGGGTGCGGTGGCGCCTCTGTCCTCTATCGATATGACGCTGTGCATGGGCGCGTCCATCAGCGCGGTCCACGGCTTCAACAAGGCAAGGGGCAAGGAGTCCGAAAAGAAAACCGTGGCGGTCATCGGTGACTCGACCTTCATGCATTCCGGTATGACGGGTCTGGCCAATGCGATGTATAATGCCAGCAATTCAACGGTCATCATTCTGGACAACTCCATTACCGGCATGACCGGCCATCAGCAGAATCCGACCACGGGTTACAATATCAAGGGTGATCCGGCGGCCAAGATCGATCTGGAGGCGCTTTGCCGCGCCATGGGCTATACCCGCGTCCGCGTGGTGGATCCCTACGATCTGGAGGCCTGCAGGAAGGCGGTTCTGGAGGAGCTTGACACGGAGGAGCCCTCCGTCATCATCAGCCGCCGTCCCTGCGCTCTGCTGAAGTATGTGAAGCATGAGGCTCCGCTTCATGTCAATACCGATAACTGCGTCGGCTGCGAGGCCTGCATGAAGCTTGGCTGCCCGGCGCTCAGCATTAAGGGCTGGCAGGCGCACGTCGATCCGACCCTCTGTGTCGGCTGCGGCGTCTGCAAGCAGCTGTGTCAATTCGAAGGGCTGAAACGCCCCGGCGAGGATGAGGAGGCTTGATCGGACATGACGAAGAATATTATGATTGTCGGCGTCGGCGGACAGGGCTCCCTGCTCGCCAGTAAGCTTTTGGGCCGTCTTCTTCTTACGCAGGGCTATGACGTCAAGGTCTCCGAGGTGCACGGAATGAGTCAGCGCGGCGGTTCCGTCGTGACCTATGTCCGCTTCGGAGAAAAGGTCTATTCTCCGGTGATCGATGCCGGTCAGGCTGATTTTATCGTTTCCTTTGAGAAGCTGGAAGCGGCCCGCTGGGTCTCCTTCCTGAAACCGGAGGGCACGGTCGTGGTCAACAACCAGGAGATCGATCCCATGCCGGTCATCACCGGCGCGGCGGTGTATCCGGAAAAGCTGGAGGAGGCTATGAAGCAGGCCGGCGCCCGGGTCGACCTCGTCGATGCGCTGGAAATGGCCGAAAAGGCCGGCTCTGCCAAGGCCGTCAATCTGGTCCTGATGGGCAGACTGTCCCGCTATTTCGATATTTCCGGGGATGCCTGGGAGGAGGCCATCGAGGCCTGCGTCCCGCCCAAATTCCTGGAGATCAATAAGAAAGCCTTCCGCCTGGGAAGAGAATAAGGAAGGACAGCCGGGCTTCGCGATATTTCAGAGAGCCCGACAAGCGGCCGGGCCGCATAAGAAATTTCGGACAAAAAAATACCCGCCGGACGGCGGGTATTTTTTATTCGCTGATAGGCGCTTTTTCCTTTTCGGCTTTCTTCACTTCGTCAATCGAAAAAGCCTTATGACAGCTCGGACATTGAAATTCGTCCCAAATGAATTTCACCTTGCCGATCATATAAGAATCGCCTGACGAAAAATCAAAGGCCTCTGCTGCTTTGGACTTCGAATCCGCGATTGCGGATGCTTTGATGACTGTCAGCTCCGCACCGCAAACAGGACAAGAGTGCTTCTTCCATTTGACATAGAAAGGGCTTTTCCATATTCGTTTTATATGCTGATATTCCATAAAGCACCTCGGAAGCTTTTATTTGTCTGTATCGGGCAGCGGATCATGCCGTACAGGATCCGCATCCCGGGAAATATCCGGATCAGGCTTTCGCCGGACCGCATTTACGGAAGCAGTTTTTTCTCGAGCACCTCTTTGGCGTAGCTGGTAAACTCGGGCTCGCCGCGCTCGATATGATAGCTGGCCTCGATGCCTGTCTCGCCGCGGACGGCGGCGGCCCGGAGGCTGGAGACGGTGCTGCCGGCGAGGGCCCGGTTCATCTCCGGTGCTTCGGCGGCCAGATCGTACAGATGCGTGACCCAGATGCCGTGCAGTCCGCGGAGCTTGAGGGCTGCCAGAACCTCGCGGCTCAGATACAGGTTTTCCATCGGAGAGGTGCCGGTGACCGGCTCGTTGAAGAGGACCAGACTGTCGGGCTCGGCGATATCCAGGCCGCGGCGGATCGTTTTCAGCTCCTGCCCCAGCTTGCCGTGCTGGAGATGTGTGTTTTCCTCATGGGAAAAGACCGTGGCGATGCATCCGCAGGGGCTTATCGCTGCGCTTTCGGCGGGGATGGGCCAGCCGAACTGGAAGAGGGCCTGCAGACAGCCGACCGTGCGCAGGAAGGTGGTTTTTCCGCCCTGATTGATGCCGGTGAGGATCAGAAGCTCGCCGCCCGGCGCAAAGCGTATGCTGTTCGGGACCGGGGCCCTTCCCTTGAGGGAGGCCAGAACGGGGTTGACCATGCCGCAGGCTTCGAACGCCAGCTCCTCGGCGGGACGGATCTTCGGGTAGCAGAGCGGAAGCCCGAGCTGTTCGAGCGAACGGATATAGAGCAGGGCGCCCAGATAGAAGATCAGATCGGAGCGGAAGTCCTCCAGGTCCTCCGAGATGCTTCGGAGCGTCTGCAGGAACAATCGCCCGGAGTTCATGGTCTGAGACTCGATCAGCTCCTTTAAGGGCGTCATCATTTCGTGAGGCGCCGAGAGCTCCCAGGGAGCCGTAAGGAGCTCCTTTTTGTCGGCCGGGAGCGTGGGACGGCTGTTTCGGGAGAAACGTCCCCCCTGGACGGAGCTGAGCGCGACCCCGGTGGTGCGGAGCTCGCCGTTCAGCGAAAAACGGAAGAGGAGACTTCCCATTTGCTCGAGGCCGGCGGCCTCATCATCCCAGACCGCGGGGAAATCGGCGGAGAAAATGCCGGCAAGCTTTTCGCCGCAGAGCCGGCGAAGCCGGAGGAGACCGTCCGAGCAGATGCGTCCGGCCCTGATTTCCCGATCGAGCTCGTCGGAAAGATCGGAGAGAGCCTCATACGCGGCTCTCAGGATGCCGAAATCGCGCAGCGTGCCCGAAATATCCTCGGAGGCGCTCAGCTCGCCGATGGAACGGATCTGGCTCAGCACACGGCTGAGGGAGCGGATGCGCTCGACCAGCGCCGGGTGTTCATCCAGCTCCTCAAGCACCGCGCGGCGGTATTTGATGTCTGCGGGATCGCAGGTGAAGAAGCTCTGCCAGCTGAAGGTATAATCGTCGCCCTGCGCCTCGCGGAAGAGGGAGTTCAGATAGCTGTCGAGCATAAGGTCGGCACAGGCCTCTTCGGAAAGAAAGATACGCTCGGAGGCGGGCCGGTTGTCGGAGGAGGTCAGAAAGCCCATCAGTTTTTTCCTCCTTCGTAGAATGAATCGCTGTGAGCGCCGTCCAGGTATTGCTGGGCCGCGGCCTGCAGGGAGGCCGGCAGCATCTGATCGACGGTGATTCCGTAGGAAACGGCGGTTTCGCGGGCGTAGCTGTTGCCCTCGGGATCGGCCTTTCGCAGGCGGTAGGCATGGACCATGCTCTTTTGTCCTTCATCGTAATAGGACTCGGTGATCAGACTGACGAGCTGAGACTGCTGCTCCTCGGGCAGCTGGGCACGCAGCAGGAAATATACGTCATAGAGATGCGTGACCAGAAGCATCGGGATGCCGGCTGCGATGAAGCGCCGGCAGAGATCGGCGCAGAGCGAGACGGCCTCAAGCGGATTGGTGCTGGTCAGCGGCTCGTTGAAGAAGACCAGATCGGTCGGGAGCGCATGCTGCGCGATGTCGCTGATCTTGTTGATCTCGATGCCCATGCGGGAGGCATCCATCGAATCATCCTCGCCCGCGGAGAACAGACTGTGGAGGCCGGTGACGGGGACGAAGCGGAAGGACTGCGCGGGAACAAAGAAGCCGAGCTGGGCCAGGATCAGGCTTTGCCCGACGGTTTTCAGGTAGGAGGTTTTTCCGGAGTGATTGGCGCCGGTGATGATGTAGATGCCGTTTTGGGCCATGGAGACCGCGTTGCCGCCCGCAGAGGGGAGGCTGAGGCAGAGCTCGGGATAGTGCAGGTCTCTGGCCTCGATCAGGAAGCTGACCCCGGCACGCTCGACTGCCTCCGGACGGCACAGGCTGACGCCGAGGCCCTGATAGAGCTCGGAAAGCCGAAGGCCCGTAAGGCACCAGGAGAGCTCGTCCGTGAGGCCGACCAGCTCGTCCATGAACGGCAGCGGCGCCGCCAGAAGCAGCTTGCGCGCCTTGGGCAGGGCGTTTTTCCAGCGCTTTTCGAGGGTGCGGTTGATGGCCTCGTCGAGATGAAAGCCGTAGAGACGGCTGTTATAGACAAATTCGGCCGAAAGGCTGTTGGCGGGGAGATCATGATGATCGGCTGAAAGCAGGGAGTTGACGGGCTCGTGCTCGAAGGTTTCTCCTAAAAATGAGTAATCCTGAGGCGTTCCGTCCTCGCGCACGTTGATGCCGAGATACAGACAGGCAGGCAGACGGATCATGGCCCGGACCTCG
Source organism: Bianqueaceae bacterium (assembly GCA_045627225.1). Taxonomy (GTDB): domain Bacteria; phylum Bacillota; class Clostridia; order Lachnospirales; family Bianqueaceae; genus JAZQNF01. The sequence continues at coordinate 9,210 of JAZQNF010000097.1, forward strand.
GAAAGCGCATGGCGGACGGGCTCGGAGGACCCACGCAGAGCCTCAAAAAAGGCCTTTAAAGCCGCTAAACGTGACGAGGTGACAGTCAGTACCCCCAAGAGGTCCGAGAACGAATCTACGGCCGAAATAAAGCTTTCTGCGCGGCGGGTCAGATACAGGACCTCGTCAAGACGGGTCAGACTGCGTCCGTACTTATCGTTTTCCTCTGCCACGGAACGAACGTAGGACAGCGCTTTTTCGAAGTCCTTCGCCCGCACCGGAGCGAGGTCGGTCAAAAGCGCCCCGCGCTCGGTGAGCTCGGAGGCATCGGACGAAAAGAAGTCCTTGATCCGGGCGCAGCAGGCGGCTTTATCCGGCTGCTCTTCGGTCTTCATCAGGATGTTCAGGATATCGAGGTCGTGGATCGCCTGATCGGAAAGCGGAAGCGCCTGTCCCCGGTTTATCAGCATCGGTTTCAAAATCATTTTCCCCCAAAGGATAATTTACCGAATATTATTGTACCATTCCCGGGCGGAAGGTGCAAGACTTGACTTTTATCCGGGGCTTCCGTACAATACACGTAAAACCGGGAAAGAGAAGGATGAAAAACATGGCGGATAAACTGAAGTGCGGTATTATCGGAACCGGATGGATCGCCGGCAATTACGCGGACAGCTTTTCGAAGCTTGAGACGGCTGAGATCACGGCCGTGGCCGATCATACCCCTGCCAAGGCCGAGGCCTTCTGCAGACGCTTCGGGCTGGACAAGGCCCGGATCTACGCCGGCCACCGCGAAATGCTGGCCGCCGAAAAACTCGATCTGGTCTGTGTATGCACCGCCAACGGCATGCACGCGGCCTGCTCCGTCGATGCCATGAAGGCCGGCGTTCACGTGCTGTGCGAAAAGCCGATGAGCGTGACGCTTGCGGAGGCACGCGAAATGTGCCGCGTAAGCGAGGAGAGCGGCTGCCTTCTGTCCATCGCCTTCCAGCCCCGCATGGATGCCAATATGCGTCATCTGAAGGAAATCGTGGAGTCCGGGATCCTGGGCCGCATCTATTACGTCCAGACCGGAGGCGGACGCCGGCGCGGCATCCCCACGCCCTTCGGCACCTCCTTTATCGAGAAGGAAAAGGCCGGCCTCGGCGCCCTCGGCGATATCGGCTGCTACAGTCTGGACATGGTGCTCAATGCGCTTGGCTATCCGAAGCCTCTGACGGTTTCCGGCTATACCTCGGCCTTTTTCGGGACCGATCCGGCCTATTATATCCGTGAAGGAAAGCCGGCGGCCTACGCGGGGAAGTTTGGGGTCGACGATTTCGCAGCGGCCTTTATCCGCCTGGAGGGCGGCATCGTGCTGGACTTCCGCATCGCCTGGGCCATGAACATCGACTCTCCCTGTGATACCGTCATTCTGGGCACCAAGGGCGGGCTGCGCATCTACGCGGAGCAGTGCTGGTCCGGCGGTCTGTCCCGTCCGATGACGCTCTACTACGAGGAGGACGGTCGTCAGTGTCAGCGGGATATCCCTCTCATCGAGGGAGACCCCTATATTTTCGATGCGAAGGTTCGTGCCTTCTGCGAGTGCGTCGCAAAGGCGAAGGCGGGCCTTCGGGTCGAGCCGGAAAGCCCCGGGCATCAGATCCTGATCAATCAGGCGATCCTGCATGCCATCGCCGAAAGCGCGGAGCAGGGCCGCGAGGTCGAGCTGAAGCTCTGACGCAGCCGCCGATCGGCCGGACGGGTCCTCCGTCTTAGGCTTTCCGCTTTACGGCGAAAAAAGACACAAAAAAACCGCCGGGTATCAGCCTGGCGGTTTATATTTGCAAGATGAAATGGTTTAGGCACGCTCGACCTTGCCGGATTTCAGGCAGGTAGTGCATACGTGCAGAGTGGTAGGCGTTCCGTTTACCAGAGCCTTCACTGTACGAATATTGGGTTTCCACATCTTGTTGGATCTTCTATGGGAATGGCTGACTTTGTTACCAAAGTGCACACCTTTCTGACAGATATCACATTTAGCCATCAGGGCACCTCCTTCACTCATTCATCTATCATGCTTATTCATGCGATCTGCGTAGTTCGCTCAAAATGCAACGTGATTATATTAGCAGAAGCCGGGAAGAAATGCAAGACAATTTTTCGGAAAATAAGAAAAAAATAAAAAACCTTTTACAAAACAGGCTTCTTCTGCTATAATACGAAGGCTTACAGTTAAATCGTTAGGAGGAAATCGTATGGCAGCAACAGTTATTACCGAGGTCGGCCGCATCGTGATCGCAGATGATGTCATCGCCCGCGCAGCCGGCATGGCAGCATTGGATTGCTACGGCGTGGTCGGCATGGCATCCCTTTCGGCAGCAAACGGCTTTGTGCAGCTGCTCATGGGAGAAAATCTGACCAAGGGCATCAAGGTCAATACCGAGGATGACAGGCTCAGCATTGAATTCCATATCATTGTCGATTACGGTACCAATATTTCGGCTATTGCAGACAATCTGATCAGCACGGTCTCCTATAAAATCAAGGATATGCTGGGCCTTGCCGTCAACGAGGTCAACGTCTACGTTGAGGGCATCCGCACAGACAATCACGAAGAATAAACCGGGAGGATCTACCTGTGAAATCAGTAAGCGGAGCTGTTTTCCGGCGCATGCTGGTCCGGGCAGCCAACAGCCTTGAGGCTAACAAACATACGGTTGACGACATGAACGTGTTTCCCGTTCCTGACGGAGATACCGGTACCAATATGTCCCATACCTATACCTCTGCCATTCGTGAGGTCATCAATAACGAAAGCAGCAAGGTAGGCGAGATCGCCGAGGCCCTGTCCCGCGGCGCTCTTCGCGGCGCGCGCGGCAATTCCGGCGTTATTCTGTCTCAGATTCTTCGCGGCATGGCTAAAAGCCTGAAGGGGGAAGAGGAGATGGATGCCATCGCGCTGGCCATGGCGATCCAGAGCGGCGTCGATATGGCCTACAAAGCGGTCATGAAACCCAAAGAGGGCACCATCCTGACGGTCGCCCGCGCCATTTCCGAGGAGGCTCTTTCTCTTTCCGTAGAGGAGACCGATGTCGAAAACCTGCTGGCCCGTGCGCTGGCAGCCGGTGAAAAAGCACTGGCTGAGACCCCTGAAATGCTGCCCGTTCTGAAGGAGGCCGGTGTCGTCGATGCCGGCGGCCAGGGTCTTGTCTTCATTTATCGCGGCATGCTGGAGGCTCTCACGGTCGATACGGCCGAGATCGAGCCCGTGCTGGCCTTTACCGAAAGCGAAAGCACCGAAAGCGGAGAGCGCAGAGGCCCCGCGCAGGCTGCTTTCTCGACAGAAAGCATTCTGTATCCCTACTGCACCGAATTCATCGCCGAAAAGGTCCAGAACGCCGAGGCTCACGAGGATGAGCTGCGCACTTTCCTTTCCGGCATCGGTGACTCTCTGGTCGTCGTGGCCGACGGAGACCTTCTGAAGGTCCATGTCCACACAAGCGACCCCGGTCTGGTCATCCGCAAGGCCACCTCGCTGGGTGAGCTGACCAGTGTCAAAATCGAAAACATGCGTCTGCAGCACCAGAATATCCTGGCGCTGGCTGAAAACGAGGCCAAGGCACCCGCGCCCCTCGGTCCCCGCAAGGATTTCGGCTTTGTCGCCGTCTCTAACGGAGAGGGTCTGAAGGAGGTTTTTGAGGGCCTGGGCGTCGATGTCGTCATCACCGGCGGACAAACCATGAATCCCAGCACCGAGGACATCATTTCCGCAGCCGAAAAGATCAATGCGGATGTCATCTATGTGCTGCCCAACAACAAGAATATCATCCTGGCCGCGCAGCAGGCGGCTGAAATGACGACCGACAAGGAGCTCATCGTCATTCCCTCCAAATCCGTCCCCCAGGGTATCTCGGCTCTGATCAGCTACATGCCCACCGAGGATCCCTCCGAGGCTGCAGAGGCCATGAAGGACGCCATGGCTGCCGTCAGCGATGCGCAGCTTACCTTTGCCGTCCGCGATACCGCCATGGGCAAGTTCAAGATCCGCGAGAACGATATCCTGGGTCTTTTGAACGGTGACATCCGTCAGGTCGGCAAGGACCTCAAAAAGACGGCCTGCAAGCTGCTGGATGATCTTCTGAAGGAGCACTCCGATTACGTCAGCATCTATTACGGCGAGGATGTCAGCGAGGAGGACGCCAATGCCCTTTCCGCCTACGTCCAGAAAAAGCATCCCGAAACGGATGTTCAGGTCGTCTACGGAGGCCAGTCGCTTTACTATTATATCATTTCGGCCGAATAAGCCTGATAAGCGGGAGTCCTCCCTGCGGGGCTGACTCGGTTTTTTATATGTAATGATAAGGAGCCTGCGCAGCTGCGCTTTTACGGGAGTCCCTATGAATGAAATCCTTTTGATGCCGGTGTCGTCGCTTCCGGGCGTCGGGCCGGCCCGGGCCGCCCTGCTGGAGAAGGGCGGGATCCGCACGCTCGGTGAGCTTCTCGAAACCTTTCCGCGCGAATATCTGAACCAGACCGATACCGTATCGGTCAGTTCCCTTGTGCCCGGAGAGTCTCAGGCGGTCCGCGTCAGGATCCTTTCGGCGCCCATGAACCGTCATGTGCGCGGCTATACCATCACGCAGGCGATGGCCGGCGATGAGACCGGACGGCTCCGCCTCACCTGGTTCAATCAGCCCTACATGGTCAGAAGCCTTGCGGTGGGCGCCGAGTATCTGGCCCGCGGCCGGGTAAAGCTCAGCGGAAGCACCCTTGAGCTTTCCGCGCCCCGGATGCAGCGGCTGGAGGACGGGAGCCTGCGTCCCTTCGCCCCGGTGTATCCGCTCTGGAACGGCATGACACAGAAGCTTCTTTCCTCCCTGATCGAAAAGGCGCTGGAAAAAGCGTCGCCGCTTGCGGATTATCTGCCGGCGCGCATCCTTGAGGAGGAGCGTCTGCCGGATTATGCTTCGGCTCTTCGCGCCATCCATCTTCCTGAAACGGCATCGGAGGCGGAGGCGGCCAGGTCCCGTCTGGCCTTCGATGAGCTTTTTATCCGACAGCTGGCTCTTCTTCGCCAAAAGGCAGCCGGCAGGCTGATGAACGAGGCCGCGCGCATCGAGGTCAGCGACCGGGAGACCGAGGCCTTTATCGGCTCCTTCCCCTTTGCGCCGACCGGGGCGCAGCGCCGTGCCTGGGAGGATATCC
>JAZQNF010000098.1:0-7249 GCA_045627225.1 Bianqueaceae bacterium
AAGCCCGCGGCCGAGCAAGCCGCAAAGTACTGCGCCGTTACCGAGCACAGAAGCCCGAGAAGGCCAAGGCCAACGAGCAGAAGCCCGCGGCCGAGCACAAGCCGCCGGTCTCCCTCCGGGATGCCCCGGTCGATGATATCCGCCATGATGAGCGGCACAAGAAGCTCCAGCACAGCCTCCAGGCATTTGAAAAGCGGCGCCAGCACGCTTTGCAGCCGGTAAGGCCGGAGGAACGATAACAGTCGTTTCATGAAAAAATCCTTAGATATTATTCAGCGCTCATTATAGCAAAGAGGCTGTCCGTTTTCAAGTCGGGAAAGAGGGACAGAAGGTCATCCGGCAGGGGCGCTGTCACGAAGACCGTGCGTGCCTCCCTGTCCGGCGAGGCCGGGAGCCTCAGGCGGACCGAATAGCTGTGCAGGGCGGTGCGGCCGATCAGCGCAGAGGGACTGCCGTACAGACGGTCCCCGAGGAGCGGATGCCCGATAAACGCGAAATGCGCCCGAATTTGGTGCGTTCGCCCCGTTTCCGGTAAAATACTCGCAAGCGAGCGTTCAGGGGCCTTAAAGAGGCAAATAAAGCGCGTGACGGCCATCTGCGCGCGCATCTGTCCCGAAGAAGCGTCGTTTTGACACTCCCCGGACTCCGGAAGCGCCTCGCAGACCCTCCGGTAGCTGTCCGGGCTCTCCCGCCGGATGGCCGCCCGGATGACTCCCTCGTCCGTAAGCTCCCCCTCGGCCCAGGCAAGATAGCGGCGCTCGAAGTCCCCCGTGTGCAGCAGGCGTCTCAGGCGCTCGTGCGTCTGCGCATTCCGGGCGATGACCATCGCTCCGCTCGTCTCCTTGTCGAGGCGGTTGACCGGATGAAAGGCCGTATCGGTCCCCAGATACCGGGCCACCTGCGCGCCGACGGTCAGATCGCCCCGCTCGCTGCGTCCGTGGACGGCCAGACCTGCCGGCTTGTTGATGATGAGCAGGTCCTCGTCCTCGTAAAGGACCGAAAGGGCGGGTGCCTCCGCGTCGGCCGGGCGGAAGGCCGAGGGCTTTTCGGGCAGGGAAACGCAAAGCCTATCGCCCGCGCAAAGCCTGATGCTCACGCGGACCGGCTGCCCGTTCCTAAGAAGCGCATCCGGAATATATTTCAGACTGCGGACTCTGGAAGGCGCCAGACCCATCACCTTTCTCAGATAGGTCTCCAGCGTCATGCCGGCCTCCCGCTCGGACACCGCCGCTTCAAGGATCTTCATGCTGCTCTCCTCCGTTAAAAAAAGCCGGAAAGAATATTCCGGCTTCGGGTGTTTTTATTCGTCTTCGCGGCGCTCGAACATGCAGGGATAATCGCGGCACCACTTTCCGTTGGTGAAATCCGGAACGGGGACCGGCGCGCCGGCCATCGCAACAGACTGCTCGGAGAGCACGGTGATGCACATCCAGGAAGCCATGTCATAGACATCGATGGGCGGCAGGGACTGCTCGCGGATGCTCTTGAAGAAGGCCTCGAAAACCAAATGATCGATACCGCCGTGACCGGCCGTGATATCGCTGGCCAGAAACTCGGTCCACAGAGGGCTCTCGTATTCCTCACGGAAGTTTTTGAAATTGTTCCACTGCTCGGACCACCAGGGCTCGCGGTCGTCGTTGACGCCCTCGATAAAGACGGACTGGTTGTCCTCGATATAGCAGGCCTTGGTGCCCTGTACGCGGAGACCGCGGGAGTAGGCATGAGGCGTGGAGGTATCCAGATTCAGCGTGATGGTCTGGCCGCCGGCGCACTTGATGACGGTCGTGACGACATCGCCCTGAGCGAAGGGATAGTCAGCCAGATCGGCGTTCTTGGCGCCCTCGCGCTTCAGATATTCGTTCAGGCCGATGGAACGGGTCGCGATGGCATTGACGGTCAGCATGCGGTTGCCGTGGTTGATGTCCAGCATCTGGCAGATGGGACCGAGTGCGTGCGTCGGATAATTGTCACAGTTTCTGTGCTTGTACTCCTCCAGACGGTAGTGACGGTTCTCACGGCCCTCGGTGACCTCGTTGCGGAGGTCATGGTGATAGGCGCCCTCCAGATGGACCAGCTCGCCGAAGATGCCCTTGCGGATCATGTGCAGAAGCATCAGCTCCTCACGGCCGTAGCAGCAGTTTTCCAGGAGCATGACGGGAACCTTGGTTTCCTCATAGGTGTGGACCAACTGCCAGAGCTGATCGATGGAATAAGCGCCCGCGACCTCGACGCCGGGGCGGATGCCCTTCTTCATGGCATCGATGCAAAGCTTTACATGATCCTTCCAGGAGGTCGCGATGATGATGCAGTCAAGGCCCGGAATGTCAAGAATCTCATCAGAATTTGTCGTGCAGACGGGGTCGGTTCCCCAGCGCTGCTTCACCAGCTCGGCAGCGTGTTGGGCGCGGTCCTCGTAAAGATCGCATACGCCCAAGATACGGACTTCGGTCTGATACTGCAGAATGTATTCAAGATGGCCCGTACCGCGGCCGCCCAGACCAATCATGGCAGCATTGACGATTTTCTTACTCATGTTATTTTTTCTCCTTTTCGGCATATCCGCCGAATGTTATTTGGTCAGATAATGTCTTTTGGCTTGATATTCAGGATCGCAGGTCAGATGCATGCCGAGCTTGCGGAACACGTTCTCATCGACCTGAGACAGAATAACCGTAGAATGGATCTCGCAGCCGGCCAGCCCGGAAAGCTGGTCGAGCGCTTTTCTGGCCTGCTCATCGCTGACGGCGCAGATGGAGAGCGCGATCAGGATCTCGTCCGAGTGCAGGCGGGGATTGTGATTGCCCAGATGATCGACCTTCAGGCGCTGGATGGGCTCCAGGATACCGGAATCGATCAGAAGGACCTCGTCGGGGATGCCGGCCAGCTCCTTCAGCGCGTTCATCAGCGCGGAGGCAGAGCAGCCCATCAGGTTGGAGGTCTTGCCGGTGATGACGCGGCCGTCGGGAAGCTCGATGGCGACCGCCGGGGCGCCGGTCTCATCGCGGCGGCGGCGCGCAGCCGCAAGCACGGGACGCTCGGCGTCCGTGATGTCCAGCTTCTGCATCAGCAGCTGGATGGCCTGGACCTCCTGGGGCAGGCACTGCTCCTTGCGGAGCATGACGCGCGCGGCATAATAGCGGCGCAGGATCTCCTGGCGGCCGGCCGCGGAGACCACCGCATCGTCGGTGATGCAGTTCCCGACCATGTTCACGCCCATATCGGTGGGCGATTGGTAAGGGCTGGTCCCGTAGATGCGCTTGAACATCGCGTTCAGCACAGGGAAGATCTCGATATCGCGGTTGTAGTTGACGCAGGTCTGACCGTAGGCCTCCAGATGGAAGGGATCGATCATGTTGACGTCATCGAGGTCCGCCGTGGCCGCCTCGTAGGCGATGTTGACCGGATGGGACAGAGGAAGGTTCCAGATGGGGAAGGTCTCGAATTTGGCATAGCCGGCGGTGATGCCGCGCTTGTGCTCATGGTAGAGCTGAGACAGGCAGGTCGCCATCTTGCCGCTGCCGGGGCGGCGTCCCGTCACGACGACCAGCGAGCGCGTGGTCTCGATGTAGTCGTTCTTGCCGTAACCCTCCTCGCTGACGATCTTGATGATGTCGGAGGGATAGCCCTCGATATGGTAATGATGAAAAACGGGAATATCCAGGTCCCGGACCTTGTGCTCGAAGCTTAAGGCCAGAGGCTGGTTATCGAAGCGGGTGATGACCACGCTGCCGACATAGAGGCCTTTCTCGCGGAAGGCGCCGATCAGACGGAGCACCTCCATGTCATAGGTGATGCCCAGATCGCCGCGCATCTTCGCCTTTTCGATATCATCGGCGCTGATGACGATGACGATCTCCGACTGGTCCGAAAGCTGCTGCAGCATGCGCATCTTACTGTCAGGCGCAAAGCCGGGCAGTACGCGCGCGGCATGGTAATCGTCAAACAGCTTGCCTCCGAATTCCAGATAAAGCTTGCCTCCAAAGCTCTCGATACGCTCACGGATATGCTCCGACTGCATTTTCAGGTAGAGCTCATTGTCAAAACCGATCTTCACGGTTCTCCTCCCAAGCGGATAGATTATAAGTTCTTGACCATTACGATGGCATCCTCACGAGGCTGCTCGTAGAAGCCCCGGCGGATGCCCGCTGCCTTAAAGCCTTTTTTCTCATACAGATGGATGGCGCCCTTATTGCTGATGCGTACCTCGAGCGAAATCGAGGTGATGCCCATTTTGGGGCAGTCCTCCAGCATCTGGTTCATCAGGGCATGACCGACCCCGCGGCCGCGCCAGTCGTGCGCTACCGCGATATTCGTGACCTGAGCCTCATCGGCGACCTGACGGAAGCCGCCGTAGCCGACGACCTTGCCCTCGATGGTGGCCACATACATGCGCGCACCGGGGATCAAGGCGATCTCCTCGGTCAGGGCATCACGCGACCAGGGCATGGTAAAGCTGTCGACCTCGATCTGATAAACGGGTTCAAGATCTTCCAGGCGCATTCTGCGCATTTCATAGCGGTACTCCTCGCTCATTCAGACACCTCCCTGATACTTTCTTCTTTCTTTAAACGTTCTTCTCTTTCGCGCTCAGCCTGGGGCTTGCGCAGATACATCAGCTTCAGACTGCTGCCGGGGATCGCTTTTTCGCCCGACAGAAGCTTCTTTTCGGCCAGAGCCGCGGTGACGCCGGCCCGAAGATCCTTTTGCGCCGGCGAAGCCTTTCCGTACAGCTCTCCGAGCTTTTCCCGGAAAAAGGGCTCATACAGATCGGCCGCGTCGCCCAGAAACAGGCAGGGCTTTCCGGCGGCCAGAAGCCGGTCGGCCAGCGCCTGCGGCGCGACGGCATCGGGCCCGAACAGGCAGCGGCCCTGCTCATATACCGCCGCATAGACCTGACTGCGGCGGGCATCCATGACGGTGACCGTCAGATAGGGCCACTCGCTGACATTGGCCGCCAGAGACTCCAGCGTGGGAACGGGCATGAGCCCGATCCCCAGTCCGAGGGCCATTCCCTTGGCCGTGGCGGCGGCGATGCGCAGCCCCGTAAAGGAACCGGGACCGCAGGTCAGCGCGATACAGTCCAGCTCCTGCGGACCAAGCCCTCCGGCGTTCAGCACCGCCTCGATCATGGGCATCAGGGTCTCGGAATGCGTCAGAGGACCGTTGACCGACTGCTCGGCCAGAATACGGCCATCCACCAGCAAAGCGGCGCCGGCAACGCGGGCAGCCGCCTCCAAGCTCAGTATTTTCAATTCGTTTCCTCCGAAAATCCGGACAGATCCGTTCCCTCAGGCTCCTGAGAAAGCGTGATCCTTCGGTAATCCGTTCCCTTGGTCAGATCCTTTTCGATCAGGATCCAGCAGGCCTCGGGCGGCATGGCCTCGCGCAGAGAATCCGCCCATTCGACCAGGCAGACGCAGCCGGGGCGCAGATAATCGTCCCAGCCGATGTCCCACAGCTCCTCCTCGTTCTCCAAACGGTAGACATCAAAGTGAGCGAAGCGGCGGATCCCGGGGCCGGACAGCCTGTATTCATGCACAAGAGTGAAGGTAGGGCTGGTGATTTCGCCCGAAATGCCCAGTCCGCGGGCAAAGCCGCGGGCAAAAGCGGTCTTTCCGACACCCAGCTCTCCCTGCAGGCAATAGACCTGACCGGGGCAGGCCCGGGCCGCGATGCGGGCTGCCAGCGCCTCTGTTTCGGCCGTGCTCCGGGACTCAAAAACCATCATATGCCTTCCCTCTGAATTTTTACAAACTTAAAGTTTATTATAGGAGCGTCAGCCCGCAAAATCAACCTTTTTCTTGACTTTTCCCTCTCTTTCTTCTACAATGGAAACCAATTATAGCGTAAGGAAATACTATGCAGAACCTGTGGAATTCGCTTAAAGACAACCTGTTTTTCGTGCTGATCTGCCTGCTCGTTTCAGCACTTGTTTTCGGATTGGCCCTTCTTTGCGAGAAGCTCTCGCCGACCGAAGAAAAAAGCAGCGCCTCGCCTCTGCGCCGCATCACCGTCACGGCCCTCTCCAGCGCCCTGGCCGCGGTCCTGATGCTGCTCGATTTTCCGCTTTTCTTCGCGCCCTCCTTCTATAAGCTCGATTTTTCAGAGCTTCCCATCCTCATCTGCGGCTTCGCGCTCGGTCCGGTGGCTGGCGTCACCGCAGAGTTCATCAAGGTCCTCCTGAAGGTCATGATCAAGGGCACCGCCACCGCCTTTGTCGGCGAATTTTCCAATTTCGTTCTTGGCTGCTCCTTCATTCTGCCCGCTGCCGCGTTCTATCGCCGGCATAAAACCAAAAAGCGCGCCGCCCTCGGGCTTACGCTCGGGACCCTCGTCATGACGGTCTTCGGCAGCTTTTTCAACGCCTATTACCTGATCCCCCAATACGCCCGGCTCTTCGGCCTTTCCGTCGAGGCTCTGGTCTCCGCCGGAACCGCCGTCAATCCCTATATCAACAGCGTCAGCACTCTGGTGCTTCTGGCCGTTGTCCCCTTCAACCTTCTGAAGGGCCTTCTGGTCTCTCTGCTTACCATGCTGCTGTACAAATATATCAAAAAAATCCTCATAGGAAGCTAGTGCACACATGACCCTTATCGAAAACCAGATCCTCGACGCCGAGCGCGCCCTCTATCATCTGCAGGACGCCTGCGTCTCCGGCTGCAGCTTTGCCGGGCCGGCCGACGGCGAATCCGCCCTCAAGGAGGCCCGCGGCATCACGGTCAGTGACAGCCATTTCCTGCTCCGCTACCCTCTGTGGCACGTCAGCGGCTTCACCCTCCGCAGCTGCGATATGGCCGAAACCGCCCGAGCCGCGCTGTGGTATTCCGAAAACGGCACCATCGAGGGCTCGTCTCTTCACGGTATCAAGTGCCTTCGCGAGTGCAGCGATATCCTGCTCCGGAACACGAGCATCCTCTCCGCCGAGTTCGGCTGGCGCTGCCGCCGCATCACGCTTGAAAACTGCGACATGCTGGGCGGAGAATACTTCATGTTCCAGTCCGAAAACGTCACGCTCAAAAACGTCCGCATGAAGGGCAAATACTCCTTCCAGTACAACGAGGGCCTCGTCATCGAGGACAGCTTCCTGGACACCAAGGACGCCTTCTGGCATACCAAGGGCGCCACGGTCCGCAACTCCACCGTCAAGGGCGAATACCTCGGCTGGTATTCCGAGGGGCTGACTCTGGACCACTGTCACATCATCGGCACGCAGCCGCTCTGCTACTGCAAGGACCTGACGCTGATCGAC
>JAZQNF010000099.1:0-3237 GCA_045627225.1 Bianqueaceae bacterium
AACGATTCCAAGGCGACCAATCCGGACTCTGCGGTCAAGGGACTTTTGGCCATGCCCGTGCAGACCGTACTGATCGGCGGCGGTATGGATAAGAAGATCCCCTTTGTCGTCTGGTGCCGGCTGTTCCCGGGAAGGGTCCGCAAGCTGATCCTTCTGGGAGAGACCAAGGAGATCATCCGGGCCTGCGCACTTTCCTGCGGCTATCCGGAGGAGCGCATCCGGATGACCGACACACTGGAGGAGGCCGTCGAGGCCTGCCGCGAGGCGGCGCTGCCCGGCGATAATGTGCTTCTGTCGCCTGCCTGCGCCAGCTGGGACATGTTTGAAAGCTATGAGGTCCGCGGACGCCTGTTCAAGGAACTGGTCCGCGCCATGAATCCATAAAGAAATATCGACGAAGGGAGGAGCTTTGCGGTGGCGGAACAGACCAACACCCATATCCGGGAGCTCAAGGCAGAGGATTTTGAAAGCCGTCAGACGCGCAGGGATTATTCCTTCCGCAGTCTGACCGAAGAAAGCTCCGAGCCTGAGCCGGAGGAAACGAATAAAAAGCCCAAGCGGGAGAAAAAGCAGTTTTCCCTGGATTTCAGCTTCATGCCTCCTCTGAAGGGCCGCGATGAGCACATGGTGGCGGTGAAGAACATGGACTTCACGATCATTGCCTGCGTACTGCTTTTGGCCTTCATCGGCGTTGTGATGGTGACCAGCTCCGGCTATTACTATGCCTATACCTATCTGGGCGACAGCATGTATTTCTTCAAAAAGCAGCTGCTGTGGCTCGGCTTAAGTATTCCCGTCATGATTCTCGTCTCGGTTTTCCCGATGAACCTGCTGAAGAAGCTGTCGCTTCTGGCCTATGTCGTCTCGGTGCTGCTCTGTGTGCTGGTTCTGTTTATCGGCAAAACCGAAAACGGCTCGACGCGGTGGATCTACATCGGCTCGATCAGCTTCCAGCCCTGTGAGCTGGCCAAGATCGCGGTCGCTTTGTATATGTCCGTGCTGGTGGACGAGCACCGCAGCGACATCAAATCCTTCAAGACTTTTCTGATCCTTCTGCTGGTGCTGATCGTTCCGACCGTTCTGATCATGGTGGAGAACCTGACAAGCGCCATCATCGTCGCCGTCATCGGCATCACGATCATGTTTGTCGGCGGCTGTGCCTTCTGGCAGTTCCTTGTGGTAGGAGTTCCGGTGGCGCTGGCGATGATCCTTCTGATCGTATTTCCTCTGTATCATCCGGATAAAATCGCGATGCTTCCGGGCTTCGTGCAAAGCTTTGCCGAAAAATACCTGTACCGCACGGACCGTATCATGGCCTGGCTCGACCCCTGGAAATATGCGACCGATGAGGGCTACCAGACGGTCCAGTCCCTTTACGCGGTCGGCTCGGGCGGCGTTTTCGGCCGCGGTCTGGGCAACAGCCTGCAGAAGCTCGGCTTCATTCCGGAAGCCCATAATGATATCATTTTCGCGGTCATTTGCGAGGAGCTGGGGCTTTTCGGCGCCGCTATCGTCATCACGCTGTATGTCGTGCTGGTCTGGCATGGCTTTAAGCTGAGTGCCAATCTGAAAAACCGCTTCTGCAGCTACCTGGTGGCGGGCATCACGATGCAGATCGGCATTCAGGCGATTCTGAACATCGCCGTCAATACCAATATCCTGCCCGCGACCGGTGTTTCGCTTCCCTTTATCAGCTACGGAGGCTCCTCGATGCTCTTCCTGATGGCGAGTGTCGGCCTTCTGATCAATGCGTCTCGCTTTGAAACATTGGAATAAGGGGACGGAATGGATAAAAAGAAGAAAAGAAGACTGATCGCCGCTCTTTCCGTGCTGGGCCTTCTGACGGCTGTCTTTGCGGTACTGAATTCGCCGGTTTTCGAGCTGAAAGAGGTCGCGGTCGAGGGCGAGCAGGTCATCTCCGAGGAGGAGATCAAGCGGACGCTGGGGCTTACCGAGGGAACAAACCTGTTCCGCTATTTCGTGAAGCATTTCGGAAAGGAACAGCTGCTGGACCGCCGCTTCAAAAGCATGGATGTGTATCTGGACTGGCCGGATGCGGCCCGCATCGAGGTCGAGGAGGAGGGTCTGATCGGCTGTCTCTATTTCCAGGGAGCCTATCTTTGCATTAATCGCTATGGGATCGTGATGGAGACCGAAAGCGGGCTGCCGGAAGCGCTGCCGCTGGTGCGCGGCGTCACGGTCGGCTCCTTTGTGCTGGGCGAGGTGCCGGTGACCGACGATAACGGCCCGTTCGAGACCGTGCTGTCCGTCGGCTCGGTGCTCGGTAAGTACGGTCTGAACGCGCGCATCCGCGAGATCAGCGTCCGGAACGCCGATGACATCGTCCTGTACGCGGAGGGGCTGGAGATCCGCTGCGGCTCCTGCGAGGACATCGACGAAAAGCTGTACGTCGTGAAGTGCCTTTGGGAAAGCTCTCCTGACATCCGGGGCATCCTTCATCTGGAGAACCCGGAGGGACAGATTTATCTGGAGGGCAATTCGTAAAATCTGCTTGATTTTACACAAAATATAGAATATAATGTATAAAAATATCTATAGAGTCACAAGATGTAGGGGGTTGATGAATCCTTCATCTTCGTATAAAAGGAGGAGCTTATGCTGGAATTCGAATTAGACGAGCAGATCGGCGGCGGTGAGGACGTTGCCAGATTGCTGGTTATCGGCGTTGGTGGCGGCGGCGGAAATGCCGTCGAGCGTATGCTTGAATCCGGCATGGAGGGAGCAGATTTCCTGCTCATCAACACGGATAAACAGGTCTTATTCCGCGGCAAAGCCGAGAATAAGCTTCTGATCGGCGAGGAGCTGACCAAGGGCCGCGGCGCCGGCGGACGGGCCGAGATCGGCCGTCAGGCCGCGCTGGAAAGCGAGGAGGCCATCCGTCAGGCGGTCTCCGGCTACGATATGGTCTTTGTCACGGCCGGCATGGGCGGCGGCACCGGTACCGGAGCTGCGCCTGTGGTCGCGCGTATCGCTCACGATGAGGGCATTCTGACGGTCGGTGTCGTCACGAAGCCCTTCAAGTTTGAGGGTTCCCGCAAAATGCGTCTGGCTAATGCCGGCGTAGCCGAGCTGGGCGAGCAGGTCGACAGCCTGATCACGATCTCCAACGACCGTCTTCTGGGCATTTCCGATCTCAAAACCTCTCTGCTGGAGGCCTTCTCCATGGCGGACAACGTGCTTCAGGAGGGCGTTCAGGGCATCTCTGATCTGATTTAC
>JAZQNF010000100.1:0-2590 GCA_045627225.1 Bianqueaceae bacterium
TGCGCGGGGCGAAGCGCCGCGCCTGGGAGGATATCCGCGCCGATCTTGCCTCCTCCGGCCAGATGAACCGCCTCGTGCAGGGCGATGTCGGCTGCGGAAAGACCTGGGTCGCGCTGATGGCTCTCTGGGCCACGGTCAAAAGCGGCTTTCAGGGCGCGATGATGGCGCCGACCGAGGTCCTTGCCCGCCAGCACTACGAGGAGCTATGCCGCGTGCTTGAGCCCGCCGGTATCCGCGTGGGGCTTTTATGCGGCTCGCTGAAGGCCTCCGAAAGAAAAAAGCTCTATGAGGAGCTGGAAAACGGCACGGTTTCGGTCGCCGTCGGGACCCATGCCCTCATTTCCGAGGGCGTTACCTTCCATAGACTCGGTCTGGTCATCACCGATGAGCAGCACCGCTTCGGCGTGCGTCAGCGCCTCCTTCTTTCGCAGAAGGGCCTGGGCGTCAATGTGCTGATCATGACGGCCACGCCCATCCCGCGCACCCTGTCGATGACGTTGTACGGCGATATGGATGTCAGCCTGATCGACGAGCTTCCGCCGGGCCGCACGCCCGTCAGAACCTACTGTGTGTCCTCGGCTTACACGGAGCGTCTGCAGGCCTTCATGAAAAAGCAGATGCAGGCCGGTCATCAGGTGTATCTGATCTGCCCGGCGGTCGGGGAAAACGAGGAGACGGAGCTCGCCTCCGCAGAGGAGCTGTACCGCACGCTTTCCGGCAGGGTCTTCCCGGATTTTCCGGTCGGCCTTCTGCACGGGCAGCTGCGTCCCGAGGAAAAGGACCGTGTCATGGAGGATTTCGTCTCGGGCAGGATCTCGCTTCTGGTGTCGACTACCGTGGTCGAGGTCGGGGTCAACGTGCCCAATGCGACCCTGATGATCATCGAAAACGCGGAGCGCTTCGGCCTTGCCCAGCTCCATCAGCTGCGGGGCCGTGTCGGCCGCGGAAGCGAGGAATCCTTCTGCGTCCTGAAAAGCGACTCGGAGGAGCCGCAGACCGTCGAGCGACTCAGGGTGCTCTGCGAGTCGAATGACGGCTTTTACATCGCGGAGCAGGATCTGAAGCTTCGCGGCGGCGGCGATCTTTTCGGCCTTCGCCAGCACGGCCTGCCGGAGCTTAAGCTGGCAGACCCGGTAAACGATCGGGAGCTTCTGCTGGCTTCCAACCGTCAGGCCCGAAGGCTCACGGAGGAGGATCCTTTCCTTCTTCTGCCTGAGCACGCGGAGCTTAAGGCTCGGCTGGAGAGCTTCATTGTGCACAGCGTACTCAGCGCATAGTGCGTTAAGCTCTTGATTTTTCGACACTTTTCCTGTAAAATAAAGAATAAGTTTTCAGGAGGATTATCCATGCGCGTCATTGCCGGCCGTGCCAAAGGCAGGGTACTTGTCAGCCGGGAAGGTGAACAGACCCGCCCCACAGGCGATTACTGCAAAGAGCTTTTGTTCAACTGCATTGCCTTTTCTCTGCCCGGTGCCTCCTTCCTCGATTTGTTTTCGGGAAGCGGCGCCATCGCCATAGAGGCGCTTTCACGCGGAGCCAAAGAAGCTGTCCTGGTCGAGAAGGATCCGGAGGCGCTCGGCTGCATCCGCGCCAATCTGGAAAAAACCGGTTTGGCCGGGGAGGCCCGCGTGCTGGCCATGGAGGTCGAAAAAGCGCTCGAAAAGCTTCGGGCCGAAGGAAAGCACTTCGATTTTATCTTCATGGATCCGCCCTACCGAAAAGGCTTTGAGGAGAAGATCCTTTCCCTTGGCATCGGGGGGCTGTTGAAGGAGGACGGCGTGCTGATCATCGAATCGGCCTTTGAAACCGAATTTTCGCATCCCGGCTTTCGGGAAATCAAGCGCAAGGGCAACCGGACGACCCGTTTTACCTTTCTGGAATCGATCGGGGAGGAAACCGAAGAATGAGTAAACAGACAAAACGCATCGGCGTTTATCCCGGCAGCTTTGATCCGGTCACGCTGGGGCATCTCGATCTTATCGAGCGTGCCTCCGGACTGGTGGATAAGCTGGTGGTCGGGGTTCTTTGCAACAGTGCCAAAACGGCCTTTTTTACGACAGAAGAGAGAGTAGAGCTGCTGAAGCAGGCGTGCGCTCATCTGAAAAACGTCGAGGTCAAGGCCTTTGACGGACTTCTGGTCGATTTTCTCCGTCAGGAGGGAGCCTCCGTCAGCTTTCGCGGGCTGCGCTCCGGGGCCGATTTTGAAGCCGAGATCCAAATGGCGCAGGCCAACAAAACCGTCTGTCCGGAAATGGAGACGGTCTTCCTCGGAACCTCGCCCGAGCTGTCCTTTGTCAGCTCGACCATCGTAAGAGACCTCATCCGTTACGGGGCGGATATTTCCCGCTTCGTGCCGGCTTGTGTACTTGAAACCATCAATCAATTCAGGAGGAAACAGTAATGGACAACGAAGCTGCCATTGAAGAAATTCTGGTTACCATGGAGGATGATCTGGAACAGGCGAAAAGCATCGCGTTCAGCGATAAGGTTTTGATCGACCGCGAGCATTTTTATGAGCTCATCACGCAGATCCGTCTGAGAATGCCCGGAGAGATCGAGCAGTCCCGTTGGGTCCTGGACGAAAAGTCCC
>JAZQNF010000101.1:0-7003 GCA_045627225.1 Bianqueaceae bacterium
CGCCGCTTCAAGGACGATGTCCGTGAGGTTGCCTCCGGCTACGAGTGCGGCATCATGCTCAACCGCTTCAGCGATATCAAAGAGGGCGACATCATCGAGGCCTTTATCATGGAAGAGGTGGCGCGCTGATGGCTGTTAGGCATTCCAATAAAAACCGCGGTGAGCGCATCAACGTCGCGATCCAGGAGGAGCTGTGCCTGATTTTCCGGGAGCTTAAGGACCCCCGCATCGATCTGCACACCTCCGTGGTCCGCACCGAGACGACCCGCGATCTGAAATACTGCAAGATCTATGTCAGCGTACTGGGTGATGCCGCGCGCCGGGAAGAGGTGGCGGCCGCGCTGAAGAGTGCCCGTCCCTTCATCCGCCGCGAGCTCGCTGTCCGTCTGAATCTCAGGATCACGCCGGAGCTCAGCTTTGTCATGGATGACTCTATCGAGTACAGCATCCATATGGAGGAGCTTCTCGCGCAGATCATGCCGCAAACGGCTGAGACCGCTTCCGGGGAATCCGAAGAGGATGAGCCGGAGGAAGAGTGAGGCAGGGAGTGGAAAGAAGCGAATTTGCCCGGACCTTCCGAAATTTTCTCGGCCGCTACGATAGCTTCGTCTTGTCCGGTCATATCCGGCCGGACGGCGACAGCGTCGGCGCCTGCGCGGCCCTGTCCTTTTTGCTGGAGGCCATGGGGAAAAAGGCCGCCGTCGTTCTCGACGGTGACTGCCGGCGTTTTACCGGCCTGATCCCGGCCTTTCCCGTATTGGATGACAAAGCCCTTGCCTCCTTCGGCAGCTTCGCCTTCATCATGCTGGATGTGGCGGAGCCCGGCCGGACCGGTCGAGCCGAGGACTTTATCATGCAGGCAAAGGCCAGCCTCTGCATCGATCATCACAGCTCCGCCCGTGAGTACACCGACTTCTTTTACTGCGAGCCGGAAAGCTCATCCGCGAGCGAGCTTTTGTATCATCTGCTGAAGGAGGCCGGCTTCCCGATCAACGCCCCGATGGCTGAGGCGCTGTACATGGGTGTGGCCTTTGATACCGGCGGCTTCCGTCATTCCAGCACCACCGCGGAGACCTACCGCATGGCGGCTGAGCTGATGGAGCTCGGAGCCGATGCGACCCGCCTTCTGAACGGCCTTTTCCACAGCAAGAGCTTTTCGGAGTGCCGCGGCCTTTCGCTGGCGATCCGCAAGTCGAAGCTGTATGAGGGAGGCATCCTGGTCTGCTGTCTGACGATGGGCGATGTGTATCAGGTCCAGTCGCAGATGGCGGAGCTCGACGGCGTGGCCGGCGCCCTCAATGAAATCGAGGAGGCCGAGGTCGTCTGTGTCCTGAGGGAGATGGATGACGGCGCCATCCGCGTCAACATGCGCTCCAAATCGAAGGTCGATGTGGCCAGAGTCGCGTCCGGCTTCGGCGGAGGCGGCCATGTCCGTGCGGCGGGCTGCACGATCGCCGACCCGATGCTTCTGGTCAAGGAAAATCTTCTGGCAGCCATTCGCCGCCAGCTGACGGAGGCGGAGGGAGCATGAACGGTGTCGTGATCGTCAAGAAAGAAAAAGGCTTTACCTCTCACGATGTGACCGCCGTGCTGCGCGGCGTGCTGCATGCGTCCAAAATCGGACACACGGGCACGCTGGACCCGGAGGCCACGGGCGTTCTGCCCGTCTGTGTCGGGAAAGCCACAAAAGCGGCCGAGCTGATCATGGGCCGCGAAAAAGAATACATCGCGTGTCTTGCCTTCGGCTCCGAAACCGATACGCAGGATGCGGGCGGAGAGCTTACCGCCTCGACGGACTATGTGTTTGATGAGGCCGAGGCCCGCGAGGCGATCCTGTCCTTTCAGGGGGAATACGAGCAGATCCCTCCGATGTATTCCGCCGTCAAAAAGGGCGGCGTCAAGCTCTACGAGATGGCCCGCGAGGGGCTGACGGTGGAGCGTGAGGCCCGTCGGGTCCGGATCTCCGAGATCGAGATCCTATTACTGACACCGACCGGTGCCAGCATCCGCGTCGTCTGCTCCAAGGGCACCTATATCCGGACGCTCTGCGAGGATATCGGACGAAGGCTTGGATATCTGGCCCACATGGAGGAGCTCGTCCGGACGGCCTGCGGTCCCTACCGTATCGAGGAGGCTCTGACCATCGATGAGCTCCGCACCCGCATGAAGGCCGGGGATACCTCATTTCTGGTCAGCCTGGAGGAGCTGTTTGCGGACAGCTTTTCCTTTACCGTTCCGCCGGAGGATGATCTGTATCTTCTGAACGGAAACTGTCTGACCTATGCGGATCCGGCCCTGCCTCGGGAGGAAGCGGCGCGCATCCGTGTGCACAGCTCAGACGGAGCCTTTATCGGACTGTATCGCGTCACGGAGCTTTTGGACGGAGCCGTCCGCATGAGGGCGGAAAAGATTTTTGCCTGAATCAGCGCCGGAAAGGAGAAGAGCCATGCCGCGTATCGCCTGTCTGGGCAATTTCGACGGCGTCCATCTGGGACACCGTGCCCTGTTTCAAGCAGCCGCCGAGCTGAAAGCGACCCTTGGCTTTTCCGTGGCGGCAATCAGCTTCACTCCTCATCCCGTGGAGGCGATGGGAGGAGAGCTTCATAAGCTTCAGACGGACAGCGAGAAGAAAGAGCTGCTGCTGTCGGAGGGGCTGGCGGACGAGGTCATTTTTCTTCCTTTTTCGGAGGAGCTCAGAAAAACCTCGCCCGAGGATTTCTTCCGCAGCGTCCTCGTGACACAGCTTTCCGCCGCTGCCATCGTCATCGGTGAGAATTATCGCTTCGGGTACAGGGGGCAGGGAGACGCCTGCCTCATGCAAAGGCTCTGCTTTCGGGCCGGCCTTCCCCTGGTGATCGTTCCGACCGTATACATCGGCGGGGAGCCCGTTTCAAGCTCGCGCATCCGCCGTCTGCTGGAACAGAAAAAGTTTCGGGAGGCCGGCCTTCTGACCGGCTCGACCCGTTTATATCCATCTTTTACAGGAGGATCTACCATGAAAAAGTACGGAGTCAACGAACTCAGAGAAATGTATCTGTCCTTTTTCGAGTCTAAGGGACATCTGAGAATGAACAGCTTTTCGCTGGTCCCTCAGAACGATAAGAGCCTGCTTCTGATCAATGCGGGCATGGCTCCCTTAAAGCCTTATTTCACCGGGCAGGAGATCCCGCCCCGCCGCCGCGTCACCACCTGCCAGAAGTGCATCCGCACCGGCGATATCGAGAACGTCGGCAAGACCGCGCGCCACGGCACCTTCTTCGAGATGCTGGGCAACTTCTCCTTCGGCGACTATTTCAAGCATGAGGCCATCGCCTGGTCCTGGGAGTTTCTGACTCAGGTCGTCGGCATGGACCCCGACCGTCTCTACCCCTCCATCTACCAGGATGACGATGAGGCCTTCGATATCTGGAACAAGGAGATCGGCATTCCGGCCGAGCGCATCTTCCGTTTCGGCAAGGCAGACAATTTCTGGGAGCACGGCGCCGGTCCCTGCGGCCCCTGCTCCGAGATCTACTATGACCGCGGACCTCAGTACGGCTGCGGAAAGCCCGGCTGCACCGTCGGCTGCGACTGCGACCGTTACATGGAGATCTGGAACAACGTCTTCACCCAGTTCAACGGTGACGGCGAGGGCGGCTATGTCGAGCTTGCCAACAAGAACATCGATACCGGCATGGGCCTGGAGCGTCTGGCCTCCGTCGTGCAGGAGGTAGACTCCATTTTTGACGTCGACACCATCAAGGCCATCCGCGACTGCGTCTGCGGCATCGCCGGCAAGACCTACGGCGCCGTCTATAAGGATGACGTCTCCATCCGTGTCATCACCGACCATGCCCGTTCTCTGACCTTCATGATCTCCGACGGCGTGCTGCCCTCCAACGAGGGCCGCGGCTATGTGCTGCGCCGTCTGCTTCGCCGCGCGGCCCGTCACGGCCGTCTGCTGGGCATCGACAAGCCCTTCCTGAACGAGGTCGCCGATGTCGTCGTCGAGAACTCCAAGGATGCCTATCCCGAGCTCGTCGACAAGAAGGCCTACATCGACAAGGTCATCTCCAATGAGGAGGAGAAGTTCTATCAGACCCTGGATGCGGGTCTCGGCATCCTGAACGGCTTCGTCAAGGATATGAAGGCCGAGGGCGTCCGTGTTCTTTCCGGCGAGCGTGCCTTCAAGCTGTACGATACCTACGGCTTCCCGATGGACCTGACGGAGGAGATCCTTTCCGAGCAGGGCTTCACCCTCGATGAGCAGGGCTTCAAGGCGGAGATGGATGCGCAGCGCACCCGAGCCCGCGAGGCCCGTGCCGTTACGAATTATATGGGCGCCAAGGCGACCGTTTACAATAAGCTCGATCCGGCGATGGTCACGAAGTTTGACGGCTATGACAGGCTGGTGATCGATGACGCCAGGATCCTGGCCATCTGCGGCGCGGAGGACCTTCAGGACGAGGCCTCCGTGGGCGAGACCGTGACGGTCTTCACCGATGTGACGCCGCTGTACGCTACGATGGGCGGCCAGGTCGGCGATGCCGGTACGATCCGCACCAGCACCGGTCTGATCGAGGTCGATGCCACGATCAAGGCCATCGGCGACAAGATCGGCCATGTCGGTACGGTCGTCGACGGCACCGTCAGACTGGGTCAGTCCGCCAAGATGACGGTCGAGGCGGAGGGACGTCTGGCCACGGCCCGCAATCACAGCGCGACGCATCTGCTGCAGAAGGCACTTCGCAATACCCTCGGCACCCATGTCGAGCAGGCCGGCTCCTACGTGGATGACAGCCGTCTGCGCTTCGACTTTACGCATTTCCAGGCGATGACCGAGGAAGAGCTTGCCAAGGTCGAGAGTGAGGTCAACCGCATGATCCTGGCGGCGCTGCCGGTCGTCACGACCGTGACGACGATGGACGAGGCCCGGAAGGCCGGCGCGATGGCTCTCTTCGGCGAAAAATACGGCGAGAAGGTCCGCATGGTCACCATGGGCGATTACTCTCTTGAGCTCTGCGGCGGTACGCATCTTCAGAATACCGCGCAGGCCGGTCTGTTCAAGATCGTGTCCGAGAACGGCGTCGCCGCCGGTGTCCGCCGTATCGAGGCGCTGACCGGTGAGAAGGCGCTCGAGTATTTCCGCAATCAGGAGAAGGAGGTCCGCGAGATGGCCGCGGCGCTTAAGTGCCCGCGTGAGCGCGTCCCCGAGCAGCTCCAGAGCATCCTGGCCGAGCTTAAGGAGACCAAGCGCGAGCTGGAGTCCATGAAGAGCAAGCTGACCGGAAGCGCGGCCGACGATATCGCCGCCTCGGCTGAGAAGCTGGGCGACATCGCCGTGCTGGCCGCTTACAAGCCCGAGCTGGACGCGGAAGCCCTGAAGAGCCTGGGCGACTCCCTGAAGGAGAAGCTGGGCGAGTGTGCGCTCATCCTCTGCGGCGGCAGCGAGAAGCTCGTCTTTGTCGCGATGGCGACGGACGGCGCCGTGAAGAAGGGCGCTCATGCCGGCAATGCGGTCAAGGCGGCCGCAACGGTAGCCGGCGGTGGCGGCGGCGGCCGTCCCAACATGGCCCAGGCCGGAGGACGCGATGCCTCCAAGGCAGCCGCGGCGGTCGAGGCCGGTCTTGCGGAAATCAGAAAGCAGCTGGCCTGACGCATGAAAGCTGCACGGGAATTTCCGAAATTTATCATTTCAAAAAAGGGTGTCCGCTGGCTGGAAGGAGGACACCCCTGGGCTTATGCCTCCGATATCCTTCAGGGGCCTCTGTCGGCTGACGGAAGTCTCTTACGTGAGGATCCGGGCAACGGCTATCTCGCGGACGTCGTCTCCGAAAACGGCAAGTATCTCGGTACGGGCTTCGTGTCCAACGAGAGCAAGATCCGCGTGCGCATCTTCTCGCGCAATGCGAATGACCGCTTTGAGGAGGCCTTCTGGAGCCGGCGCTTATCCTACGCCTGGGACTTCCGCAAGACCGTCATGGGCGGCGACGTCAGCTGCACGCGCGTCATTTTCGGCGAGGCGGACGGCTTTCCGGGGCTCACGGTCGATCTGTTTACGGACATTTTAGTGGCGCAGACGCTTTCGGTCGGCATCGAGCGGATCAAGGGAATGCTTTTCCCCCGGCTTGTCGAGATGATGGAGGCGGACGGCATCCGCATCCGCGGCCTCTATGAGCGAAACGATGTCGCCATCCGCGAGCTGGAGGGACTTCCGCTCTACAAGGGCTGGTTTGCGCTTCCGGGCCGGGAGCTTCCCGAAGAGACCCTGACCGAGATCTGCGAAAACGGGATCCGCTATTCCGTTGATGTCGAAAACGGCCAGAAAACGGGCTTTTTCCTCGATCAGAAATATAACCGTCTGGCGGTGGCGCGCCTCGCACGCGGGAAACGCGTGCTTGACTGCTTCACGCACACGGGCGCCTTCGCGCTCAATGCGGCGATGGGCGGCGCCGAGCACGTGACCGCCGTCGATGTTTCCGGAACAGCCATTGAGATGGCCCGCGCCAATGCGGAGCGGAACGGCCTGACGGAGCGGATGGATTTTTTGGTCGCGGATGTCTTCGATCTGCTGCCGACGCTCAAAAAAGAGGGAAGCGCTTTCTACGGCGTCAACGACGGAAAGCCTTATGATTTTATCATCCTGGATCCGCCGGCCTTTACCAAATCACGAAAAACCGTAAAAAGTGCGGAACGCGGATACAAAGAAATCAATTACCGGGCCATGAAACTGCTTCCCCGGGGCGGATATCTGGCAACCGCTTCCTGCAGTCATTTTATGCCGTATGTCCAGTTCGAGCGCATGCTGAAGGATGCGGCCAAGGACGCAGGCGTGGAACTGAAGCAGATTGAAATGCGCCAACAGGGACCGGATCATCCCATTCTGTGGAATGTACCGGAAACCGATTATCTGAAGTTCTATATTTTCCAGGTTATATAAAAAAAGAAGTGCAGAGGCTTTTGCTTCTGCACTTTTGTGGTATGACGGGCATGCCATCAGTCTGTGGTGAAAGTCCACAAGGGG
>JAZQNF010000102.1:0-3759 GCA_045627225.1 Bianqueaceae bacterium
GGGCAGAAGGGTCCTCGCTCATTACAGCTGCAATACTGTCGAACTTGCCACCTGCTTCGATCTGCTGTGTTATCTGCTGGACGATGAGCCCGCCCGTGTTTACGGCGAGATCGCGACCCGCAGCTTCCGCTACGAGGTCGACGATGAGGCCGACTGTCTGCTGCATATGAAAAAGGGCGCCAACTGCTTTGTCGATGTTCACTTCAACATCCCTGACGAGGCCGCGCACGGCGCGCTGGAGATCTACGGTACCCGGGGAAGCTTTATTGCCCGCGGGACCATCGGTCAGGAAGGAAAGGGCCTAATCGAGCTGACCCGGCTTGACGAGGCAGGCACCTACGACAGCCTGCAGGCGCGCGAGCCCGGCGCCTCCCGTCCCTTCTCCTTTGAGACCAAAAACCCCTACGCAGAGCAGCTGAATGCCTTCTCACAGGCCATTCTGACGGATGGACCGGTGCCGGTCACCCTTGAGGAGGCCGTCCGCACACAGCTCGCGGTCGAGGCCCTGTACCGTTCCGCACAGGAAAAAAGAGCCATAGAGCTGTAAGCCTTTCATAACAAAAAAGTCCCCTTGCACGCGGCTTCGGATCCGCTGCAAAGGGACTTGTTTTTTCTTCTTATTTGATGATGACACCGGTCACGAAGATTTCGATCCCGATGGCGATCAGGATGACCCCGCCCAGAATCGACGCCTTGCCGGCCAGCCTCGTACCCAAGGTCTTTCCGAGCACCAGCCCGACCATGCAGATAAGGAAGGTCACCGCGCCGATGATCACGCACTCCGTCAGCGCCTGTGTAAAGCCCAGCTCCGCAATGGTAAAGCCCACCGAAAGCGCATCGATGGAGGTCGCGATGCCCTGCACGATCAGGGCCCAGAAGCCGACGCGGGCGTTCGCGCCGTCCTCCTCCCCGCCGCCGCGGATGCCCTCGATGAGCATCTTTCCGCCGATGAAGAGCAGGAGTGCCAGCGCGATCCAGGGGATGAACTTCTGGAACGCCCGGAATTTTTCCGCGACTGTATGGACGCAGAACCAGCCGATGAGGGGCATGGCGGTCTGAAAGAGCGCAAAGGTGCCGGCGATCGCGCACATACGCGGCAGCTTCATGTTCGGTTCATGCAGCGCGTTGGCGGCCGAAACCGAGAAAGCGTCCATGGCCAGGCCGACGCCCAGCAGGATACTGTTGGCAAAAAAGATGAGAGGGCTGTTCATGATGACTCCTGAAAGTTTTTTGGTAACCTACTTATTTTATCACGGGAGGCCGTTTTTGTCAAAAAAACGAGGAAATCCCCGGGGGATCCGCGGGCGGACTCCAAGGAGATGCTATCGGCAGAGGGGCGCGTAATTAAAGGGTATAAATAGAATACATATTGACAGAAGAATCAAAAACATGCAAAAACATCTGGCCGTCCTTTTAACGTTCGCATTGTGTCTTCAGCTCTCTCTTCCCTGAACACAGTATAATATCTAAACGATTCCGCTTTCCAAGGAGCCTCTTATGAAAAAACGAAATCTGCTTCCGCTTTTTTTGGCCGCACTCCTTTGTCTGAGCGCGTGCACACCCATTTACGAAACTCAGGCCCGCTGCACCGTCATCGAACTCAACGGCGAGAAAACTGCCGTCCTCAGCCGGATATACGAGCATCGCGCCGCCGGCTACCCCTATCGCGTCCCCGAGGAATATGACGGCCTGCCCGTGCTGCTGGCGCTTCCGTTCAGCATCTTCGGCCTTTCGGACCAAATCGATCTCGGCAAGATCCAATGCATTGAAAGCCGGGCCTTCTTCTCCGGCGAATTCACCTGCGTTACGCTCCCCGAGGTCCGCTACATCGGCTATCAGGCCTTTTATGACAGCGGCGTCGACCGCATTTACTTATCAAAAACCATTGAGGAAATCGAAAGCGGTGCCTTCTTCCTGCGCCGCCCGGTAGAGATCCATTTCGAGTCGGCCCCTGCCTATCTCGGCGAGCATTTTGTGATGTTCACAGAAGATCTGCCGGGCTATACTGTCACGGTTTTCGGTCCGGCGGACAGCTTCCTGCCCGAATACTGCGAGCGCAACGGCTACGTTTTCACAGCCGAGTAAAGGAGGTTTCCATGAAGAAAAAGCTCTTGGCTCTGCTTTTGTCCGCAGCCCTGCTCCTCGTCCTCTGCGCCTGCGGCCGCGGCCGAAAAACTGTCCTTTTTTTCTCATCCGGGATGGATTCTGCCGGCGAAGTCTACGTAAGCGGCGTCAAACGCCTCGGCAGCAAAAACGAGCTCTGCGTCCCGAGGCGGCACGCCGGCAAGTCCGTTACGGCACTGTCACCCCACGCTTTTCAGGGCCAGCCGATCGAGCGTGTCGTCCTCACGGATGTCATCCGGATCGACTCGGAAGCTTTCTGCGGCTCCGGCCTTCGGGAAGTCGAGCTCGGGAAGACCGAGGAGATCGGGTCAATGGCCTTTGCCTTCTGCCGTCATTTGGAAAGCATCCGCCTTCCGGCCTCCGTGCAGAGCATCGGGTACGGAGCCTTTTCCGAATGCCGCAATCTGACGCGCGTATACTTCGAGGGTAATCCTTCCGAACTCGGGGATCATATTTTTATCAACGGAAATCCGCTTCTGATCGTCTTCGGGCCCGCCGGCGGAAGCGTAGAAGCCTATTGCCGCGAAAACAGGATCATGTTCCTTCCTATTGGTTGAATTTGACCGTTCCATCATCCCTTGCCCGCTAAAAATGACAGAATGCATCTGCCGGCCATTAAGCTTATATGACAGACTGTTCAGTACCTGCGTCCGTCGGTGAAAAATCTTGACACTGACTGTTTTCTGCGATACAATGGTAAACGGTTGAAAAAGGGTTTCAATACCCATACAATATTTCACGGAGGATTTTTCAAAATGGTAAAAGTTGCTATTAACGGTTTCGGCCGCATCGGCCGTCTGGCTTTCCGCCAGATGTTTGAGGCTGAGGGTTACGAAGTAGTAGCGATCAACGATCTGACCAGCCCCGCTATGCTGGCTCATCTGCTCAAGTATGATACCGCCCAGGGTTCCTGGATCGGCCATATCGGTGAGAACAAGCATACGGTCGAAGCTACGGATCACAGCATCATCGTAGACGGCAAGGAAATCGAAATTTATAAAGAAGCTGACGCGAACAACTGCCCCTGGGGCAAGCTGGATGTAGATGTTGTGCTTGAGTGCACCGGTTTCTACACCTCCAAAGAGAAGTCCATGGCCCACATCAACGCCGGTGCCAAGAAGGTCGTTATCTCCGCTCCTGCCGGCAACGATCTGCCCACCATCGTTTACAATGTAAACCACGGCATCCTGACCAAGGAAGATAAGGTCATCTCCGCTGCTTCCTGCACCACCAACTGCCTCGCTCCCATGACCAAGGCTCTGAACGACAACTTCCCCATCCAGTCCGGTATCATGACCACCGTTCATGCTTACACCGGCGACCAGATGATCCTGGATGGCCCCCAGCGCAAGGGTGACCTTCGTCGTGCCCGCGCCGGCGCCGCCAACATCGTTCCCAACAGCACCGGTGCTGCCAAGGCCATCGGTCTGGTTATCCCCGTACTGAACGGCAAGCTGATCGGCTCCGCCCAGCGCGTGCCCGTTCCCACCGGTTCCACCACCATCCTGGTCGCCGTTGTCAAGGGCAAGGACGTGACCAAGGAATCCATCAACGCCGCCATGAAAGCCGCCGGCACCGAGTCCTTCGGCTACACCGAAGAGCAGCTGGTCTCCTCCGACGTGATCGGCATGCGTT
>JAZQNF010000103.1:0-25433 GCA_045627225.1 Bianqueaceae bacterium
AGCCGCATAGGCCTCGTCAGCCTTTTTGCTGGTCTTGTGAAGGTCGATAATGTGGATGCCGTTGCGCTCCGTGAAAATGTAAGGAGCCATTTTGGGGTACCAGCGACGGGTCTGATGTCCGAAATGAACACCGGCCTCAAGCAGCTGTTTCATAGAAATAACACTCATGATACTACTTCCTCCGTTTTGGTTTATTTTCCTCCCCCTGCCCGACTGAGATGCACCAAAACCGGCAGAGGTGCGGATTAGCGTCCCAAGTATCTTTTGAACGCCGTTTGTTATTGTATCAAACTTCCCTTTGGATTGCAAGATTTTTTTATCTTTTTTTCTTATATCTCGTCCCGGTTCAGATGGATGCGCAGGCGGTTGAGAGCCGACTTGTGCAGTTCAAAGGCGCGGGTATTGCTGCAGCCGAGAAGGCGGGCACATTCGCGCAGACTGAGGCCGTGATAGTAATGCTCCCGGACCAGGAGCCGCTCCCTCTCCGGGAGCCTTTCGACCGCCCGAAGAAGCGTCAGCCTCAGATCCTCCTGTAGCAGATAACGGTCCACCTCCTCCGCCCCCATACGGTCACGGAGGCTTCCGTCCTCCATCGACAAAGAGAGCGGAATGGAATTTTCCGCCACGGTCAGATAGCGGATGCGCTTGGAGCCGGAAAGAGAAAGCCGCTCGGCGACCTCATCGGAGCTCACGCTCCGTCCCAGCTCCTTTTCGAGGGCTTCTCGGCTTTGGCTCCAGACAGCAAAAATCCGCTGATCCGACCGGCGCGACCATAAATAACGGTTGATCCCGTCATAAATCGCGCCCTGGATCCGCGGATAAGCTAATGAGGTAAAATGTCCCTTTGTCATATCGAAGCGGTCAACGGTTTCGATCAGCCCGGCAATCCCGAAGCTGATCGCGTCCTCCGTATCCATGCCGGAGGGAAGACTGATTTTCATGCGTCCGAAGGCAGAATACACAAGGCCCAGGTTCTCCAGAATGATACTGTTCCTCAGATCCCGGTCTCCGGTATCGCGGAAGCGAAGGATCTGCTTCTCGGTCTCGGTCATAAAGGCCTCGTCCGGCTTGTGACTGTCTTCGGCGCAGAGGGTCTTCTGCAGCCGTTTCACGCTTGATGTTCCTTTTCAGTTATGAATGTCCGTTATTCTTCGGCTTCCCTGCGATAGCCGCAGCCCTCGGCCGCACAGTAGAGAGAAGGCTTCCGCCCGTTCTTTTTATACAGACGGTTCCCGCAGAGGGGGCATTTCTCTTCGGTGGGAAGGTCCCAGGAAAGAAAATCGCAGAGAGGCGCTCCCTGGCAGTTATAGAAGATCCGGTTGGCGTGAGAGCGCCGAAGCAGGACCTTTTCTCCGCACTTCGGGCAGCTGACGCCGGTTTCTTCATAATAGGCCAGGGAATTGCGGCACTCCGGGAAGCCGGGGCAGGCATAGAATTTCCCGTATTTGCCCATCTTGATGACCATGTTGCGGCCGCACTTCTCACAGATGATATCGGAGACCGGGTCCTCCAGCTTGACCTTTTCCAGTTCAGCCATCGCCTTGTCCACGCTGGGGCCGAAATCGCCGTAAAACTCGCGCACGACCTGCTTCCAGTCAAGCTCACCCTCGGCGACGCGGTCAAGCTGCTCTTCCAGGGAGGCGGTAAAGCCAAGATCGGCGATCTGCGAAAAATACTGGTTCGTGATGCGGTTGACGACCTCGCCCAGCTCCGTTGCCATCAGGTTTTTCTTCTCTTTGATGACATAATCGCGTTCCAGCAGGGTAAAGACCGTGGGAGCGTAGGTGCTGGGGCGGCCGATGCCAAGCTCCTTCATGGCCTTGACCAGACTGCCCTCCGTATAATGCGGCGGCGCCTGAGTGAAGTGCTGCGCTGCGCTGACGGAGTCGGTCCCGAGCCTCATGCCGGCCTCGAGCCCCTCCGTATCCTCGAATTTTTCCTCTTCCTTCCCTTCCCGAAGAACGGCCGTGAAGCCGGGAAACTGCAGGCGGGAGCCGGATGCGTTAAAGCAGAGGCGCCCGGCATTCAGATCGACCGAATACGTTTCATATTCGGCAGCTGCCATGCGGCTGGCAAGAAAACGGTTCCAGATCAGGCGGTAAAGCTTGAACTGCTTGTCGTCGAGAGTTTCCTTTAAAAGCTCCGGCGAAAGAGAAAGATCGGTGGGACGGATGGCCTCGTGCGCATCCTGAACAAGTCCGGAGGCGGGAGCCTCTTCGGCCGGCGCGTCTCCCAGATACTCGGCGCCGAAATGCTCCAGAATATAATCCGAGGCCATGCGGGCAGCCTCCTCCGAAACACGGACCGAATCGGTACGCAGATAGGAGATCAGCGCCACGCGGCCCTTTCCGGGAAGATCGACGCCCTCGTACAGCTGCTGCGCGATGCGCATCGTATTGATGGGCGAAAGATTGAGCTGATTGGCCGCCTCCTGCTGAAGGCTGCTGGTGATAAAGGCATCCGGTGCCTTACGGCTCCGGCTGCCGCGGCGGATCTGCGTGATGACGGCCTGCCCTGCCTCACGGGCCTCGGCACAGACCGCCTCGGCCTCTTCAGCCGTGCGGAGCTCGCTTTTCTCTTCTCCGCAGCCGACCAGACGGGCGTTCAGTTTTTTATGCTTATCGGCGGAAAAGACCGCCTCGACCGTCCAGAACTCCTCCGGCGTAAAGTCGTTGATGGCTTCCTCCCGGTCGCAGATCATTTTCAGGGCCGCGGATTGGACACGGCCTGCGCTCAAGCCCTTTTTGACCTTTTTCCAGAGAACGGGGCTCATCTGATAGCCGACGACGCGGTCCAGCACACGGCGCGCCTGCTGCGCATCCACCAGAGGCTGCAGAATGGAGCGCGCCCCGGAGATCGAGTTTTTGATGGCGGTCTCGGTGATTTCGTTGAATGTGATGCGAGCAGTCTTTTGCGGATCAAGCTCAAGAGACGACATCAAATGCCAGGAGATGGCTTCTCCTTCACGGTCAGGGTCGGTTGCGAGATAGACAAAGCCGGCCTTTTTGACCTCTTTTTTGAGCTCGGCGATCAGATCGCCTTTTCCGCGGATCGTGATATAGTGCGGCTCGAAATCGTTTTCGATATCGACCCCGAGCGAGCTTTTGGGCAGATCCCGCACATGGCCCGCAGACGCGACGACCTGATACGAGGAGCCGAGATATTTTTTAATGGTTTTGGCCTTGGCCGGAGACTCCACAATCACCAGTTTCTTTGCCATTCCTTACCTCCGATATTACACACTTAACTGATTTGATGAACAGGGTACAGCTTTCCGTCGGTCCCGATGCGGACAGCCCCTGCCGTCTGCGCAAGCACCGCGGCCGTCTGCACCTCCGAAGGACTGCGGCCTGTCAGAGCAGCTGCCTCCTCCGGATGTGTTCCGAAATCGGACAGGCAGCCGACGAGCCATCTGACCTCCTCCGGCGCTTCGACCGCCATAGCCTCGGAAGCCGTCTTCAGCAGGCACAGCCCGTCAAGCTCCCGGAAGGAAGCCAGAAGCGAAGCCCCCTCCTGAAGCAGCCGGTGAGCCCCATGATTGGATTCCGTGAAAATACTGCCGGGCACGCAGTAAACCTCGCGTCCCTGATCGAGCGCCTGCTCGGCCGTGATGAGCGACCCGCTTTTGATTCCGGCCTCGACCACGATGACCTCCCGCGAGAGGCCGCTGATGATGCGGTTCCTTTTGGGAAAATGGTACTGAAGAGGCGGTGTTCCGGGGGGATACTCAGTCAGGAGAAGCCCGTTTTTGATGATTTTTTCGCGCAGCAGCCGGTTTTCCGACGGATAGCAGATATCGGCTCCGCAGCCGAGAACGGCCACCGTAGGACCGCCGCCGGCCAAGGCGCCCTCATGGGCGAAGGAATCCGTTCCTTTGGCCATTCCGCTGACCACCGTCCTGCCGCCGCGCGCCAGCCTTTCTCCGATGCACAGAGCCGCCTGACGGCCGTATTCGGTCACCTTGCGGGAGCCGACCACCGCCGTCATAGAGCCGGACAGAAGCTCTGTATCTCCCAGACAATACAAAACACGGGGTGCATCGTAGATCTCACGAAGCAGGGGCGGATAGGCCGGATCCGACAGCGGAAGCACGCGGATATTCAGAAGCTCGCAGCGTCTGAGAACCTCGGATGGCGTATCCGTACAGCCGCATTCCTTCAGATTTTGTGCCAGCAGAGAGCGAGCCTGTTCGTTCATGAAGAAAACCCTTCCTTATAATGCCCGTACACCGAGGGCGTGTGCCTATTATAGTCAAGTTCCCGGCGTTTGTATACCACCAATTTTGAAAAAAATAAAAGAGCCCCGAAAAACTTCGGCAAAAAGCGAACTTTCTTCCAAAAGCGGCGATACTTGTAAATATATAACAGTTGGAGGCGTCAAATGTTTCACAAAATGTCTGCCTGTTTTCTGCAGGGTCTGGAAGGACAGGCACTTGAAATCGAATGCTGTCTGACCCAGGGCTTTCCCTATTTCCGCATCGTCGGTCTGCCCGCTGCCTCTGCGTCGGAATGCCGGGAGCGCATCCGGGCAGCCTGTAAAAGCACCGGACTCCCCTTACCGTCAGAGCGCGTCTCGGTCAATCTGCGGCCCGCCCAGGGCAGCCGCTCTTCCCTGCTTGATCTGCCCATCGTTCTCGGACTTCTGGCCTGTCAGCACCTCATCCCGCCCGACAGCACGGAGGATACGGTCTTTCTGGGTGAGCTGTCGCTCGACGGGCATCTGCAGCCGCTCAGCGGCGCTCTTTCCTTCGCACGCTGGGCCGCGGCAGCCGGTTATCAGCGGCTCATGCTGCCCGCCGCCAACGCGGCAGAGGCCTCCATGGTGCAGGGCATCCGCATCATCGCCGTCGCCTCCCTGCAGGAGGCCTGCGATTTCCTTCGCTATGGGACGCTCTCTCCCCTCCCCTCCGAAGCCGGGGAAAGCTCCGCCTCAGAGGCGGCTCCCGCCGATATCGACCTTTTTGAGATCAAGGGACAGGAAAATGCCAAAAGAGCACTGATCATTGCCGCAGCCGGCTTCCACAATCTGCTGCTGATCGGCCCGCCCGGCATCGGGAAAACCATGCTGGCCAAAGCGCTGCCGGGTATCCTGCCCCCGCTCGAGACCGAAGAAAAGCTTCAGCTCCTGCAGATCTACGGAGCCGCCGGCAAGAAATACGAAAGCTCCTTCCGCCCCTTCCGCAGCCCTCATCATACGGTCCCCCTTACCTCGCTTCTGGGCGGCGGCGCCAGCCCCAAGCCCGGCGAAATCAGTCTGGCCGACCACGGCGTCCTCTTTCTGGATGAGCTGTCGGAGTACAGCCGCGATTGCCTCGAGAGCCTTCGCCTCCCGCTCGAGGATCACAGTGTCCGCCTGCAGCGTCTCAAAGAGGCCGCGGTCTATCCGGCCGATTTTCTGCTCATCGCCGGCATGAATCCCTGTCCCTGCGGATACGCGCCGGACCGTTCCCGCTGCCGCTGCACCGAGCCGCAAATCGAGCGTTACCTGCAGAAGGTCAGCGGTCCCCTGCTCGATCGGATCGATATCGTCTACCGTCTCAACACACCCTCCGACGCGGATCTGTTCTCCCGCAGCCGCCCCTGCCAAAGCTCTGCCGAGGCTGCTGCGCTGATCCGGCCCGCACTGGACCTCCAGAAGAAGCGCTTCGCAGGAAGCATGACCGCACACAATTCCAGGATGACGCGCGAAGAGCTCGAGCGCTTCTGCGTCCTCTCCGCAGAGGACGGAGCCTTTCTTCAGCAGGCCTTCACTGCGCTTTCCCTCAGCGCACGCTCGTACCGGAAGGTGCTGCTCCTGGCCCGCACCATCGCCGATCTGGCCGGAGAGGAGCGCATCGGAAGGGCGCATCTGGCCGAGGCACTCAGCTATCGCGGAAGCGGCCTGTTCCCCTAAAATCTAAAAAGAAAGGAAAAACCACATGAAAATCGTATTGGTCCGTCCCGGCGAAGAAGCCGTCATCACGGAGCTTGAGCCCTCTCTCGAGGCCTATCAGCAGACCGTCGGAGGCTATATCGAAACCTTTTACCCCTTTAACGAGGAGGTCGTCGTCATCTGCAACGAGGAAGGAAAAATCAACGGCATGGAGCCCTGCCGCGCCGTCTATGACGAAGCCGGCGAAATGAGCGATATCGTTTTCGGTCCCTTCTTTGTCTGCGGCGTCGGAGAGGACGATCTGACCTCGCTCGACGATGATCAGGCAGAGTACTATCAGGAGCTCTTCCGCTTGCCGGAGCATTTTTTCATGAACGGCTCCCGCATCCAGGCCCTGCCCTTTAAGCCGTAAATCGACCTTTTTTTGCCTTTTACATTGAAAAGAACGTCCTGAATGTAGTATAATATACGTAATACAGTATTCACTATCAAGACACCAATCCAAAGGAGTATACCATGGAAAAAGTAAGAATTCAGGACGATCTGTACGAGTTTGTCAACGGCGAATGGCTCGAACAGGCGGTCATTCCGGATGACAAGCCCACTGCCGGCGGTTTCGCGGACCTCGGCGTCGGCGTAGAAAAGCTCATGATCGCCGACCTCAATGAAATGGTCGAAAGCGGCAATTTCCCCGATGTCTATATGGAGCGCGCCTGCGGCCTCTATGCCGCGGCTAAGGATGTCAAGCGCCGTTCCCGCGAGGGCATCCGCCCTGTATTGAAGGACCTCAAGAAGATCAAGTCCATGACCGGGATCTCCTCCTTCAACCGCAGCCTCAAGGAATTCATCTTAAACGGCATGCCTCTGCCCTTTGACATTTCCGTCAACGATGATATGAAGGATTCCAACAAGCACTGCGTATGCCTCTCCGGTCCCGCCACCATCCTGCCCGATACCGTCTATTACGGTGAGGAAATGGCCCCGCAGAAGGCCGCCCTCATGGGGCTTTGGTCCAACATGGCCGCGCAGCTTCTGGCCGCTACCCGCCTGACCGAGGAAGAGCAGAAAGCCACGCTGGAGAACGCCATCAAGTTCGACGCCATCATCGCCACTCTGGTCAAGAGCCGTGAAGAGTGGAGCGATTACGTCAAGGCCTACAACCCCACGAAGTTCCGCCGCGTAAGCTCCCTGATCAAGCCCGTCAACCTCCGCAAGGCCGCCCAGGACATCTTCGGCTTCGTGCCCGATGAGATCATCGTTACCGATCCTCGCTTCCTCAAAGGCTTCTCTACCCTGTTCAACGAAGAAAACTTCGAGCTCTACAAGAGCTGGGCTTACATCAATACCCTGATCGACGCCGCTCCCTTCCTCAGCGAGAAGCTGCGCGCCATCGGCTCCTCCTACCGCAACGCCCTCATCGGCCTGGCCCAGATCCCTTCCGTCGAGAAGTTCGCCTACGAGCTGGCCGGTCACTTCTACTCCGAGCCCTGCGGCCTCTACTACGGCCGTAAGTACTTCGGTGAGGAAGCCAAGAAGGACGTCATCGAAATGGTGACCGAGATCATCGAGACCTGGAAGAAGCGCGTCGCCGCCAACACCATTCTGACCGATGCCACCAAGGAAAAGGCCATCTCCAAGCTCTCCACCATGAAGGTCAAGATGGGCTACCCCGATGCCATCCAGGAGAAGTACGAGACCTTGGTTTACACGCCCGGCGATTCCCTGTACAGCATCGTCAACACCCTGTCCCGCGCCAACCGCGAGTTCCACATCTCCGAGCTTTCCAAGCCCGTCGACAAGAGCCGCTGGGTCATGGCCGGCCACATCGTCAACGCCTGCTATAACCCCACCGCCAACGACATCACCTTCCCCGCCGCCATTCTGCAGGCTCCCTTCTACTCTCTCAAGCAGACCCGCAGCCAGAACCTGGGCGGCATCGGCGCTGTTATCAGCCATGAGATCTCTCACGCCTTCGATAACAACGGTGCCAACATCGACGAGAACGGCAACCTGAATAACTGGTGGACCAAGGAAGACCAGAAGAAGTTCAAGAAGAGCATCCAGGCAATGATCGACCAGTACGAAGGCATCGAGCTTCCCTGGGGCAAGGTCAACGCTAAGCTCATCGTGTCCGAGAACGTCGCCGATAACGGCGGTATGGCCTGCGCGCTGCAGGTAATGAGCGGCATGAAGGATGCCAACTACGAGGAGTTCTTCATCAACTGGGCCAAGGTATGGTGCATGAAGGGCCGCGAGGAATACCTCAAGCTCCTCCTCAATGTCGACGTTCACGGTCCCGCCGTCCTGCGCGCCAACATGACCGTCCGCAACTTCCCCGAATGGTACGAAACCTTCGGCGTAACCAAGAAGGACAAGATGTACCTCGCTCCCAAAAAGCGCGTCGTCATCTGGTAATGATAAAAAAACCGTCCGCACACCACGGACGGTTTTCACTTTCATAAAGAAGGATCCAAAAGCATGAGCGAGCCAAAAGCCTATTTCCATCTTCCCGGTTTATTTGAGTTCTACGAGCTGTACCGGCGCTTTCTGCCCCTGTTTTATGAGCATCGGGAGTATTTTTACGATTGGTGCGAGATCGGCTCTGTCTACGGCGCCCCTGCGGACTGCCTGTGGGGCGGCGGACGCGTAGGCTTCGGCGAGGACATCCCCGAGCAGGCGCTCGCGCTGCTGCGTCAATATCATATCTCCGCAAGGCTTACCTTCAGCAATTCCCTGCTTCGCCCCGAGCATCTGGATGACCGGAAATGCAACCGCCTTTGCCGGCTGTTTGAGAGGACGGAGGGACCGCAAAACGGCGTCATCGTCCACTCGGAGCTTCTGACCGACTATCTGAAAAAAACCTATCCCAGCCTTTATCTCATCTCCTCCACGACCAAGGTGCTCCGCTCCTTCGATGAGCTCGAACGCGAGCTGGACCGCAGCGAATTTGCCTTCGTCGTAGCGGATTTCCGGCTCAACAAGGCCTTTGGGCTGTTGGACACACTTCCGGAAGACAAAAAGGCCAAGCTTGAATTTCTTTGCAACGAGGCCTGCTGGATCGGCTGCACCGACCGGAAAGCCTGCTACGAGAGCGTAAGCCGGAAAAGCCTCGGCGAAAACGCTCCCGAGCATGTCTGCCGGGCCCCCGGAAGCTCGGAGGGCTACCGTTTTTCCCGCGCCATGCAAAGCCCCGCCTTCATCAGCCTTGAGGACATTCCGGGCCGCTATCTTCCCATGGGCTTCTCCCAGTTCAAGCTCGAAGGCCGCGGGCTCGGCAGCGCCCTCATTCTGGAGTTTCTGCTCTATTACCTGACCAAGCCGGAATACCGGCTGAGCGTTCGCGAAAGCATCTACCTGGACAGCATGCTGGACCTGTTCTGATCCGCGCGGCATCCGGCCGCACCTTCGGAAGCAATCGAAAAATAAGCGCCTGACCAAGCTCGGTCAGGCGCTTTTTTCGGTGCGTCAGCTCACGGCAAAGCTTTGCCGCAGCGATCTAAGTTCATAGCAGAAGCAGCAGAAGGCCGATGAAAATACAGCCCTGAGCCAGGCTGTTGGTCAGCTGCTCGATCCAGTTCGCACGCACATCGGCTGAGTTCAGCGCCGAGGCGAAAACGCCCATCAGGATCATGCCCAAAAGACCGAGCGCGAAGAAAATCACGGAAGGCAGGGAGGATACCGCCGACCACAGCGCCGACGGATCGATCCTTCCGAGGTTCAGCGCGACCGCAAGCATCATCAGCAGAAAGCCGACAGGCATCACGATCCGCATCTGCAAAAACAGCCACCAAACGTTCTTTTTTCGCGTCGCAACGATGATTTTCCACAGGACCTTGGCCAGACCCGACCAGAAGCACAGAAGGGCGCCGACCAGAAAAAGCGGGCTTTTGAACATCAGCGCGATCAGGACCGTGCTTCCGCCGAAAAAAAGGACCGGCAAGGCATCCACCAGCGCAAGAGACAGGGAAAAGTTTTCAGGGACCGTGTCCCGGGTCATTTTCGGCTTTTCAGACATTCTCGATCACCGCCTCCGGAAACGTGATATCGAACGGTTCGACACGGATGACCGCCAGGGGGCGGCAGAGCGACACATCCGGGAAAAGGCCGGGATCGATCTTGATCTCTCTGAGCTTTGCCAGATGTCCCTTCCCCTTGCCGTAAAAGTTGGTAAAATAGTACTTCTCTCCCTGCTTCTGCACAAGCGGGAAGGGCAGCAGTCTGGTGCTCACAGGAAAAGCGAGCTTTCCGGAGCGAAGGGTCAGCTCCGCCGCCGGGCATCCGTCGACGGATACGGTTGCTTTTTCCTCACGCTCCGACAGCTTGTGAAAGCAAAAATCCGCCTTCTCCTTCGGAATGCCCCAGTTGGCACGTCCGTTCACCACGCTCTCGAGAGAGGAAACGTAGATCCTGCTGATGGTATCGAGCCGCTTGCCCCGGAAACGAAACCTGCCCGGAATGAAAAGCAGCTCCCCGTAAGGGCCCGCATCGGAGGAGGCGTAATCGACCAGCATCACGCTGCCGAAGCCGCCTGCAAATCGTCCCTTCAGAAAATCCGGCAGACAGCCCTGCTCCTCCACAAAGCTTTTTTTGAAACGGTAAATGAAGATATAGCCCTTGCCCTGAAGCGTCCAGGGCGCGGGAACCATCTGAACAGAGCCCTCGTCCGTCATGCCTTTTTCTCCTCCTGCCATTTCTTAAACTCCCGGTCGTTTATCCGCTGATAAATCGGAAAGAGGAAGGGAAAAACGCGGTTCAAAACGTTGATGATACAGAAAAGCGGCGAGGGGAAGATGCGCTTTTTGTTGTGCTTAATGCCGCGGATCACGCTTTTCCCGACCCTTTCCACCTCCTGAGTCGGCCAGGGCACCGGCGTCCCCTCCGCTGCCCGCCGGAAGAACTGAGTCTTCGTGGCGACCGGATAGACGACCTGAAAATGCTGACCGCGGTCCAGCTCAAAGCGATACGCATCCGCAAAGCCGCGCAGGGCCGACTTGGTCCCGCTGTAAAGCGCGTAGCCGGGCAGGGAAACCAGTCCCATCGCGCTGGCAGTCACGACAAAGTTGTAGGGCTCTGCCCCATGGCTCGTCTTCATTTTCTGAGCCGCATATACCGTGCTGATAAAATTCGTGTCGACGATCTGTGCCGCATGCTGCCAGTCCGCCTCTCCGAGCTTCTCGTAAAAAGCAAAGCCGGCATTGGAAATATAGAGATCTATGCCTCCCATTTTCTCCTCGGCAAGCTCGAAAAAAGCATCGAGCTCCTCCGGCTTTGAGGTATCGCATTTCGTCAGAAAAAGGCGCTCGCTTTTCAGCTCGACGGCCTCGATGTGCCGTGCACAGGCCGTAACGGTACAGCCCTCCTTCAGCAAACGTCCTAACAGTTCCCGTCCGATCCCGGAAGAGACGCCGGTCAGCGCCACTCTTTTGTTCTGCAGATCCATTTTGTTACTCCTTTACTTCCTTTTCTTCCCGCGAGGCTTACATCCGTATAGGCCTGATCTTCCCCGCGGAAATCTGCATTTACTATCAGTGTAACGGATATCGCTTCTTTTTGCAATCTCCTTTCATCCCGGGCACAAAAAGAGCGAAAGCGTTCCTCAGACGCAAAAACCGCTGAACCTTTCGGTTCAGCGGTTTTCT
The DNA here is from genome assembly GCA_045627225.1 of Bianqueaceae bacterium. Taxonomy (GTDB): domain Bacteria; phylum Bacillota; class Clostridia; order Lachnospirales; family Bianqueaceae; genus JAZQNF01. The sequence goes on from JAZQNF010000103.1 coordinate 11,511, forward strand.
TTTTACTTAAGCTTTTTGTCTTGCCTCAAAACGAACAGTCAGTTCATCAGGCACGGACGCTGCGCTTGCGAAGCTCCATAAGAGCTACAGCAGCGGCTGCCGCAACGGCAACACCCATCCAAACATACAGATGAGAGGAATCGCCGGTGGGAGGAACGTCGAGCTCGAGCTGGCAGTAGTCGCAATAGCCGTCGCCGTCAAGATCGGCATGATCGCCGTCGGTGAGAGGCTTGGACTCGCGGCTCAGTTCCTTATGGCAGTCGTCGCAGTAGATGACTTCGTCATAGGAGCCGTCTTCCTGGCAGGTAGCGGGAACTTCGTTCTCGATAACCGGCTCACCGGGGTTGTGATTGTCACCGCCGGGCTCAGTGATTCTGGGCGTGCGGCTCAGTTCCTTATGGCAGACGGTGCAGTAGGTAACGGAATCGTAGCTGCCGAAGCTGCAGCAGGTACGCTCAACGATGTTCTCCTTGACAGGAGCGCCGGCGGTATGCTTACCGGTAGCAGGCGTGATCTTCTTCTCGCGGGAGAGCTCCTTATGGCAGTCGGCGCAGTAGACGACCTCATCGTAGGAACCGGCGGCTACGCAGGTAGGATCAATGACGTTCTCCTGAACAGCACGGGCAGGAGTATGAGCGTTGGGGTCAATAGCCGTGGTCTTCTTCTCGCGGGAAAGCTCGGCCTTGCACTCGGAGCAGTATACGACTTCATCATAGCTGCCGGCCTTGCTGCAGGTAGCGGCTACGATGTTCTCCTGAACGGGATCCGCAGCCTTGTGCTCAGCGGGAGCCAGAGCGCCGACGAAGGTGCCGTTGGTGCCGGCCTTGCCAAGCTCGGAATCGCACACCAGTCTCATGAAATCAGCATAGTTGATGCTGTCGTCAGCGTTACGGGTGAAGGCAGCAGGCAGAATGACGGAGATGAAATCTTCAGCGGTAACGCCTTCAGCATTCTTGCCAAGATACAGGAAGTTCGTCTTATCGGCATCGCCGGTGATAGAGTCAATCCAAGTAGAATCCGTGGAGCGGAAGGACAGGTTGTTGCGGTAGGTACCGGCAGGCTTGATAGAAGGATTATCACGGAAGATAAAGTTCTGCTGACCGTTGTCGATAGAGGTGTTGTTCTCGATGACCAGAGCACCGGGGTTGAAGTTATCGGAGAAGCCGGCCATACGGTTGGCAAAAGCGATACAGTTCTTAACGACATGAGCAACCGGGATGCCCTCGCCGCCGACCTTGAAGCCGTTGCCGCCGCCACCGCCGGTGATGACGTTCTCGGGGTTCTTAGGATCGATCCAGGTACCGTTCGCGAAAGCGATGCAGTTGATGATCGTGATAGGCGCGTTGGCACCCTTCTCAACCTTGTTGTACAGGTCGAAGCCGTCATCGACGTTGCCGAAAGCGATACAGCCGTCAAAGACGTTGCCGGGGCCGACGCCAAGCTTGGGAGCGAAACCGTCAGCGTTCATGTGCTGACTGTCAAGGTTGCCGTAAGAGGTGCAGTTCTTGATGAGGTTATGAGACGGCCAACCGAAGGGGAAGCCGTTGCCGCTGCCGTTACCGAGGGAGAGACCGGTTTCGTTGCAGTCATGGAATACGCAGTTCTCAACAATGTTGAAGGAACCGTTGCAGGAGGAGCTGATGCCGGAGAACTCCAGGCCGTACAGATGCCAGTAGTAGCTGCCGCAGCTCAGAGCGCCGTTCTGGAAGTGGACGCGGGCGCCTTCATCAGCGCGGATGGTCTTCATCTTGCCCAGCGTACCGGCAATACCAGTGCCGAGGGACAGACCGCCGGAGTAGGTGCCTTCAAGCAGGATGACGGTACCGCCCTGATCGATGCGGTTGATGGCGGTGGAAACGTTCATGGGATCTTCCTTGGTGCCGGCCGCAGAGCTGGTACCGGTGGGAGACGCGTACAGAAGCAGCGCGGGCTCTCTGGCAATATAGTTCACCGTAATGGAAGCAGAGGTGGTGCCGGCCGGGAACTTATCGGAATAAGTGGTATAGGTGGCCTTGATGGCATTGGAGCCCTCAGTCAGCTTCAGCGGAACCGCAAGCGGAACACCGTCTTCTACATCAACAACCGCAACCTCAGCGTTGTTGTTGGTGATGGTGACCTTACCGGTATCGTTGCCGTAGATGGTCAGGATGTAATCTTCCGTGCTGCTCGTGTTGCCGCTGCGGATGTAAAGCGTACGCTTGACAGCGCTGTTGGTGGGTACATAGAAGGCGGGCAGGGGATCGGGAGCGGTGTAGGCGCTGAGCGTCAGATCGATATTGGAGAACTTGACTTCCGCGTTACGGGAAGCGAAGAAACCGATATACATATGCTCAGCATCCTGCTGCTGCAGGAAGTTGACGGTGCAGTTGTTTACATAGCTCTTGGCGCCGAGCTCTTTGCTGCCGGCGGGAGCGATGCGGGCATAGAAGCCCTTGTCATCACGGCCGATGGCCATGCGCAGGGTGTTGGCAGCTTCATCGCCGCCGGTACGCAGGGTGCTGGCACCGGTAACGTTCGCACTGGAAACACTGACGCCGATCAGGTTGCCGGGATCGGCAACGCCGCGGCGATAGCTGATCTTCGGGGTGTTGCTGGTACGGGAACCGGCATTGACACCGATGTAGAACATGTTGGACGCAGCAGGGATCTCCTGGAACGCGGGATCGAAGGGATCCTGACGGGCGGGGCCGATGGTATCACGAGCCATGATACCGAAGCCGCACTGCTGGGGGGTGTCGCTGTTGCCCAGTTTGCCGTAGTTGACTACGTAAACATCCGCAGCCAGCTCGAAGTTGGTGGTGTTGGGGTCAAGAACGGTATAGTAGTAAACGATACCGTCATGGCCGCCGGTGATTTTGCCGCCGCGGCTTTCCATCGTAACAGAATCGCAATCGATGGTGCCGTATTTGTTGGCAGGAACTACCGTTGCGGTCTGGACGCCGACCTTTTCGGGATAGACGTCGGTGAGGACCGTAGAGGTGAAGTTAAGGTCGACAGACTGACCGAACGCACGGGTCGTCCAGGTCAGAGAATCAGCCAGAGCTTCCCAATCGGTGGGCTCTTCGCCTTCTGCAAAAATGCCCGTCACGCTGGTCATAACCATGGCAATTGCAAGCAGGACGACGAAGAATTTTCTGTAACTCTTCATTACGTGAACCTCCTAAAAAATATATTATGAAGCCTGATCGTGTTTCCTCCAGGCTAACATAGCAAATGAATATTCCGTTGTTTCCGTCGTTTCTGTAAAGATTATTATATCCTGCCGCGCTTTCACGAAAAATAAAGAAAACTGAGAAAAATATGGACAGAATGAACCATGAGACGTCTCCTACGGAAAAGCTTCCGTGTATCTCCGCTAAAAAGGCCCGAGGTCTTCCGTGACCCCGGGCTGATGTCTTTCTTTCATTTGGGGCGACAGGCGGCGATACGCTCTCTCCCCGCGTCGTGCTTGCTTTCCGTCACTCTATCAAAACCCTGATGGAATTCCAGCGCTTCACGTAGTCCTCGGTCGACAGATCGCGTTCAAAGCCCGCACGCAGATAGGTACGGATGGCGAAGTAGCGCCAATCGTCCGTCGTCAGGCGCACCACGGGGAGACCCAGCTGTATCGCCTTGTTCATCGCCAAGGTCATCATGGCTGTGCCGAGGCCGCGCCCGCGGTAGTCCTTCATCAGGGCGACCATGTGGATGTATCCCTCGTTTTCCTCCTTGTGACGAATGAGGGTGATCGTGCCGACGGCCTTCTCGCCGTCCATCAGAAAATAGCAGTAATCGGGGTCGAAATCCCGGTAATCGGTCAGATACGCGTCAAAGCAGGCTCGGGTCTCGTTCGGCGGGATCAGGCCGTACGAACAGATATTCAGCCACTGTTCCACCGCATCCGGTACCTCCGGCAGCGTCCGCACGGTAATCCCCTCCGGCAGGACAAGCTCGCGGGGCGCTTCCCCGTGATTGTACCAGGTCATTCTGAGCTGCGGACGGGAATCCAGCTTCCGATGCTGCTCCGCGGCCGTCCGCTGATGAGCCTCATACACGGAATCAGGGATCACGGGATTGCCCTTCGTGAACGAGGGCAGCAGCGCATCGCCCGCGACAGAGGGCGTCGTGCAGCGATTATCGTGACGATAGGCCTCACGCTCTTCCCTATTGCGCAGATTCGGGATCACCATCGCACGGTTGTCCTCGCAGGCGGAAAGATAGCCAAAGAAGCCGGGCATCCAGATGTCGATGGCCTCATAGACGTCAATAATGTTGGCGTCCGCGCTGCCGTTTAAGTATTCAAACGCATTATAGAGACAGATGCCGTCGGCATTGCCGTGGCCGGAGGCACGGGAAAGAGCCTTCGGAACGTGATCAGGCTCATAGCTGACCGCCCTGTTTTCAGCGCCCAGGTTGGCGTAGACGCGCTTCGTATCGCCCAGGCAGGCATCCTCGCGCGCGGTCTCCATGCGGCCGTTTGAGCCGTAGAAGGTATACCAGACGGAGTTTCGGGAGGCGCCGACACCGTGGACGCTCTTGATGACCGCGCCGTTTTCCAGCGTGATCATCTCCACCGCGGTATGGCCTGCCAGTGCGCCCATACGGTCCATGCGGGCATTATGCGGGCATTCGAAGCCGGAGACCTTGACCGGGCGCAATCCCGTTGAGTGAAGCAGCGGACCGATCGAGTGCGAGCAGTAATAGAAGGCGCTCATCGTATTGCGCCAATGCTCGGGACGGCCGCCGGTAATACCGGGCCAGATGGACTCGCAGTTGTGCAGGTACTCACCTTCGCCGTACTCAAAGTCGCCCAGCTCCCCGGACCTGAAGCGGCGGGCGATCTCAAGCACCGCCGGGAAAAAGCAGAAATTTTCGGCCAGTATGTATTTCCTTCCGGTCTCTTCCACGGTTTCGATAAGCTCCACAGCCTGCGCCATGGTCTCCACGGGCAGCACCTCGGAGATGACATTTTTGCCGGCCCGCATCGCCTTGATGGCGAAGGTCGCGTGCTCCGTGGCGTAATTGGCCAGAAAAACGGTATCGAAGTCCCCCTTAAGGAACTCGTCATAATCGGTGTAATATTGGATGGCCGGGTCTCCCAGACGGGTGCGGGTCTTCTTAAGCATGCGCTCGTCCATGTCGCAGACCGCCGTCAGACAGGCATTCTTTGCCGCTTCGCAGTACTCAAACAGAATGCTGCCGCGGCCGACGCCGATCAAGCCCAAACGGGTCATAATACTGTCCCCCTTACTCGTTTCTTTTCTCCAACGTGGCGCCGTTCAGGTTTCTTGCGCAGCGAGGCGCTTCGTACAGCTTGCGATGCACGAAATAATTATAGGAGCGGCAGCCGCCGGCGCAATAGCTTCCGTGAGGACAGTCGGCGCAGGCTCCGGTCAGAAGCGAGGGCGTAAAGGCGCGGTTATAGGCAAAGGCCTCCGGCCCCTCCCAGATCTCGCGCAGCGAGCTTTCGCGCAGATTGCCTTCGATGAAGCGGTCATCGTACATCGATTCACAGCCGCGCACATTTCCGATGCTGTCGATCCCCAGAGTGCTGAGACCCGCGCTGCAGCCGCGGAAGACCGCATCCTCGCAGCCGCGAAGGCCGCCCTCCTCCGGCGTAAAATAGCCGATGTTGTCGGCGATGCCCATCGCGAAGGGCGCGCTGCGGCGGTTTTCTTCCACAAAACGGATGACCCGGCACGGATCAAAGGCATAATCGATCCCGCCCTTGGCGGCGTTGCCCATCGGCGAGCAGGCCTGCAGCTGCCAGGCAAAAATAGGAAAATCCTTCAGAAAAGCGTAAAAATCCGGCAGCTGCTCCGCGTTCTCGCGGTTCAGGGTGCTGATGACCGATACGGGGATCCCCCGCGCGGAAAGGAAACGGATCGCCCTGACCGCCCGGTCGAAGCTTCCCTCCTGGCGGTAGCGGTCATGAACCTCGCGCAGCCCGTCCAGAGAAACCGATACGGACTCGACGCCGAGCGTCTTCAGGTCCGAAGCCGTTTTCTCGTCAAAAAGAAAGCCGTTGGTGATGACATTGACGCGGATGCCCAGACCGGTCAGCTCGCGGATGATCTCCTTCCAGTCGCGGCGCATGAAGACCTCTCCTCCGATCAGGGACACACGCCGGCAGCCCAGTCCTGCGAGCTGGCGGGCCACAGACAGACATTCCTCGGTCGTGAGCTCGTTCTGCCTGGCCCGTCCCCCCGACGAGCCGCAATACCGGCAGGAAAAGCAGCAGGAAAGCGTGATCTCCCAGACCGCGCTCTCCAGTTGATACATACAGGACATGGCCCTACACCTCTTTGCTGTCAAAATACTCCGGTCCGGCATACACGCATTCCATGGGCTGCCGCTTGTTTTTTTTGACCTGATTTTGGGGATACGGAAGCCTCTGCGCGGCCTCTTCGGTCTCCTGATGCTCGGGCAGCGCTTCAGGCCCGGCATAGACCCTGCCGCAAAATACCCGTTTCTTTTTCTTCTCATTCTTCCCGGAAAAACACATAGGCTCTCTCCTCATAGCTTGATGGCTTCATTATAGCGGAAGCGGACAGGAAAGTAAATCAGGGAAAAAGAATTGGATATTCCGCCGAAATATGATATGGTATCCTTAGTCCGACATTTTACCCACAGGAGTTCAAAATGACCGATCGCAACGCTCCGGCCGCATCCCGGCCGCCTCTTCGCTTCCGCGCAGACGGACGTTTCCGCCTTATGATCTTTTCGGATATCCAGGAGTATGACCCCTTTGACGAAAGGGTCAGCGCCTTCCTCCGTGCCGCCCTCGACCGCGAGCAGCCGGATCTGGTCCTCTTCGGAGGCGACAACTGCAGCGGTCCGGACATCCACAGCCGCGAGGCGTTTATCTCCTTTCTGGACTCTCTCCTGGCTCCCGTGGAGGAGCGGGGGCTGCCCTGGGCGCATCTCTTCGGCAATCACGACCACGATCTTTTTCTGACCGACGACGAGGAGGAACGCCTGTACGAAAGCCATCTCGGCTGCCTCACGGGCACGGTCCCGGGCATCCACGGCACGACCAATTTCGTGCTTCCGATTTATTCCCGAAGCGGAGAAAAGCCTGTTTTTGCCGTTTGGGGACTGGATACCAACAACCGCGCCGCCGAGCTTGACAGCCTGCTTCCGGAGGGCTGCTCAATGGAGCCGCTCAGCTATCTTCCGCGGCGCGCAACGCCTCACGGCTCCTGGGATACCCTGCGCTTCGATCAGCTCATGTGGTACTGGCAGCGCTCGCAGGCACTGGAGGCCGAGGCCGGTCACCGCGTCCCGGGGCTGATGTGTCTGCATATCGCGCCCGAGGAATTTCAGCTGGCCGCCGATCACCCGGACATCTTCCCTGCTTCCGGCTGCCTCAGCGAGCGGCTCGGACCTGCCGTTCTCAATTCCGGTCTCTTCTCGGCCCTCGTGCAGCGCGGCGATATCCGCTGCATCGCCTGCGGACATACGCATCAGAATGACGGCGAGACCGAGCTTTGCGGCATCCGCCTCTGCTACAGCGCAAGCGCAGGCACCCGATGCTACGGCGATGAGGCCACCCGCGGCTGCCGGGTCTTCGACATTTTCGAGGATGAGCCGGAAAAGCCCGTTACCCGCATGGTGCACAGATCCGAATTCGGGCTGTGACACCGATGCTCTTTCCCGTATCCCGATTTATGAAGCTCTGCGCAAGAGACCCGGGGAGCCGGCTGCAAACTGCCTTCCCCCCGGGTCTTATTTTGTTCAGAACCGTGCTTACTCCATGATCTCCGCCTGACGGATACAGCCCTCACTTAGGCTGTACAGCAGCTCACACTCCGCCTGTTCCGGAAGCGCATAATCCGAACGTATCCACTCCGCCAGAAGATCGATGCTTCCGCTGATGACAAAGCGGTAAACGGCTTTTTTCCGTTCCGCCTCCATGGAAATATCAAAGGCGCTTTCGGCCATGGTCATGGCAAAGGCGAACAGCTTCCGACGGAAATGGGGATCGCTGTTTTCTGCGAGCAGCGTGCGGAAAAGCTCGTCATTCCGCCGGATGTAACGGAGAAACTCCAGCAGGTACCGCCTCGCATCGGCAGGCTTTTCAAAAGAACCTCCGATGGAGCGCAGAGAATCGGACACCTGCCCTATCGCTTCATCCTCCAGCTCAATGAGAAGATCGTTCGGCTGCCCGTAATGCAGATAGAAGGTGCTGCGGTTGACCTCCGCCCCGGCGCAGATGTCCTTGACGGTGATCTTTGACGGCTGCTTCTCGTGCATGAGCCTTATATAGGCCTGCTTCATGAGGAGCTTTGTGAGCCTGGCGCGCTGATTGTCCTTTGTGTTCATTTCTTTTTCACCACATTCATAGGGTCTGTGTTGCGTTATTGGCAGAAAATAAGCCAATTGATGATTGAAAAACGCAACACCGTGTTGATATAATTATAATTGTAAACCTGAACTTTCGTCAAGTCGGAGGATAGAAAAATGAAAGCAAAAATTATGGATAAACGAATTTTCCGTTCACACATCACTGCGGAGAACGTGACGGCAAAGGAAAAATGGCTGGGCTACCTGGTGGGTCCTGCCGGGGCTCTGCTGCTCAACGCGGTGCTGGCTTCCTACCTTAACGTTTACTACACGGACGTCCTCAAGGTAGGAGGACTCTGGGGCGGCAGCTTCCTTGTCATCTTCCCGATCATTTCGAAGATCATCGACGCGCTGACCAACATCATTATGGGCCAGATCGTAGAGCGCACACGCACGGCAGAGGGCAAGGCCAGACCGTGGCTTCTCCTGTCGGCGCCGCTTCTCGCCATCACGGGCATCCTGCTCTTCACCGTTCCGAGCGGAAGCCCCGCCCTGCAGGCGATCTGGATCATGCTGAGCTACAATCTCTTTTACTCTTTCGCCTACACCATTTACAACATGACACACCGCCTCATGGCTCCCCTGTCCACCCGCAGCGCGGAACAGCGCGGAAGCCTTGCGGTTTTCAATAATATCGCAGAGATCATGATCACCGGCATCATCGTGGCGCTGCTCTTCCCCATGGTCATCATGCCTGCGCTGGGCGCCAACCGGGCAGCGTGGATCACCGTCATGAGCGTGCTTTCGATCCTCGCCCTGCCGCTGACCGTGCTGGAATACTTCTTTACCAAAGAACGTATCACCGAGGAAAGCACTGACGAAGACTCAGAGAAAGTATCCTTCGCCGCTCAGTTCAAGGCAGCGTTCTCGGATAAATTCTGGATCGCCTTTTTTGCCTATTTCCTTATCAACAATGTGGGCTCCATGATCAAGAACACTTCTCTCATCTACTACTGCAACTACGTTCTCGGCAGCTATAACGACGGCATTACCCAGACGCTGGTCTCTGCGCTGGGCGGCATCCCCATGGGGATCGGAATCTTTGCCGTCTGGCCTCTGGCAAAGAAATTCGGCAAACGGAATCTGACCATGGCGGGCCTGGCCGTTTTTGCTCTCGGCAGCATCATCTGCTGGATTGCTCCCAGAAATATGGTCATCGTACTCATCGGGCAGTTCATCAAAAATATCGGCGGCCTGCCCATATCCTACGTTCTGATGGCCATTTTCGCCGATGTTCTCGACCACATGGAGTGGCGCTTCCGTTTCCGCGTCGACGGCTTCTCCGCTGCGATGATGACCGTCATTACCACGGTCTCCATGGGCATCGGCAACGGTATCTTCAACATGATGCTTACAAAAACCGGCTACATTCCTCCCGAGTTCGTTAACGGAGAGACCGTGGCCGCTGTCCAGAATGCCGCAACGCAGAACTGGTTTACCTTCGGCTTCGTGGGACTGGAGGTCTTCACCGCGATTGCCATGATCATCTGTCTCTACTTCCTCAACGTCGAAAAGGTCATTGACAAGGAACAGGCTGAGATCGCCGCCCGCCGGGAGGCGAACAAATGAGAGCCGTTTCCCTGAGGACAGAATATCTGACCGATCCCATCGGTATCGGTATTCCCGTACCCCGTCTGTTCTGGAACTGCGAGGGCGGAACCGTACAAACCGCCTATCAGATCACCGCAAAGCGGAACGGGCAGACCGTATGGGATACCGGGAAGACGGAATCCTCCCGCATGACCGGCATCCCTTACGGCGGGCCGGCACCGGAGAGCCGTCAAAGGGTAGAATGGAGCGTCCGGCTCTGGGATGAAACGGACGCCGTCGGAGAAAGCAGCTCCGCTGTTTTCGAAATGGGGCTTCTGAACCCCGGAGACTGGCGGGCAAAGTGGATCAGCGGCGACTATCAGGTAAACAAAAAGAAACGTTATCCCGCCGACTGCTTCCGCAAGCGCTTTACGGCGGAAAACCCGGCCTCCGCAAGGCTGTACGTGACGGCCTGCGGGCTGTACGAGGGCTGCCTCAACGGACAGCGCATCGGCAGCTTCGTGCTGGCGCCCGGTCATACGGATTATCGGAAGCGGATCCAGTACCAGACCTACGACGTGACCGGGCTCGTGAAGGAAGGCGAAAATGAGATCACCTTCCAGCTTGCGGACGGCTGGTACCGGGGCAGCTGCGGCGCCTGGGGTCTGAGAAACCAGTACGGCACCGAGACCAAACTGCTGGCGCAGCTGGAATTGACCGATTCTTCCGGAAAGGTCACCCTTATCTGCACCGACAGCAGCTGGGATTGGAGCCATGACGGCCCCATCCGCTTCGCCGACAACAAGGACGGCGAGATCGTTGACGCGAACTGCGCGCCGACCTACGGCGGCAAGGCACGGGAGACCGTCTGCAGCGTCATCCCCACCGCCTCCGACAACGTGCCCGTTACCGAGCACGAGACCTTCAAGCCTCGCCTCATCATCACGCCGTCGGGAAAGACTGTCCTCGATTTCGGGCAGAACATCGCCGGCTACCTCTCTTTCCGCCTCGACGGAAGGAAGGGAGAGCGCGTGAAGCTGCGTTTCGGGGAAATGCTGGACAACAGCGGTGAATTCACCCAGACCAATTTCCAGTGCGTGAGCAAAAAGAAGACCACTCCCCTGCAGCAGGTCATTTATACCTGCAAGGAGGGGGTGAATGAGTATAAGACCCGCTTTGCCATCTTCGGCTTTCAGTACGTGCTGGCGGAGACAGAGGATGAAATTCGCCCCGGGGACTTCACCGCTATCGCTGTTTACTCCGACCTGGAGAGCTCGGCTCAGTTTGACAGCTCCAATGAGCTTCTGAACCGCTTTGCGAAGGCCGCCCTCTGGAGCGCCCGAAATAACTCGGCCGATGTGCCCACCGACTGCCCGACCCGGGAACGCCACGGCTGGACGGGTGACAGTCAGCTCTTCTGCGTCACCGCCGGCTATCTGATGAACAGCTATCCCTTCGCCCGGAAGCATCTCCGGGATCTGACGGACTGGCAGGACAAAAAAGGCCGTTTCCCGCAGATCGCCCCCTGCGGCGGCGTGGATTTCTACATGAACACCATGAACGGCAGCGTCGGCTGGGCAGATGCCGGAGTGCTGATCCCCTATCGACTGTGGAAACAGTACGGTGACCGACAGATCCTCGCGGACAACTACGATGCCATGGCCCGATATGCCCGCTTCATGATGAAGCGCTGCGGCAAAAACGCGTTGCTCAGCAAGTCTCTTAAGCTGAAGGGCGAAGCACGGAAATACGCCGCAAACGCCGGTCAGTCCTACGGCGAGTGGGCAGAGCCTGCCGACGTCTTCCCCAACCGATGGACGGACATGGTGCTCCCGCACCCCGAGGTTTCCACCGCCTACACTGCCTTTGTCATGGCTCACATGGCGGAGATCGCCCGGGAACTGGGAAAAGAAGAAGATGCCGCTCTCTATCGGAAATACCACGATAAGGTACGGCTTGCCTATCAGGCCCTTAGGCATACAGAGGCATTTCCTCTGGATACGGACCGGCAGGCTATGCTGGTGCGTCCGCTGTACATGGACCTGCTGGATGAAGCGGATACGGAGTATACAAAAGGGCGCCTGCTGAAGGCATTGGAAAACTACGGTTGGCGCCTGGGCACCGGCTTTCTCTCCACGCCGCTCATTCTCTATGTCCTGAGCGAGTATGATTTAGAGGCGGCCTATCGGCTCCTGGAAAACGAGGAAATGCCCGGCTGGCTCTTTATGCCCAGGATGGGTGCCACCACAGTCTGGGAAAGCTGGGAAGGCACACAGGCTCAGGGCGGCATAGCCTCCCTCGACCATTACTCCAAGGGTGCCTGTCTCGAATGGGTGTTCTCCGAAATGTGCGGCGTTCGGGTGGAAGGAGAAAATCACTTCGTCCTTGCGCCCCGACCGGGCGGAAGCTTTACCCATGCACAGCTGACATACAGAAGCATCTACGGCGAGGTCTCTGTCCGTTGGGAAAAAACGGTCAGCGGCTATGCCTACAGCATCAGGGTCCCTGCCAACTGCACGGCAGAGCTAAGGCTTCCCGGAAAGGCCGGGATAGTCCTGACCGCCGGAGAGTATCACTGCGAGTTCTGAAACGGCTTCCTAACAAAAAACAAAAAGCAGAAAGCCCGCCTGTCTGAACTGACCCCAAAAAGTTAGACAATATTTTCAAATAAAAATTGTTCAAGCAGCCGAAAGGGCTTGTTGTCTGTGCATAGCAGGCGGCAAGCCCTTTAGTTTTGCCTTAATTCGCCTGTTGTTGTAGTAGTCAAGGTATTCAATTAGTTCGGATTTAAAATGCTCCATCGACTCAAATTCTTGCAAATACAAGAGTTCGCTTTTGAGCAGGCCGAAGAAGTTTTCAATTACCGCATTATCCAGACAGTTTCCCTTTCTGCTCATGCTCTGTCGGATGCCCTTCTTTTGCAGCATTGCCTGGTAGTGCTTGTGCTGGTACTGCCACCCTTGGTCAGAGTGCAAGATCAGATTCGTGCTATCGGGAATCTTTGCGAACGCTTTATCAAGCATGGATGTCACCATATGCAGCACCGGTCTGTCCGAAATCGTATAGCTGACCAGATCACTGCTGCACAAATCCAAGATGGGCGACAGGTATAGCTTTTGGCCGAATAGACTAAACTCTGTTACATCTGTGACCCATTTCTCGTTTGGCTTATCTGCATGGAAATCCCTTTGTAACAGATTCGGAGCAATCTTTCCTACCTCGCCCTTGTACGAATGGTATTTCTTCATCCGAACACGGCAAGCCAAGCCCAACTCTTTCATTAACCGTTGGACGGTTTTGTGATTTACCTGAATATTGCGGTTATGCAGCTCTGTTGTAATGCGGCGGTAACCATATCTACCTTTGTTTTCGTGGTAGATTTCTGTTACTTCCGCTTTAACTTCTTTGTATTTGTCTGCCTTTCCCAGTTGCTTCAAATGGTAATAGAAGGTAGCTCTTGGCAGTTGAGCGATTGAAAGAAGAATATTCAGTGAATGTTTTTGCCTCAATTCTTGAACTACCAGTGTTTTTTGTGCTGGCGTCGCTCGTCTTCCAAAACCAAGGCTTGCAATTTTTTTAGGTATTCGTTTTCTGCCCGGAGCCGCTGTACTTCAGCGAGCAGATCTTCTTCTACCTCTTTAGGCAGCTTGCGTGGTCTTCCGGTACTCTTGCGTCCTCTGCGTTCCACAGCAAGACCTTCCGGGCCTTCTGTCAAATAAATACGTTCCCAGTCCATAACAATATGATGGTTACAGACTTCAAACCTTCTCGCTGTTTCGCTGTAACTTAGTTTTTCTTTCTGCATGGCTTCCACTACCAGTTTCTTGAATTCCGGTGTGTATCGTTTGTTTGGTACTCCTTTTGGCATAGTAAAACACCCCACTTGTTTACAGTATATCATACTGTCTAACAAATGGGGTGCATTTCATATGAATTCCTTTTCGGCGGGCTATTTTTTGTCAAAACCTCCTGATGAGTCTTTGACATATATGTATGCGTTTTGCATCACCTGATAAAAATCTGTGCCACAAAAAAACATGCGCCCCCGAAGACCGTTTTCCCGTGTCG
>JAZQNF010000104.1:0-5887 GCA_045627225.1 Bianqueaceae bacterium
CGACACGGGAAAACGGTCTTCGGGGGCGCATGTTTTTTTGTGGCACAGATTTTTATCAGGTGATGCAAAACGCATACATATATGTCAAAGACTCATCAGGAGGTTTTGACAAAAAATAGCCCGCCGAAAAGGAATTCATATCCTCTTCGGCGGGTATTTCTTTTATCTCGGCAAACTGAAATTTATCGCTGTACCTTCAGCCTGAAGACATCAAGATTATCGATATTCCCTGTATAGGTGAACCCGTTTGACAAGGCCAGATGTTTTGTTATCTGCTGTTCGGGAACGCATTCGATCACTAAATCCTTTTTCATGGCAGCCGCTTGGGCCATTATGATTTTTGTGATGCTTGACGCATATCCCTTTCCCCAGAATTCTTCAGCAAGAACCCAGCCCAGCTCATAAGAATCCGGATCATACTCATGAAAGATCACATATCCGATAAACCGGCCATCTTTTTCTGCCGCAAAAACAAGGGGACTCTCGCACAGCCCTGCAGAGATCAGAAAGTTTTCGGTTTGCTCCCTGGAATAAGGCGGCTCAATATACCTCATCACCTTTGAGTCCGACAAAAGATGATACAGCTCATCCAAATCGGATAATCGGAGCTTTCTTATGATAATATTACTGTTTTTCATCTGTCATGCACGGATTAATCCGAATTTCTCCCCGTCAATATCGGGCCTCGACGATCGGTGCTCAGAAATCCAGCGCTTTGATCGTTTCTCCGTTATCCAGGCGCTTGATCGTAAAGCGGCGGCCTTCCCAGATGCAGTAGCTGCGGGGGTTGCCTCCCTTCGGGATCGAAACGGAGCCGGGATTGACCTCATAATAGCCGGCAAAATCCTTTTCGGCCATCAGCAGGTGAGTGTGCCCGTGCAGATAGACATCGCCGGGCTGCAGGTGAAGGGCCTCCGCGCCCCAGTGACCGTGGTGAGCCATCACGCGGACGCGCTTTCCGTTTTCGTCGGGGTCGGAGGGAAAGAGCATGTAGTAGGACGTGATCGGGAAGTCCAGGAGCATCTGGTCGACCTCGGCGTCGCAGTTGCCGCTGATGGCGATGATGCGGTCCTTGTACTCGTTCAGGAGGCGTGCGCTTTCCTGCGTGTCATAGTCCTCGGGGATCGAGTTGCGCGGACCGTGGTAGAGGTAATCGCCCAGCAGGAGCAGGCTGTCTGCTTTTTCTTCTTTAAAACGGAGAAACATCCGGCGGATGCATTCCGCATCCCCGTGCAGGTCCGATGCAATCATGTATTTCATAACTTTTCCTCGCTTTCGTGGTTGATGACATAGGTGTAGGCGCGGCCGGGGGCCTCGATGCGGCGGATCAGGCCGCTGCGGCTCAGGAAGCTGACCGCGTAGGAGCGCTTGAGGCCGCTTAGGTGCAGCTTTTTGCCGAGGCTCTCCGCGGTGAAGGGCGCCTCCGAGAGTACGGGGGGCAGCAGGCGGATGAGGCTTTCGGCGTCGCAGAAGCAGTAGGTGCCGACGTAGGAATAGGGGCTTTTGCCGAGGCCGTGAGAGCCTCTGCGGCCGTCGCGGCTCCAACCGTCCTGAAGGCGGTACTCCTCGCCGTCCAGCAGGATGACGAGATAGTCGAGCCCGGGATGCGGGAAGAGGCCCGGCAGTCCGTAGAGCTCGGGCAGGATGTCCGTGACGGCGCCCTTTTTTGGGCTTTTATGGCGGCCGGTCAGCTCGCCGGTCTCCGGATCGATCCAGCAGATGTATTTCTGCCGGAGGACCGGAAAGACGACGGTCACGCTGTGCCCGGGCAAAAAGGCGTTCATCTTATCACGCAGGCGGCGGAAATCGCGCGTCTGGATCTCGTAGATGTGGCCGTCGGCCGGGTCGAAGATGTCGGCGACATAGCCGTTTACGGGGACCTCGTGCCGGCTTTCATCGGGCTCCAGAAAGTATTTGAGGGTGCGGTGCAGCATGCGCTCGCCCTGGGTGCCGATGCTCTGCGCGCCCAGACTCTGCGTACGCTCCAGCGCGACGGCGAAGCGTTCCTCCTCAGTCACGGCGAAGCACCCCCTCTCCGTTGAAGGACGGGATGAAGCTCTCGAGGGCCACCTCTCCTTCCTGGATGAAGGCGTTTTCGATGCCGAGCGAGAGCGCGTAATCGACGAGCTGGCGGTATTCGCGGCGGCTTACCGGGCGGGCGAGCTCCGCGGGGACGTCCTGCATCGGCGTGTACTGGCTCATCAGACTGAAATAAACGCGGCTGCCGTAGCGCTTGTAGAGGTGGCGAAGCACGCGCTTGGAGTCGGCCAGACAGCCCGGCAGCAGCAGATGGCGGATGATGACGCCGCGCTTGAGGATGCCCTGCTCATCGAAGACCGGCTCGCCGGTCTGCGCGAGCATCTCGTCGATGGCCGAAAGCGCCGTCTCGGGGTAATCGGGCGCCTGAGAGTATCGCGCCGCCGTCTCCCCGGACCAGTATTTGAAATCGGGCAGATAGATCTCCACGCTTCCCCTGAGAAGAGCCAGGGTCTCCGGCTTTTCGTAGGAGGAGGTATTGTAGACCACCGGGATCCGAAGCCCTCTTTCGCGTGCCGCGCGGATCGCCTCGGGCAGGTAGGGCACATAATGCGACGCGGTCACCAGATTGATGTTGAGCGCGCCCTGCTCCTGCAGCTCCAGCAAGATCTCCGGCAGGCGCTCGGGCGCGACGGGGATCCCCGCCTTGCCGCGGGAGATCGCGCGGTTCTGGCAGTAGAGGCAGCCGAGATTGCAGCCGGCAAAAAAGACGGCGCCCGAGCCCGGCGGATGCTCTCCCTCGCCCGACAGGCAGGGCTCCTCCCAGAAGTGGAGCGCCGCGCGGGCGATCCTCAGTCCGGCGCCGACGCCGCAAAAGCCCGTTTCGCCCTCCAGACGTGCGGCGCCGCATTCCCGCGGGCAAAGCCGGCAGGCCCGGAAGGCCTCCCTCAGATCAAGGCCTGTATCCATGCGTTCAGCGCCTCCTCAGGCTGCTCCCGGAGAAAAAGGGACAGCTCTCCCTCCTCCAGATAAGCGTTTTTTTCTTTCAGATCATGCCGGAAGAGATGCAGAGGGCGCAGCTCTCCGGCGGCGATGCGCTCGAGCGCCTCGGCCTGCTCGCGGGGCAGCATCAGAAAGCGTCCCTCGCGCACAAGGTAGCACTCCTCCCGCCTGGCCGGCCGGCGTCCGCAGGACGGAGCGGTCTCGGCAAGGGCCCGATGGACCAGCTCCGCGGTCTCGGGCAGAAAATAATAATCCTTGTAATTGGGCAGGTAGTAACGAAGGGACGCTTCTTCATACTCCGGGATGAGCGAAAGCTTTGTGCTTCCGGCCTCCGTCCGGATCCGAAGACCGCCGCGGCAAAACGAAAGCGAAAGCGGCAGCGCCTCGGCCAGGTTAAGTATGAACTGTCCCTCCTGCACGGCAAGCCCCCTCACGCGGGCTTCACGGAGGCCTGCCAGAAAGCCTTCGATCCGGAGCAGCTGCGGCATGTCGGCGACATCCTCGTAGTTGTGAAGCCGGAGCACCTGCTCCAGCCTGAGATCGCCGGTCGCGGAATACTCATCGAAAAGCTCGATCAGCTGAGCGCCGGTAAAGGGATCCTCGCGTTCGGTGCCCAGAAAGCGCTCCAGCGTCTTCAGCCGGCAGTTCTCCCAGCCGAAAAGCTTCTGGACGGGGCGAAACTCGCGCAATAGATCGACGGAGGCCAGATCGGCCGGATGGAGCTCGTCAGCGATGAGCCGCGGGAAGGCCTTCAGCCGAAGCTTCTGCGCACGATAGGCCAGATACGGCAGATCGAACGCGTCTCCGTTGAAGCTGATGAGGCAGGTAATGCCGCGAAGAAGCTCCCCGAAGCTCCGAAGAAGCTCGCGCTCGTCGCCGGCGTTCTCCGCCAGAAGCTGCACCAGCTTCGGCCCGTTTTCATCCTCGAAAAGAAGACCCACCTGATAAATGCAGTCATAGGCTTTATTCAGGCCGGTCGTCTCGATATCGATGAAGGCGGCTCGCTCGCCGGCGTAAAGCCGGTGCCAAAGCGACAGATCCTCCTCACAGAGAGAGGGACGGTTTTCGAACAGCTTCATGAGGCTCCTTTAAGAAAAGAGCACGGTGACGGCACCGTGCTCCTTTTCGGTTCAGTAAAGTTCAGTGATTATTCCTCGGTCTCGGGAGCTTCCACATCCTTCAGGCTCAGAGAGATGCGGTTGCGGGCAGCGTCGAAATCGATAACCTTGGCGGTTACCTCCTGACCGACGGCAAGCGCCTCGGAAGGATTCTTGATGAAACCGCGGGACATCTGGGAAATATGGATCAGACCGTCGATATCCTTCTCAAGGGCGACGAAAGCGCCGAAGGAAGAGAAACGGGCAACCGTACCGGTGACGATGCTGCCGACGGCATACTTTTCGGCTGCGAGAGCCCAGGGATCCTCATCAGGGAATTTGGTGGTCAGAGAGATACGCTGGGTTTCGGGATCGAACGCCTTGACCATGACGTCGATTTCCTGGCCCTCCTTGCAGAACTGGCCGGGATGACGGATCGTCTTCCAGCCCATTTCGCTCAGATGAAGCATACCGTCTACGCCGCCCAGATCCACAAAGGCGCAGTAGTTGGTAAGAGTACGGACCGTGCCCTTAAGGCGGGCGCCGACCTCGATCTTGGAGAGTGCTTCTTCACGTTTGGCAGCACGCTCGGCAGAGACAACGGCGCGGCGGTCGCCGCAGATGCGGTCACGGCGATTCTTGCTGGGGATCAGTCTGTAGGAAATTTCCTGTCCTACGAACTGGCTCAGATCTTCGATTCTCTTCGTGTCAACGCGGGACGCGGGAATGAAGATACGGGTATCGTGGAAATCTACCAGAAGGCCCTTGTTCGCAATAGCCTCTACGACCGTACCGCTGAGAACGGTTTTGTTCTCAAGGGCATCGTTCAGCTCCTGGCGAATGCGGTTCTCAAGCAGACGGCGACGGGAAAGCAGAACCTCCTGGTCACCCTTCTTGATAATCTGAACTTCCATCTGATCGCCTACCTTGACCTGCTCGGTCAACGGCTCATCGGTTCCGCCAAATTCGCTTTTGGTCATAGTTCCGTCGCATTTGCAGCCGATGTTGAAGACGATTTCTCCTTCCGTAACCTGCAGCACAGTGCCGGTTACAATTTCGCCAGTGCGAACGTTGACGAAACTTTCGTTCAACATCTCTTCAAACACATTGGCTTCACTCATCTTGTTTACAACCTCCTGAATAAAATAGTCCGGCGTTGAGGCTCCTGCCGTAATTCCGATACGGCCGGGACACACACACGGATGTAGCACAGTCTCCGGAATGCCTTCCAGATTCTCGATCAAATAGGTTTCGGGACAGCGGGAAGAGCACAACTCATAGAGCTTACGCGTGTTGGAACTGGTTCTCGACCCCAGTACCAGCATAAACTCCGATTCTGCTGCAAGCGCAAGAGCTTCCGCCTGATGCTCCGCGGTTGCACGGCATATAGTGATACATGTGTCAGTATTATACGCTTGCTTTTGCAATTCGGCAAGTATTTTTTTAAATTTGTATTGATTAAAGGTCGTTTGCTCTACGACGGTGTAGTGAAGCTCCCTGGGAAGCCGCTCCTCCGAAAGCTCCTCGGGCTCGCCGATGACGTAGTAAGGAGCCTCGCACCAGCCGCAGATGCCGATGACCTCCGGGTGGGAGGCATCGCCGAGAATGAGCACAGCCTCGCCTTCTCCCCCGACCTTCTGCACGATCTCGTGGATGCGCTTGACGTTCGGACAGGTCGCGTCGATCAGCCTTGCGCCGGTGCGGCTCAGGCTCTCGTAGACAGACCTTCCGATCCCGTGGGCGCGGATGATGACAAAATCGTCCTGGCCGGGAAGCCGATCCTCGGGCAGCACGAAGATGCCCTCTTTTTC
>JAZQNF010000105.1:0-3982 GCA_045627225.1 Bianqueaceae bacterium
GTAAAGGCCTCTCCTACGGCGGCTCCCTGATCCGTCCCGAAGCGACCGGTTACGGCGCTGTGTACTATCTCTGCGAAGTTCTTAAGCATGAGAACGACACCATCGAAGGCAAGCGCATCGGCGTCTCCGGCTACGGCAACGTGGCCTGGGGCATCATGAAGAAGGCCGCCGAGCTCGGCGCCAAGGTCACCTACTTCAGCGGTCCCGATGGCTATGTCCACGATCCCGAGGGCATCACCACCGAAGAAAAGCTGAACTTCATCCTCAAGATGCGCGCCACCGATCCCATGCACTGCAAGCCCTACGCCGATCAGTTCGGCTGTGAGTTCGTGCCCGGCACCAAGTACTGGGGCGCCAAGGATGTCGATGTCTATATGCCCGCGGCCATGCAGAACGATGTCAATCTGGAGTGGGCTGAGAAGATCGCCGCCTCCGGTGTCAAGTACTATATCGAAGTAGCCAACATGCCTACCACCAACGACGGCCTGGCTCTGCTGCGCGCTACGCCCGGCATCATCGTCGCGCCCTCCAAGGCGGTCAACGCCGGCGGCGTCGGTGTCTCCGCGCTGGAGATGGCTCAGAACTCGGAGCGTCTGGTCTGGACGGCCGAGGAGGTCGATGAGCAGCTGCACAAGATGATGATCAACATCCACAAGGTCTCCGCCGAGGCTGCCGAGGAGTTCGGCCTGGGCTACGATCTGGTAGCCGGCGGCAACATCGCGGGCTTCAAGAAGGTCGCAACAGCTATGCTGGAACAGGGCTTATTCTAAAATCCGGTGCCGAGAAGCATAGCTGTTCGCTATGCTGGAACAGGGACTGTTCTAAAATTAGGTGACGAGAAGCATAGCTGTTCGCTATGCCGGAACAGGGATTGTTCTAAAATTAGGTGACGAGAAGCATAGCTGTTCGCTATGCCGGAGCAGGGACAAAGGAGTATTCCGTGAAATCAAAAGTCTTTTTTACCCGGGAAATCACACCGGAAAACGTACTGAAGCTGTATGAAGCGCTGGGCAGGGAGCTGAGCGGCAGGGTCGCCGTGAAGGTCCATTCCGGCGAGAAGGGCAATCAGAATTTCCTTCGTCCTGAGTTCTGGAAGCCGATGGTGGAGCGCGTCGGCGGCACCGTCGTCGAATGCAACACGGCTTACGGCGGCGCACGCAACACGACCGGAAAGCATTGGAAGCTGATCGAATATCATGGCTGGAACAGCGCGTTTCCGGTCGACCTCATGGATTCGGAGGGACCGGATCTCGAGCTTCCGATCCCGAACGGCAAGGTCATAAAAAAGGACCTGGTGGGCCGTCATCTCGAAAATTACGATTCGCTGCTGGTGCTCTCTCATTTCAAGGGGCATCCCATGGGCGGCTACGGCGGAGCGCTGAAGCAGCTTTCCATCGGCTGCGCCTCCAGCGCCGGCAAATGCTGGATCCATTCCGGCGGCAAGGTCCGCACTCAGCGCCTCGTCTGGCTTCGCACCGCGCCCCAGGATCGCTTCCTGGAGGCGATGGCGGATGCGGCCTCGGCGGTCTCGGGCAGGTTTGCCGGCCGCGCGGTCTACATCAACGTGATGAAAAACCTCTCCGTCGATTGTGACTGCTGCGCCGTGGCCGAGGATCCCTGCATGAAGGATATCGGCATCCTGATCTCCGAGGATCCTGTCGCGGTGGATCAGGCCTGTCTTGATCTGGTGTACGCCGCAAAGGATGATCCCGGTCAGGCTCATTTTCTGGAGCGCCTGGAAAGCCGTCACGGTGTTCACACCATTGAAGCGGCCGCAGATCTTGGCGTCGGCTCCCGCGATTATGAGCTGATCGAGCTGTAATCAAAAGATCCTGAAAGCCTTCTGAAGCCTCGTGCGCAGCTGCGCATGCAGGCGGCAGAAGGCTTTTTGTATTCGGCGGCGTCAGAAAGCCTCGCGGTACGTTCCGCGCGCCCTTGTTTATTCTTTAACCCTTTTGTCTTGCATTTCGTCTTCCGATATGCTACACTCATGTTAACAAGCTGTCTGGGATGCCGCATCGCGGCCGGGCAGAATGCATCGGAAAAATAACATATAAAGGGAGATTTAGTCATGCGTGAATTCCTGCTGGCTGCCTGCCCGATCCTTGTCTGGGTCTTCGCAGCTTTCCATCTGTTCCTGATGATCGTCCTGTTCAAAAACTATGCCAGGACGAAGAAGATGCTCTATCTGCTGTCCGGTCTGGTCACCTTCGGCCTTTTCTATGATGCGTTGATTCTGGCCCTCGGCACCGTCCTGCCCGAAGGCAAGCTGCTGGAAGGCCTCAGCCAGGTCCGCTATATCAGCCACGGCGGTCTGATCCCTCTGCTTCTGCCCATCTGTGCCTATGCGCTCAACATGAAAAAGACCGGCAAGACCATCGTCTGGGTCATCACCGGTATCCTGATCGCGCTCGGCCTTGCCTCCGGCATCGCGACCAAAATGGTGCCCGAGCATGTGGCGCTCGTTCGCTACGCCTGCGATAAGGCGGCTACGCCCGGCTGGGCCTACACGATCTCCAGCTCTGTGCTGGCGTACGGCATGGTGATCCCGCTGGTCATCGCCGGCATCATCGTATGGATCAAGCAGAAGACGCCGCTTTTGTTCCTTTCCGGCTTTTTCATGTTTGCCTTTTCGGCTCTCGGCCCCGCCACCGGCAACTTCGATCTGATTTTCTTCATCAGTATGCCCGGCGAGCTTTTGATGGTCCTTTTCTTCTATCTGTACGCAAAGAAAAAGAAGTAAGAATGAAAAATCGAAAAGAGCCTTTTTGGCTCTTTTCTTTTTGTAAACATTGTGGTAAACTAAACTGTAAATTGAATATTTTAAAGACTGAGAAGGAGAGGAGTACGCTGCTCTCCCTGCGTACAGAGAAGAACCCGCGGGCTTTATCGGCGTCAGCGCCGTAGGTCCATGCTGAGAGGGGCTGCAGGACACAGCGGAAGGTCGCTCCGGAGTCGGAACAGCGAAAGAAGACAGGGACAAGGTTTTTATCTGCCGGTGTTTCCGTTTTTCATTAGTTATTCCCGCGTTGGCTGCGTGATCGGCCTCAATGAGAACAAATTAAGGTGGTACCGCGGTCCCATGTCGCCCTTAAGCGATGGGACCGCTTTCTATTTTTTTGTATCTGTTAAGGAGGAAAAACATGAAAAATCTGCCGACTACTTACGATCCGAAGGATGTAGAGGGGCGTCTGTATGATCAGTGGGAATCCAGAGGCTATTTCCACGCGAAGCCCAATCCCGATAAGAAGCCTTTCACCATCGTCATTCCGCCCCCCAATGTCACCGGACAGCTGCACATGGGTCACGCCATGGACAACACCCTGCAGGATATCCTGATCCGCTGGAAGCGCATGGAGGGCTTTGAGACCCTTTGGCAGCCCGGCACCGATCACGCCAGCATCGCGACCGAGCTCAGGGTCACTGCCATGCTGGCCGAAAAGGGCATCGACAAGCGTGCCATCGGCCGTGAGGAGTTTTTAAAGTATGCCTGGGCCTGGAAGGAGGAATACGGCAGCCGCATCGTCAGCCAGCTGAAGAAGCTCGGCTCCTCCTGTGACTGGGAGCGCGAGCGCTTTACGATGGACGAGGGTCTGTCCGCCGCCGTGCTCGAGGTCTTCTGCCGCCTGTACGAAAAGGGCCTGATCTACAAGGGCAGCCGCATCATCAACTGGTGCCCCAAGTGCAAGACCTCCATCTCCGACGCCGAGGTCATCCATGAGGAGCAGGAGGGCGCCTTCTGGCACCTGCGCTACCCCTATACCGACGGCAGCGGTTATATCGAGGTCGCGACCACCCGTCCCGAAACCATGCTGGGCGATACTGCGGTCGCCGTCCATCCCGACGATCCCCGCTACACCGACTGCATCGGCAAGACCGTGCATCTGCCGCTGACCGACCGCGACATCCCGATCATCGCCGACGAATACGTCGACCGTGAGTTCGGTACCGGCGCCGTCAAGATCACGCCCGCGCATGACCC
>JAZQNF010000106.1:0-3500 GCA_045627225.1 Bianqueaceae bacterium
GTGGTGCCGACGGCGATGATGCGTCCGCCCGCCGCCTTCGTGCCGTTGATGGCCCGAGCGGCCTCCGGCGTGACGGTATAACGCTCGGTGTGCATCAGATGATCCTCGATTTTGTCCTCTTTGACAGGGCGGAAGGTCCCGAGACCCACATGCAGGGTCACATAGGTGATGCCGATGCCCTGCGCCTCCAAAGCGGCCAGAAGCTCCTTGGTAAAGTGCAGACCGGCGGTAGGCGCCGCCGCAGAGCCTTCCTCACGGGCATAAACCGTCTGATAACGGTCACGGTCCTTCAGCGTTTCGTGAATATAGGGCGGAAGCGGCATCTGTCCGAGGCGGTCCAGAATTTCCTCAAAAACGCCCTCGAAAATGAAATGGACAAAACGGTTCCCGTCCGGACGAACCGAAATGATTTCTGCCTCCAGCTCTCCTTCGCCGAATACGAGACGATGTCCCAAACGCGCGCGGCGGCCGGGACCGGCCAGCGTTTCCCAATAACAGCCGCATGCGGGATCAAAGCCCTCGGGAAGCTCGTCGGCGGCCAGACGGCGGAGCAGCAGCAGCTCGACCGGAGTTCCGCTGTCCTTGCGTACCCCGAGGAGACGGGCCGGCAGTACCTTGGTGTCGTTCAGGACCAGGCGATCGCCGGGACGCAGAAAATGGGGAAGATCGCGGAAATGAGCATGCGAAACCTCTCCCGTTTCTTTATTCAGAAGCATCAGACGGGAGTCGGTACGTTCCTCCAGAGGGGTCTGCGCAATCAGCTCCTCCGGAAGGTCATAATAAAAATCACTGCGATTCATGAAAGGCCTTTCTTACGAAAGTTATTTCCGGTTTTTGATTTTATAGGAAAGCGTCATCATACTGTCAGACAAATGAACACTTTCCACGATGACCTCGGGATCGTCAAAGCAGAGATCCAGCGGCGCAAAGTTCAGAAAATACTTGACGCCGCAGCTCACCAGACGATTCGCCACCTGCTGCGCCTGACTTTTCGGAACAGTCAGCACGGCGATATCAATCTCATTTTTGGCCAGATAGTCCTCCAGATTCCGGATATCCAGCACGGGATGCGAGTTGACGGTCGTTCCGATGAGCTCCGCTTTCTGCTCGAACAGGGCTTTGACACAAAAGCCGCGGCGGGAGAAATTGGAATAGTTGGCGATTGCGGAGCCCAGATGGCCGGCGCCGATAATGATCAGACTGTGCTCGTGCTCAAGGCCCAGGATCTTTCCGATTTCCAGACGCAGGGTCTCTACGTTATAGCCATAGCCCTGCTGGCCGAAATCGCCGAAATGATTCAGGTCCTGACGGACCTGCGATGCGGTAAGCCCCATTCTGCGGGAGAGCTCTACTGACGAAATCCGTTCTTCCCCGTCAGCCATCAGATCTCCCAGATAACGATAATAACGCGGAAGGCGACGAATGACTGCGTTGGATATATACTGGTCGCTTTTCACAATAATACCTTGCCTTTTTATAAAAATAAAACTGATTGATTATAGCATAATAGTGTTCAAAAAACAATTGCAAGAGTTTGGGGTGGAAAAAAAACCGCAAATGCGCTATGATAAAAAGAAAAAAGGAGAAAAAGCATGGCCGAGATCGGTTTGGTCACCAAAGTGGATGGACACATTCTTCAGTTGGAAATCCCGCGCTCCAAGGCCTGCAGCGTCTGCAAGGCCTGCACTCCGCTGGACGGAAAGGACACGATGACCTGCTTCGTGCTCAACGAATGCGGAGCCAAGGTCGGCGACCGGGTGGAGATCGCGGAGGCCTCGCAGTCAAGAGAGCTGTTTTCCGCCGTTTATCTGTACGGGATCCCTCTGGCGGTTTTTGTCGTCCTGATCCTTCTGGGCAGCGCCTTTCTGAAGGAGCTGACCGCTTTTCTGCTGGCGATGGCGGGGCTTGCCGGCAGTTATCTCATTCTCTATTTCAAAGCAAAGAAAATGAATAACGAAGCCTACATGGGCCGGGCGATCCGTAAGGCGGAGGCGACGGCCTCAGAGCCCGAAAACCGTCCGGAATCCGATTAAAAGGACAGCTTCAGCCCTTTTCCGGAGGCTTGCGCCACAAAACGGTCCGCGTCATCCGGGCTTCCGACGATGACCGCATAATGCACCGGAACGCAAAGCTCAGCCTTCATTTTCCGGGCCGCCTCCGCGGCCTCCTCGGCGGTCATCGTAAAGGTGCCGCCCACCGGCAAAAAGGCAACATCGGCATCGGCCGCTTCCAGCTCGGGAGTATCATCGGTATCTCCGGCAACGTAATAACGGACGCCCTCAATACTCAGAATGTAGCCTACCCAGCCGTTTTCCTTCGGATGGAAGGGCTTGCCGATATTATAGGCAGGCACTGTCTCGAAAGAAAGACCGGACAGCTGATACTGCTCAGAGGGACGGACAAAAAAGACTCCGACGATCTGATCCGGAAGCTCACCCTTGCAGCCCTCCGGCATGACCAGCTGGCAGCCGGGCGCCGCCGCTTTTTCGATGTCCTCCGTTGACAGATGATCGTAATGATCGTGCGTGATCAGAATCAGATCCGCATCGTGAGGCGCCTCACTGAGTCGGAACGGATCGGTATAAATTACCTTTTTGTTCTCTCCGCTCGTTTCAAAACGGACACAGTTATGCCCCATGAAGCGGACTGAGTTTTGCATTAAGTCCATGATGACAATCCTTTCGTTCTTGAATGGTCGTACGCACACTATTTTGTATACTATACTACAACAATGCTTCAGATGCAACTGCAAGGAAGCATCTTATGCAACTGCAAGGAAGCATCTTATGCAGCCGCAGGATTCCTTTCTTGACAGCCTAAGGCATTCACCCTATAATAGGTATACTCTGCGGGTATGGCGGAATTGGCAGACGCGCCAGACTTAGGATCTGGTGGGAGACCGTGGGGGTTCGAGTCCCTTTACCCGCATATCGGTGCGTTCATGGCCTTCAGCTATCCACGTACCGGCTTTCGATCAAAACGCGGCGGGTTCTTCTTTTAAGGACTTGCCTTTCTTTTTATCGTCTCCCCTGCCAGTATCACAAATCAGAAAAGAGTCCCTTTTTCATGGAAAAAAACAAAAAATGGCTGCCGATCACGGCCATCTCGCTCTGTGCCCTTGCCTTTGCCGTCGGCTGCTTCTTTCTTATCAAAGCCCTGCTCCCGACACCGCCTGCTCCGCCCGCGCCTCCCTGCAGCGTCCATCAGGATGAAGACAATAACGGTCTCTGCGACCTCTGCGGCGAAAATGTCCTGGTCGAGATCGATATCTTTGCTGTCAACGATCTGCACGGAAAGCTGGCCGACAGCAATGCCCAGCCCGGCGTCGATGAGCTGACCTCCTATCTCGCCGATGCCGGCACCAATACGGTCCTGATTTCCAGCGGTGACATGTGGCAGGGAAGCTCCGAGTCCAATCTGACCGTGGGTGCGCTCACGACCGAGTGGATGAATCTGGCCGGCTTCGATGCGATGACGCTGGGAAATCATGAATTTGACTG
>JAZQNF010000107.1:0-2944 GCA_045627225.1 Bianqueaceae bacterium
GTGCAGAAGGCGGGCATCGGAACGCCGCACTCGATGGCCTTCGCGCAGACGCGGCGCCAGGAGGGGATCAGCTCGCGGATGGTGGCTGCGAAGTAGTCATCCAGCAGCAGGTTGGTGAGCTCGGGGTTCTTGGTGTAGGCATCCTTGATCTTGCCGAGGAAGACGGAACGGATGATGCAGCCGCCGCGCCACATGAGCGCGATGCCGCCGTAGTTGAGGTTCCAGCCATAGGTCTTGGCCGCGGCACGCATCAGGGTGTAGCCCTGGGCGTAGGAGACGATCTTGGAAGCATACAGAGCCTTGCGGATGTCTTCGATGAAGGCAGCCTTATCGCCGTCGAATACGGGCTTCTCGTGGGGGAAGACCTTGGAGGCGCCGACGCGCTCTTCCTTCATGGCGGACAGGCAGCGGGAGAAGAGGGCTTCGCCGATCAGGGTCAGCGGAACGCCTTCATCCAGCGCGGCGATACCGGTCCATTTGCCGGTACCCTTCTGGCCGGCGGTGTCCAGGATATGGTTGACGATGGGCTCGCCGTCGGTGTCCTTGTAGGCGAGGATATCGCGGGTGATCTCGATGAGGTAGCTGTCAAGCTCGGTCTTGTTCCACTCGGTGAAGACCTCGTGCATTTCGTCGGCGCTCATGCCGAGCACGTCACGCATCAGCTGGTAGGCTTCGCAGATGAGCTGCATGTCGCCGTATTCGATGCCGTTGTGGACCATCTTGACGAAGTGGCCGGCGCCGTTCTCGCCGACCCAGTCGCAGCAGGGGCTGCCGTCCTCAACCTTGGCGCAGATGGCCTGCAGGATGGGCTTGACGAGGGGCCAGGCTCCGGGGGAGCCGCCGGGCATCATGGAGGGGCCCTTCAGGGCGCCTTCTTCGCCGCCGGAAACGCCGGTGCCGATGTAAAGGAGGCCCTTGGACTCCACGTAAGCGGTGCGGCGGATGGTGTCGGGGAAGTGGCTGTTGCCGCCGTCGATGATGACATCGCCGGGCTCCAGCACGCCGAGCAGCTTCTCGATGAAATCATCGACAGGCTGGCCGGCCTTGACCATCATCATGACCTTGCGGGGCTTGGCAAGATTGTCGCGCAGCTCCTCGAGGGTGTGGCAGCCGATGATGTTCTTGCCGGCGGCGCGGCCGTTGATGAAGTTCTCGACCTTCTCGACGGTGCGGTTGTAAACGGCTACGGTGTAGCCCTTGGATTCCATGTTCATGACGAGGTTCTCGCCCATGACGGCAAGACCGATCAGACCGATATCAGCAAGTTTAGACATTTTGTAATCTCCTTTATCTCTTGACTCTGGCATTGCCGGCATAGATGCTCCAGACCTGCTCCTCGTCGGCGGGGGAAGCATAGTCGTTCAGACTGGTGGTCGCCATGACGCCGGTCGCCCAGCCGAACTGCATGCACTTCTCGGCCTCCCAGCCCTTGAAGATACCGTAAAGCAGACCGCCGGTGAAGCCGTCGCCGCCGCCGATACGGTCAAGGACGGGGATGGGACGGGGCTCCTCGACGTAGAAGGAACCGTTGTTGTACAGGATGGAGCCCCACAGATGCTCGTTCGCGGAAACGACCTGGCGAAGCGTGGTGGCGAAGTATTTAACGTTGGGATAAGCCTTTTCGGCCGTCAGGATCATGCCCTTGAAGCCTTCGATCTTGGAGGCGAGGTCCTTGCCGCCGGCCTCCGGACCCTGAAGGCCCAGGCAAAGCTGGAAGTCCTCCTCGTTGCCGACGAGAACATCGGCCAGAGAGGCGATTTCCTTGAAGATGCGGGAAAGCTCTTCCTCGCGGCCCTTCCAGAAGGAGGCGCGGTAGTTGAGGTCGAAGGAGACGAGGGTGCCGTACTTTTTGGCTTCCTTCGCCAGCTTCTCGCAGAAGATGCTGGTCTCGTGGGAGAGGGCAGCGATCAGGCCGGAGATGTGCAGGATGCCGACGCCTTCCTCACCGAAGATGCGCTCGGTATCGAACTCGTCGATATTGAGGGTCAGACCGACCTCACCGGCGCGGTCGTTCCAGACGCGGGGGCCGCGCAGGCCGTAACCGGAGTCGGCGATGTTGAACTGATGGCGGAAGCCCCAGGGGCCGCCCTGAGCGACGGTGGCGCCTTCGAAACGGATGTTGCGGAAGCGAAGCTCGTTCTGGATGAACTTGGAGATGGGGTCGTCCTTGACGAACTTGGTCAGGACGAGGCACTCGTTACCGAGGGAGGAGGCAACGTTCAGAACGTTGGACTCGGCGCTGGTAGCGTGCATGTAGAACATATGGCTGGTTTCGACCTGCTGGCGGTCGGTGGGGGTGATGCGGACACCCATGCTGGTGGGGCAGGCAAGTGCGTACTTTTTGCTCATTTTGATGCTCCTTTATCCTTAGTAGAATTAGATCTCGCTGTAGAGAAGTTCCAGGTGATGGCCGATATGCTTTTCGAGGCGGGCGCAGTACTCCTCCTCATGGTCACGCCACAGGGCGAACAGACGGTCGCGGAAGATGTAGTTGCCGGCCTCGTCCTTCTCGGTCAGGATGATGCCGTAGGTGATGTGGATCAGCTGGCGGGCATCGTTCATATCGAACAGGCCGGGAAGCTCATCGTCGGAAAGGGTGGCCAGATCGGGAACCTTGTTGAGGTCGGTGGTGACATGATAGTAGGCACGGGCACGGGAGAAGACCTTAAGCGCGAAGGCGTGTACCTCGCGGTAGAGCTTGGGATCGCACATGGCGACGACGCGCATGGCCTCCAGCCAGTTGGTGCCGGCGGTCTTGACGTGGAAATTGCCGCGGGTCTCACGGCCGATGATGGAGAAGGTGGAGAACTTATCGGAACCGGAGTGGATGGACAGCTTGTAGCCGAAGGCGCGGGCGATGCCGGCGTGGATCTTCATTTCTTCCTCAAACTGAGCCAGGTCGCCGATGTAGTCGATGCCCTTCTGGAATTCGCCGCAGAAGCGG
>JAZQNF010000108.1:0-2804 GCA_045627225.1 Bianqueaceae bacterium
TTGGCCGCACTGCCCGAGGGAATGATGCCGGCCACCAGGGTCAGGAGCATGCTGATGACCACCAGAATGACGGCGATAAAAACCGGCAGACGGGCAGACAGGTAGCTGATATCCGTCAGCCTGTGCAAAAGAATATTGATCGGAATGCAGAGCAGATAGGTGCACAGAACGCCGATCAGACCGGAGGAAAAGCCGATAATGACGGTCTCGGCGTTGAACATGCTGCTGACATTGCTCTTGGAGGCGCCGATGGCGCGCAGGATACCGATCTCCTTCGTGCGCTCCTGGACCGAGATCAGCGTGATGACGCCGATCATGATCGAGGACACGATCAGGGAGATCGCGACGAAGGCGATCAGTACATAGGTAACGGCGTCGATGATGGTCGTGACCGAGCTCATCAGAACGCCCGTGATATCGGTGTAGCGGACGACGCGCTCCTCGAGCCCCTGCTCCTCCATGTCGGCATTGTACTGATCGATGAAGGCGATGAAGCGCTCCTTGGCCTCGAAGTCCTTCAGATAGATGCTGATGCTGACGGGCTCGTCGGGATCGGCGTAGCAGAGATTCTGGAGATTGGCAGCGGCGGTTTTGGACGAGCCGGAGCCGGACAGCGCGTTCATCAGGCGCATCATGTCCTCCTCGGACATATCGAAGGTGAAGGCGCGGCTGATGGCCTCCCCGTCGACGGTGACCGAGTTCATCATGCTGCGCATCAGCTGCGAGGCGTAGCGGGTCAGCGCGGCCGAGAGCGTGTCGCGGAGGCCCGTGCTGATCATGCGGGTGCCCATGGCCTGAGAGGCGCCGGCAAAGATCGCCTGAGAGGCAAAGCCCTCGACGATGCCCGGGATGTCCTCCTCGGTAAAGCGAAGCTCCTGCTCCAGCAGTTCTTCGACCTCCTCAAGGCCGGGCAGAGATTCGCCGGACTCCTCGGCCTCGGATTCCTCGCCCGCTTCTGCTTCGGGCGGAAGGGCCGTTTCAAGGATTTTGGCGGTCAGCATCAGGCTGAGCAGAGGATTCATCACGCGGGGAAGCTCCTCGCTGTCCAGACCGTAGCGGGCGGACAGCGGTGAAAGCACCGCGGCGCCCTCGCCGGCCAGATAGGCCTCGACCAGGCCCGCGACCTCGGAGAGGGTCAGGACCGCGGAGCCGTCCTCCTCCTGCGAGTCGGCAAGGATCGAGCGAAGCAGCCCCTCGGCCAGCGTCCGGAAGACCTTGGAAAAGTCCTCGGAGGCCTTGGCGCTGTCGCCGCTCAGCTCCTTCATCATGTCGTTCATATAGGCGGACAGCTGGCGCGAAAGAGCCGAGCTGTCGATATTCAGATTGAAGGCCGAGGCCAGCGCCTCCTCGTCGACGCTGATCATCTGGGAAAAATCAAGGCCGCTCGTGCTGTCCTCCTCGCCGAAGCGCTTGCCGGAGAAAACGTCGGTCTCGCGGTCGGCCAGCTGCATCTGCACGATTTGGGACTGACGGGCGCGCTCCATCACGATCTGCGTGAGGCCCGGCAGATAGTTGAAGCCGGTGGACAGCGCCGTGGCGGTCACGCCCTGCTTGCCGCAGAGGATGCCCGTGACGGTCAGACGGGGGCTTGCGCCGTAGACCTGCGCCATAAAAGCCTGATCCTTCGTGCGGTCCTCCCAGACCGAGTGCTCCGCGTCGAAGCGGTAGCAGTCGGCAGCGTTGACCAGGCGGAAATCGAGCGCCAGGAGCTCGTCATAGGTCCACTGGCTGACGCCGGAGCGGATGTCGGGCACCTCGCCGCTCATGACGGCCTGGATCATGGCGCCAAGCTCGGCCTGGTCGTGCAGACCGATGGAATAGGTCATGATATCGCTGATATCGGTCGGTGACGAAAGCACCAGCAGCATTTCGTAATCATTTTCAGGCAGACGTCCGGCCAGGATGTCGTACTGCGCCTCGATGAGCTCGCGGTTGTCGATCATCTCGGAAAAAAGCGACATGCCCATTCCGCCGAAGCCGGCGACCGAGGAGGACTGCGCCCCCATCGACATGTAGCTCATCATCTGCGAGGGGTTGGTCTTCATGTACTGGCCGTTGACGTCGACCGTATAGATGACGGGCGTGATGCCGTAGCTGTAGACAATGGTGGTGACGCTGTCCGCAAGCGTCCCCCGGCTTTGGTCCAGGTGCGTCTTGAGAGAGCGCAGGTCATTGGTGCCGATGCCCGAGAACATGCTGGCGATCAGCTGCTGCTCGGTGACGGCGTTCTCGCCGCGGGCATCGTCCGCGTCCTTGGACGAGCTGATGAAGCTCGAAATGATGGCTGTCAGGTCCGCCGACTCCTGCGTGATCGTGAGCGGATAGGTGGAAAGCGTCTCCTCCTGCACCGTTTCGATGTAATCGGAGGTGCCCTGCGAGACCGCGTAAATGAGCGCGATGCCGATGATGCCGATGCTTCCCGCAAACGAGGTCAGAAGCGTCCGCCCCTTTTTGGTAAACAGATTGTTGAGCGAAAGCCCGAAGGCCGTCGCAAAGGACATGGAGGCGCGCTTTCCCTTTTTGCCCGCGCTCTCCTCCGCCTTTTTCATATCCTCCTGCGCCAGGAGCGCCTTTTCTTCGTCGCTGATGGGGAGGCTGTCGCCCGTCACCTGACCGTCCAGCATGCGGATGATGCGCGTCGAATACTGCTCGGCCAGCTCCGGATTGTGCGTGACCATGATGACCAGGCGGTCCTTCGCGATCTCCTTGAGAATGTCCATGACCTGGACGCTGGTCTCGGAGTCGAGCGCGCCCGTCGGCTCATCCGCGAGGATGATGTCGGGGTCGTTGACGATGGCGCGGGC
>JAZQNF010000109.1:0-7689 GCA_045627225.1 Bianqueaceae bacterium
CCGCGCGCGCCCGCAGAGGCTGTTTTCGCCCTCGGGCAGAAGCGAGGTGACCTCGAACCTGAAGGGCAGATATCCGCCGACGTGGCCGCCGATAAGCTGGCCGTTGATGTAGACCTCGGCGAGCTGATCGCAGGCGCCGAAGTGGAGCAGGGTGTGGCCCTTTGTCCAGCCCTCGGGGAGAGTGAAGCTGCGCTCATAGACGAGGACATCATCGTGCCCCGGCATTTTTTCGATGCCGGAGGCGTAGGATTCCGGCGGGAAGGGGACGAGGATCTGTCCCCAGTCCTCCTCGGTCTTGCCGTTCCTCAGGCAGTGAAGCTGCCAGCGGCCGTTCAGATTCAGGAAGGAATCGCGCTGAAGCTGGGGACGGGGATAGACGTCCCAGGGCGTTTCGTTTTCGGCGAGCCTGCAGGGTGTTTCAAGGTGACGCTCGAGCGTTCCGCCGGCGTTGTCGATCCGGTAGAGCTTTTTGTTCATGTTAACCTCCGAAAAGGAATAGTATCTCCGCATAGTATAGCATAGAAACGCGCCCGAGGCACGATTTTTCTTGGCGGAGGGGAAAGAAAAAGGAATGAATTACGGTCGGAGATATCGGCCCTATGCGCATGCGCATATTGCAAGGGCGCGTCACAGCGAGAGATATTTTTCACTATCAACGCGCCCTTAGATTTCACCGCTTTCGGCAATATGCGCATGCGCATATTGCGAGGGCGCGTCAAAGCGAGAGATATTTTTCAGTATTAACGCGCCCTTAGAGCATAGCGCTTCCGCCGGTGACGATCCAGCAGGAGAGGATGGCGACCAGGAAGGCGCCGGTGCAGACGTTGCCGGTGCGCCGGTAGAGATAGGTGCACAGCAGGCTGTAGACAAGGACCTGCGGGGCAAAGAGGATCAGAAGCGACATGAAGGGACCGCCGAAGGTCGAGCCAAAGAGCAGATCCGCGCCCGGGCCGAGGCCGGCGAAGAAGGGGATGTACTCGATGAGCGTGACCAGCAGCACGCCGCCGATCATGACGAGCGCGTAGCGCCACCAGCAGGACAGGAAGCCGCCGAGGCCGGGCTTGTAGGTGCCCTCGCTGCGCATGCCGGCGAAGATCTTTGAGTTATTCAGCAGGTAGAAAAGGACGTAGATCAGGATGTAGACGCCGAACTGACCGGCTCGCGCGGGCGTGAAGCTCTTGAAGAAGGGCCAGATGAAGCGGAAGTCGAGCATGAAGAGACCCTCGCAGAGGCAGACCAGGACGTACATCAGGCCGCACATCAGCGCCGCCATCAGCGCACCCTTAGCGAGCAGCTTCCAGGAAAGGCGATCGGGCGCATCGGCGGTGCCGAGACCCATGGCGTGGAAGCTTTGGGCATCGCTCCCGGCCTTTTTGGCCTTGGCGCGGCCGCAGAGGGTGAAGATGATCATGACGATGATGAGCAGGCTGTACCAGGAAAGGAAGCCGTTGCCGATCGTCATGCGGAAGATCTTTTCGGGCAGGGGCAGCAGACCGTGGCCGAGCTGCGTCATGAAGGGATAGGAGAGGCCGGCGATGAGCACGGTGATGATCGCGCCGCGCGCCCAGGCGCCCTTCTTCTTGATGCCTTCTTTGGAGGGCAGGGGCTGGACGAGGTCGCGGAAGAGCTTCGTGCCGAGCAGCAGGTTCATGAAGGGAAGCATCGCCAGAATGGCCAGAAGCATCGCGGCAAGCACCAGGACCTCCTTCTTCATGGCGACCTGGTCCATCGGGTCGAGCATGCCAGGAAGAGTAAGGGCCTGATCGAACCAGTCGAGGGCGGCGGCGAGACCGGCCTTGTTGTGCGTGGTCAGACGGTGATTGGTTTCGAGGAATTCGATGCGGCGGGCCGTGCCGTCTGCGGAGCTGCCGAAGGTCGTATCGTAGGCGGCCTTGTCGGCGGTGGTGCCGAGGAACTCGAGGCGGAGCGGGCTCTTGAGGAGCTCGTCGGTCACGGTGGGCTCGTAATCGCGGAAGTAGGAGAATTCGTCGTACTGGGCCTGCAGGAGCAGAACGTTGTTGAAGTAGATCGTGCTGCTGTCATAGACGCTGTCGCGGAAGAGCTCGCCGCACTGCAGCACCGTCGCTTTGGGGGTCAGATCGGTGCCGTCCTCGTTGATGACGCCGGCGTAGTAGGCTGAGACGGACCAGGAGGCCCAGGTGCCCATCGAGTGGCCGCTGACGGCCAGGCGGGAGGCATCGACCTCGGGCAGGGAGGCGAGCACGGCGTAGCCGAGGATGCCGCCCATGGAGCTGTCCTTGACGGAGTTGCCCTCTGCGTCCTTGCTGTAATGATCGTTAAAGAAGGACAGGTTGGAGAAGTTCATCATGATGCGGTAGCGCTCGGGGCCGCCGACCTTTTCGACGTAGGTGCCGTCCTCGACGGAATCGTTGCCGTAGTTGACGGTGACCTTGTGGTTGACGTAGCCTCGCGCCAGCATGCCGGTGTTCGTGCCGCCGTGACCGTATTCGTCGATGGCCATGACGACGGCGCCGCGGCGGGCGAGCTCGATGCAGTAGGCCGCGCAGGTTTCGTGGTCGTTCTGGTAGCCGTGCAGCATGAGGACGGCCGGAGCCGGCGTTTCAGCCGTGGCGTTTGCGGGGGTGTAGAGCTTGTAGGTGATCTCATCCTGCTCGTGGATGATCTTGCCCTCGGTGACGGTGATGCTGCCGCCGTCCTTCTGGATACGGTCGGCGCCGAGCATGCAGAGGAAAACGCCTGCTGTAAAGACGATGAGCAGCAGGAGAGACAGCAGTTTTCGGTTTTTCATTTTTAAAAGCTCCTTCACGTTGGATATTGAGATGATTATAGCAAAAAGTGGACAAGCACGCAAGGAGGTGGTATACTATAGCTTGCGTTTGCAGCGGAGGCTTTTCGGGCACGCCCTGCAAGATCTGCGCCTGTAGCTCAGGGGATAGAGCAGTGGTTTCCTAAACCATGTGTCGGAGGTTCGATTCCTCTCAGGCGTACTCCTTTTGTTCCCGGAGCGCTATGCTCCCGTTCCCAAGCAAAAGAGGTTTTTTATGAAAAAGGATAAGAAAAAAAGAAAGGGCCTGCGGGTCGCGCTGATCGTTTTGCTGGTGCTGCTTCTGACGGTGCTGGCGGTCGGCGGCGGGCTCTTTTACCGTTACTGGTCGCTATTGGACCGCGACGGAGATGAATCGCTGGCCATCCTGGAATCGATCGATGATCCCGATGAGGACGGACGCACGGAGTCACGCGCAGAGTCGCGCACGGAATCCGCGGCGCCGGCCGAAAGCGGAGAAGAAAGCGGCTCGGGCGAGGATTCCGAGGAAAGCCTTTCCGCTCCGGAAGGGGACACGGAAAGCACTTCCGGACCTCCGGTCGTCCATCCCGGAAGCGATCAGCCCTGGGACGGCTCCCGGAATGTCCGCAATTCGCGCAGCTACGTATCCGGCTGCGAGAGCTTTAATTTTATCAATCTGAAGCTGAATTACAATCCGCGCTCCCTCAAGGGGGAGGGCATCATCAACATCCTGCTGGTCGGCATGGACACGCGTCCCGACTGGTCCTACGGCCGCTCGGACGTCATGATCATCTGCACGATCAATAAGAACACGCACGAGATCTCGCTGACCTCGCTGGCGCGCGATACCTACCTGATCCTGACCGAAAACGAGCGTTCGAGCTGCGTCAACCGCCTGAATGCGGCGGCGGCCTTCGGCGGCATGCCCTACCTGGTGCGCACCATCGAGCGGACCTACGATATTTACATCGATTATTACGTTCAGACCTCCTTCGGCGCCTTTGCGACGGCCATCGATGACATGGGCGGACTGGACCTGTATCTTTCGGCCGCAGAGGCCAAGGCCATCAACTCGTCGATCGTCGCCTACAGCGATTATTCCGGCAGCTATGTGCTTGACCTTGGAGGCGATGTGCCCGTCGTTCTGCTGGACACCGGGAGCGGAGAAGACGGCAGCGGCACGGAGACGCCGCCCGAGGATCCGACCGGAGATCCGCAGACGGAGGATTCATCGGCGGAGCCATCGGCTGAGCCGACAGAAGAGTCCTCGTCGGAGCCGACAGAAGAGTCCTCGGCCGATCCGGCGGAAGAGTCCTCGGCGGCCCCGGCGGAGGACCCGCAGGAGTCAGCGGGAGAGGAGTCCCGGTCCTCCGGGGACAAAGAGGAATCGCAGAGCGAATCGTCAAGCGACGGCAGGCCCTCCAAGGCAAAGCTCAGTGAGAAGGACGGCGTCGCTCATCTGAACGGCAATCAGGTGCTTGCCTACTGCCGGCTGCGCTCGATCGACAACGATCTGGCCCGCTCCAACCGTCAGCGCAAGACCCTCGTCGCGGTCATCAACAAGGCCAAGGGCATGTCCTGGTCGAGCATCGATGCGATCGCCACGCGCACGCTGCCCAAGATCCGGACCAACATGAGCGCAGGTCAGTTCATGAGCCTGCTCTCGGACGCGTACAGCATTTACCGGAACTATTCGATCCACACCTACTGCCTGCCGCAGGAGGGAACCTACGAGTGGTGCTGGTCCGACGGAGGACGCTGGATCATCCGCATGGATTTTGCCGCCAACATCAATTATTTCTACGAGACCGTCTATCAGATGAAGTGGGACGGAAAATAACATCCCCGGGAGGGATACACATGAGCGAAGCGATCGAAAACGAGGTTTTAGCCTCCAAGCCTGCGGAAGAGCCGGCCGAGCTTTTTGAGGAAGAGGAAAAAGAGGAAGAGGAGAAGAAAAAGGTGAACCCGCTGCGAGAGATCCTCAGCTGGGTACTGTACTTTGCCGCGGCCATCGTCGTCGCCTTCCTGCTCAACCGCTTCATTCTGTTCAACGCCAACATCGTCAGCGGCTCGATGAAGGACACGCTCCTCGTCGGGGACCGCGTGTTCGGCCTGCGCTTTGCCTACTGGTTCCACGGGCCGGAGCGCGGCGATGTCATCATCTTCGACAATCACGGAGAGGGTGAAAAAACGATGGTCAAGCGTGTCATCGGTCTGCCCGGCGATACCATCGGGATCCTGGACGGTGTTCTCTACATCAACGGCCAGGTGTACGACGAGCCCTATCTGAAGGAGCCGATGAAGGGCAGCTTCGGGCCTTACGAGGTGCCGGAGGGCTGCTACTTCCTGATGGGCGATAACCGGAATTACTCGAATGACTCGCGCCGTTGGGAGAATCCCTACATTCCGCGGAAGGATATCCGCGCGAAGGCCGTGCTGGTGTACTGGAAGCAGCTGAGAACCGTCAGATAAGAAACAGACCTCCCCCAAAGGGCCGGAAGCGGTCCTTGGGGCGGAGGCCTTTTGTTTTCCGGCCCCGGGGAGGGGCCTCGCGCGCTCTGTCTTGCGGAAAAGTCCCTCCCGGTGTATAATTTAACTATTCCAATCATTTTTTTACGGGAGGAACGTCGAAATGAAAAGATCTCTTTGGGCTTTCTGCGTGCTGCTTCTGCTCGGCACGGTGCTTTGTGTTTCCGGCTGTACGCCGACGGGCAAGGGGCCGAAAAAAGAGGGACCTGTGGAAACGCTGGAGCTGTACTGCCTGCCGGCCTACGCAGGCGCCTATCCGAGCGGCTACACGGCCGATGAGTATTACAACGGCGGTACCTGTGCCGAGGATACCTTTATCCTCAAAAACGGGGCGCGCGTCGATGCCGGAACGCCGGCGTACACGCTCAGCTACATCCAGCACGGAACCGACACGCTCGTGCAGATGCAGCCCGACGATCGCATCTGGTCGGACCGCGAGTATTTCCTGACCTTCATCTACGACGCACCCGAGGGCGTCAGCTTCCCGGAGAGCTTTTCGAAGGAAAACGTTCAGTTCAACGTCGATCTGGTCGTGGATGTCACGTATCCCACGCTTGAGAGCGCTAAGGTCGAGGATGGCAGGCTCTTTGTTACCATGAGCTTCGACTGGCCCTACGAGCCTCTGGGCCTCGACATGATCTATCTCTTCTACGATCTGCCCTACTTCGGCGCCGCCGTCAGCAGCGAGCCTCCCACGGCGGTCGGCTACTATGCGCATGAATGGGGCACGGACGGCCTCTTCGGCTACGGCTCGAGCGTCGGCGTTGAGGTAACGGATTATTACTGGCTCGATCAGGGCAAGCCTGCCAAGGTCTTCAGCCATCTGCAGCGCCAGCTCATTGTTTCGGTCAGACTGACGGATCACAACTATCGCTTTTCCACCGAGGAGCCCTGGGATACCGGGGTAGAGGGCTTCGGCGGCGTCGAGAACATTTCGGTCACGGACGGTCCCGCCTACATTTCTCTTTCGGAGAGCTTCGAGATCCTGAGCATGACGGACACGGAGGCGAGCATCTGCGTGACCTTCCCCGGCGAGCCTCACGAGCTCTTCCACGAGACCGGCTATTCGGCTCTCTGCACTGTGGACGGCAGCATCGACTACTACATCTGCACGATCTGCGGCGAATTCTTCGCCGATGCCGAGGCGACCCAGCCGCTGACGGAGGAGCAGACGCAGATCAATGCGCCCGGCCATCACTTCGTCCATTCCGACGAGTATTCCAGCGCGGCGTGCTGCACGAGCGGCGGCATCGAGGCGGAGGTCTGCGAGCGCTGCGGACGTCTTCGTTACGTCTCGACCACGCCTGCCCTGGGCCATCATTATGTGAAGGATGAGAAGAGCAGCCACGCGGCGAGCTGCACCCAGTCCGGCAGCGAGGTTCAGTGCTGCGACCGCTGCGGCGCGACGTTCACGACCGTGATCCCCGCGACCGGGCACGTGAAGGCGTACGAGCTGCGCGACTGGAACACGCACCGGATCTACTGCAGCGTCTGCGGCGCGGATCTGGGCCTCGGCCAGCACGAGCATCCCGGCGAATACTGCACCCTCTGCGGGTATGAACAGATCAACTAACGTAAATTAAAACTCACGCCCCCCGAAGACACACGGGAAAGTGTTTCCGGGGGGCGTGTTTTTGCTTTTGTGAGGGCCGGGGACGTTTTAACTGATGTTTCCGGCCTTTTTCAAGGCGAATTTGGACAGCGCCGGGCCGATCATTTCGTAGATCAGCGTCGCGCAGAGGATGATCGCGCGGATCGTGGCGCCGTATTCGGGCACCGCCGTCGTGGCGACCAGCGAGAGGCCGATGGCGACACCGGCCTGCGGGACCAGTGCGAAGCCCAGGTATTTCCGGACGGTTTCGTCAGCCCCGGAGAGGCGCGCGCCCAGCCAGCTGCCGCTGAGCTTTCCGACGACGCGCAGGATCAGGTAGAGCACGCCGGCCAGGCCGATGCTCGGCAGGACCGACAGCTTGAGCTCCGCGCCGGAGGCGACGAAGAAAAGCATGAAGACGGGCGGGGTGAAGCTGTCGCAGAGGCGCATGATGTGCTCGACATCGCGGCTGAAGTTGGCGAGAGCCGCGCCCATCGCCATGCAGAGAAGCAGGGACGAGAAGCCGCAGAGCTCGGCGAGACCGACGCCGGCGAAGACGAAGCCGATCGTCAGCGCCAGGCGGTTGCCGTCCTTCTTGAACCAGCGGAGCGGGATGAGCATCAGAAGGCCCATCACGAAGCCGCAGACCACGGCGCCGCCGATCTCGATGAGCGGCTGGAGCAGCGCAGTGCCGAAGGAGCCTCCGGCGCCGCCGAGTGCGTTGGCGATGGCGACACAGATGCCGAAGAAGATCAGCGCGGTGGCGTCATCGAGGGCGACGACGGAAAGCAGGGTCTCG
>JAZQNF010000110.1:0-19505 GCA_045627225.1 Bianqueaceae bacterium
CGGCGATGCTTCCTCCACCATGGATGCCCGTTCCGCTGACCAGTACGGCTATCCCCGCAGCGTCCACTTCGAAGTAGACGGCATCGAGGATGACGGCTTCTCCGGCACCGGTTACCTCTGCACCGGTACCACCAACTGGACCCTGAACACCAACTGCAACTACACGCTGGTCAACAGCTGGAAGACCATCTGGGGCAACCCCGAGATCGAGGCGGATGCAGAAGCCGCTGAGTTCGGCGATGTGGCCAAGGACGATCAGGTCAGCAAGAAGATCACCGTCAACGCGAAGGACCTTGCCGGCCTCCTGAACATCGAGGCTGAAGGCGAAGGCATCGAGGTTGAGCTCGGCGAGAATTTCGACCCCAAGAAGGGCGGCGAGATCATCATCACCATCGATACCTCCAAGGCCGGTGCTGTTGAGGGCACGGTCGTCATCTCCACCCCCGGCGCGGATGATATCGAGATCTCCGTCAGCGCCAACGTCAAGGGCAGCGCGGCTCCCACCGGCGACAATGCGCCTCTGGAGCTCATGGCTGCTCTGATGGCTGCCTCTGCGGTCATGATCGCGCTGGTATCCAAGAAGCGCAAAAGAGCATAAGTTTCATGCCTTTCACTTTTCTTAAATCGAAGAAGCCGTCTCGCAAGAGGCGGCTTTTTCGTTCAAAAAAGAAACCCGCGTGCCGGCTATTTTGCCGGCGCACGGGTCTTGGTTTTCGGTACAGGCGGTTCTGCTGATTCAGGCGAGAGGGGTCTCGGAGGCCATCTTCTGCTTGGCCTTCTGGACCTGAGCCACATATTGAGAGGGCGAAACACCGAACTTGCTCTTGAACACGCGCGACATGTACAGAGGATCGTTGAAGCCGCAGCTCTGAGCGATGTCGGAGATGTTGCTGGTGCTTTTAGGCAGGGCGCTTAAAAGGCTGGCCACGGACTGAAGACGGTATTCGGAAAGATAGGCGTGCGGCGTGGTGCCGAGCTGGCGCTTGAAGAGCTGACGCAGATAGTCGCTGCTGAAGGGAAGCGTCTCCATAAAAGCGTTGAGGTCGTAAGAAGGATCCTGATAATGAGCGCAGATGCTCTCCTGGATCTCCGTGACGACGGGGTGCATCAGATTGTAGTTCTGATAAGCGATCAGATAGTTGACGATCAGATTGCCGAGCGGAGCCAGAAGGATGCTGCGGGCATTTCCCTGATTGTTGAACTGGAGGAAGGCGTTTTCGAAGCAGTGACGAATGCTCCCCTCCGGATCGTCGTTGATGACCGTAAAATCGGTGAAGGGCAGAGTGGGCTCCTCGATATGCATGCAGAAGTTGGTAATACCGTTTTCGCTGTAGTTGCTGTGCTCCAATCCGGAAGGGATGACCACGATCTGCCCGGCGGTATAAGGCTGGATGGCCTTGCCGAAGCGGAAGTAGCCGAAGCCGGAGACGCAGTAGATCAGCTCGAGCGAAGGATGGCTGTGCAGCGGTGACGGAGCGTCGTAGGTCCGGATGAGTTTTCCGACGTGTGTGATTTGATTCAAAGAAACTCCTTTCCAAGCGGGGAGTGATAGAGAATGATCAGAGGGCATATCCCCATAAAGCCTTCGGAATTCTTTTAAAATTGATTTATTATAACATATATTTCTGAAAAAATCACTAAAAAACTGTGCGAGAAAGGTTCTTGTGCAATAAAAAAATTTATGGTAAAATATAAGCATGTCGAAAACGATATTCAATGAATTCAAAACAAAGAAAGGAATATTCCTATGGGACTTATTCAAGCTGGTTTAGCCTCTCTTAGCACTGTTCTTGCCGATCAGTGGAAAGAATTTTTCGTATGCGAGAGCATGTCTGCGGACGTTCTTGTCTGCAAGGGTGAAAAGCGTACCGGAAGCAAATCCTCCAATACCAAGGGAAGTGACAACATCATTTCCAACGGCTCCGGCATCGTGGTCAACGAAGGTCAGGCCATGATCATCGTAGAGCAGGGAGAAATCGTAGAGTTCTGCGCCGAGGCAGGCGAGTTCACCTACGACACCTCCTCCGAGCCCAGCATTTTTACCGGAAAGCTCGGCGAGAGCCTGCTTGAGACCTTCAAGATCCTCGGCCGCCGCTTCACCTACGGCGGTGACACCGGAAAGGATCAGAGAGTTTATTATTTCAACACCAAGGAAATCCTTGACAATAAATTCGGTACGCCCAATCCCATTCCCTTCCGCGTGGTCGATTCCCGCATCGCGATGGATATCGATGTTGAGCTCAGCTGCTCCGGTACCTATTCCTACCGCATCACCGATCCTATGGTCTTCTATTCCAAGGTTTGCGGCAATGTATCCGGTCAGTACCGCCGTGATCAGATCGATCCCGAGCTGAAGGCTGAGTTCATCGGCGCCCTGAATCCCGCCATCGGTCAGCTTTCTGCCCTGGAGATCCGTCCCAGCCAGCTGCCCAACCACACCAGAGAGCTTGAGCAGGCCATGAAGGCCGTGCTGAACGCTGAGTGGAC
This sequence comes from Bianqueaceae bacterium, assembly GCA_045627225.1. Classification (GTDB taxonomy): domain Bacteria; phylum Bacillota; class Clostridia; order Lachnospirales; family Bianqueaceae; genus JAZQNF01. The sequence goes on from JAZQNF010000110.1 coordinate 2,488, forward strand.
GGTAGGACGCGGCATCGAAATCGACAAGATCTCTCTGACCACCGTCAAGCTGCCTGATGAGTATCAGGAAATGATCACCAACGCGCAGAAGGTTGCCATGTACAAGGATCCTGCTTACGCGACCGCTATGCTCGCGGGCTCCTACGGTGAGGCGATGGTCGACGCGGCCAACAATGCGGCCGGTGCGGTCAACGGCATCATCGGCGTCAACGCCATCGGCGGCGGCGGCATCGGCGAGCTGCTGGGCGGCCTGTACAGCCAGAACGCGGCTCCCGCTGCGGCTCCTTCGGACGGTTGGAAGTGCGAGTGCGGCTCCGTCAACACCGGCAACTTCTGCCCCAACTGCGGCAAGGCCAAGCCTGCGGCTCCTGCTGCCTGGACCTGCGCCTGCGGTTCCGTCAACACCGGCAACTTCTGCCCCAACTGCGGCAAGGCTAAGCCCGCGGCTCCTGCCGCCTGGACCTGCTCCTGCGGCGCTGTCAACACCGGCAACTTCTGCACCGCCTGCGGCAAAGGCAAAGAATAAGCTTTGATATCGTGGGCAGAGGACCGCAAAGGTCTTCTGCCCTTTTATCTTACAGAAAGAAGGTATATACAATGGGAGTATTTGATAAAAAGTTCTGTGACATCTGCGGCGCCAAGATCGGTCTTCTGGGCAACCGCAAGCTGGATGACGGCAACCTCTGCAAGGACTGCGCCGCCAAGCTGTCGCCTTTCTTTACCGGCCGCCGCCGTTCCACCGTCGCTGACATCCGCGAGCAGCTGGCCTACCGTGAGGCCAACAAGGCCAAGCTGGCCCTGTTCCGTCCCACCGAGATCATCGGCGAGAGCGGCATGCGCGTCTACATCGACAGAGTCGCCCGCGTCTTTGCCGTCACCCGTTCCACCGATTTCAACTCTGCCAATCCCGACCTGATTCCTCTGGACCGTGTCATCTCCGTCGATGTCGACATCAAGGAAGACGCCGACGAGATCTTCACCACCGATGCCGAGGGCAAGGAGATCAGTTACGATCCCAAGCAGTATGAGTATGAATACACCTTTGACGTCACCATCAACGTCAACTGCGATTTCTTCAGCGAGATCAAATACGAGCTGTCCTCCGGCAACCGCCCCGACAGCAAGGCCTCCGATCTGTATTTCTTCTATGAGAAGACCGCTTATCAGCTGAAGTGCGCCCTGCTCGGCGCCGATAAGGCCGGTGAGGCTCCCGTTCAGCAGACGGCTGCGGAGGAGACCGAGGCCGAGGCTGAGCCCGAGGCTTCGGAGACGGAGACCGCTCTCGCGGAGGGCGAGTGGATCTGCCCCAAGTGCGGCGAAAAGAACAGCGGCAAGTTCTGCATGAACTGCGCTGAGCCCAAGCCTGTTGTGGAAGAGTGGTTCTGCCCCAAGTGCGGCACCAAGAATACCGGTAAGTTCTGCATGAACTGCGCGACCGCCAAGCCTGTCATCGAGGAGAACCCCGAATGGTTCTGCCCCAAGTGCGGCACCAAAAACAGCGGCAAATTCTGCAGCAACTGCGCGACGGTCCGTCCCTTCTGAAATAGCTGAAACAGACACTCCGGGTCTGCCTCCTGTCATGGGAGGCAGACCTTTTTCATCTCCGCGTTGTCCTCTCCGGGGATGTTTTGCGCTACAGCCCGTTTAGTTGCCACTTGCAAAAAAAAAGCCTCCGTGATATAATACTGAAAGTATGTTATCTGCATGCGTCACTTAGAATTCCCAGCAGGAGATCGGTTCATGATTAAGCAGGAAAAGATCAGACAGATGGTGCAGAACGAGCTTTATCTTCAGACTCAGTACAAGAAGGATAAGTTCGCGATCCATTATTTCAAGGCCGATTATGTCGCTCTTCAGCGGCTCAAGGCCATCATTCTGTTTGTTGTTTTGTATATCATTTATATTCTCTTTTATGTTGTCAAGCTCTTTTATGTAGACAACGGAGACATGCTTCATTTTGATTATCAGGGCTTTGTCATCGAAAAAGTCATTTGGATGTTTGTCCTGGGCCTTATTGTGGGCGGCTTGGCGACCTTTATTGCGTCCCGCCGTTACGAGGAGGCGGCCGAGCGCATCATCGAGCATGAGGATGCGGTTCAGGAAATCGTCGAAATGTAAGCAGTCGGGTAAACCCTACCGAAAAGTGAGGATGAGTCATGAGTTCGAAAAAACGCAGTAAAGCCAATAAAAGTATGGACAAGCTTCGCGCCGTTCTGAACGTCGGCGTCAAGAAGCTGAGCCCGGTCCTGCCCTTCGTGGCTAAATTTATCGGGTTCTTTCTTGCCTTCCGACTGGCGGCCGGCACGGATCTGTACGATCTCAGCGGTCTGTTCGGCGGTATTCTCTGCAAGAGCTATGTGCATGTGGCTCTGGCGCTCATGTGTGCGCTGCTTCCCAGCCGCTTCGGAACGCTTTTGGTCATATTGTTCATTTCGGTGGGCCTGGTCAAGGCGTCCATCATGGGCGGCGCCCTGCTGGCCGTATTCATGCTGGTCATTTTCCTGGTGACCGTTTGCTTCGTCCCGGATTATGTCTATTTTCTGCTTCTGCTCCCGTTTTTGATCAGCAAGGGCTTTTATCTGCTCCTTCCGCTTCTGGCGGGGCTTTTCGGCTCCCCTCTGGCGGTCATTGCCATCTTTATGGGCGTCTTCATGTGGGGCATTTATCTGATCGCGCCGGCGCTTCTCAGCGTTCAGTCGATCTCGGCGGATATGGAGCTGAAGGATATCATCAAGGAGCTTCCCTCCCTGCTTACCTACACCTCTGATTACGGTGTCAAGGAGCTGGTCAAGAATAAATCGCTTCTGATCGTCGCCATGGTGCTGTGCGCCGTCTGCTTCCTTTGCTGGCTTCTGTGCAAGCTCCGCACGAATTATAACCGCTATATCGCCATCGCTGCGGCCGGATTTTTCGGCCTTCTGGGTCTTCTGGTCGGAAAGAGCCTGTGGGGCATGTACGGCACGACCGGGCTGATCGTTCTGCTTGCTTTTGCGGCCATGGCGATCTGCGCCCTGCTTTGCTTCCTGGATCTGCCTCTTGACTACAAGGGTGTCCGCAATATCAGTTTCAGCGATGATGAGTATTTCTATCAGGTCCGCCTGACGCCTCTGTCCTCCGGCTTCACGGCCGCCCGCTCGGCCATGCTGGACAAAAAGAGCAAGAAAAAGGCCAAGGCTGAGGAAGCTGAAAAAGCGAAGGAAGACGAGGACAAGGACATCAAGCGCGTTTCCAAAGCTTCCAAAGCGGAAGAAGGCGAGCTTTCCGAGGCAGAGCTTTCCGAGGATCAGAAAAAGGCGGAGACCAAGGTGCTGAGCAAGGCTGAGACCAGAGAGATCCGCGATGCGGCTGACGAAAAGGCCAAAAAGGCCGAAAAGGCTGCCGCCGAAAAAGAAGCTGCCGAAAAGGCTGCCGCTGAAAAGGCAGCTGCCAAAAAGGCTGAGGCAGAAAAGGCCAAGGCTGAGAAGGCGGCCAAAAAGGCTGCCAGAGAGGCTGAGGCGGCAGAAAAGAAGGCCAAAAAAGAAGCCAAGGAGGCTTCCGAAAAGGCCGAAGGAAAAGATGAAAAATCCGCAGGCAAGAGCCTCCGCGGACTGCTGTCTTCTTTGAAAAAGGAGGCCGAGCAGACGGCGGAGGAGGCCGACGAGGCGGTTGATGAGATCCGTGATGTGCTGGATTCCTTTGAAGAGGAGACCGGCAAAGAGAAATAAGGTTTTCCCGAACAACTGAATATCCTACAGAGAGATAATTACCGAAAGGGGGGAAGGACATGAAAGCATTCTTTATGAATTTGTTTGATGCGGCTGCATCTGCGATCAAATGGTCCTTCTCCACTTTTCGTTTTACCGATGCGCTCGACATCATCGTCATCGCGGTCCTGATCTTTTATCTGCTGAGCTGGATCCGCCGGACCAAGGCGTGGACGCTTCTGAAGGGCATCGCGGTGCTGGCGATTTTGTGGCTTGTCGCGCGCATCCTTACGCTCAACATGCTGGTGTGGATCTTTGAGCGAACGCTGAGCGTCGGCATCCTCGCGGTCGTCATCATCTTCCAACCGGAGATCCGGCGCGCGCTGGAGCGTCTCGGTCAGGGAAAGCTCATTACCCGCTTCTTCACGACCGGTACGCCTACCGAACGCTTCATGAAGGGCGAGGAGGTCCAGGAGCTGATCGATGCGCTGCGCGCCATGGCCAAGGTCAAGACGGGCGCCCTGATCTGCATCGAGGAGAAGGTCAGCCTGGATGAGTACGTCCAGACGGGCATCACGGTCGACGGAGCCCTTACCTCTCAGCTGCTGATCAATATTTTCGAAAAGAACACACCGCTTCACGACGGCGCGGTCATTATCCGCAACGGACGTGTCGAGGCGGCCACCTGCTATCTGCCCCTTTCCCAGGATGCAACCATCAGCAAGGAGCTGGGGACGCGCCACCGCGCCGCCATCGGTCTGACGGAGCTGACGGACAGCAAGGTCTTTGTCGTCTCCGAGGAGACCGGTCAGGTCTCGATGGCCTACAGCGGCCGCATCTTCCGCAACATCAGCGATGAGTTCATCCGCCGCGAGCTTCTGGGCGACGAGACCGTCCGGAAGACGAGCTATATGCTTTCCGTGGAAAAGCTGTTCCGCAGAAAGGAGAAAAAAGATGAAGCTGACTGATTTTCTCCGGAATCTGTTTACGCGGAACCTTGGAATGAAAATTGCCGCGCTTTGCCTGTCCTTCGCCTTTTGGATCGCCTTCATCAATCTGGCCGATCCGGTATCCACGGATAGCTATGCGCTGAAGCTCGGGGTCGAAAACTTCGAGGAGTACCTGAATAACGGGCATTTTGTGGAGCTCGCCGACGGTTCGCCTCTCTCGGAGGTCGTGCTCAATGTCACGGTCCGCGGGCGAATTTCGGTGCTGAAAGCCCTGAGTGACAACAAAAATATCGATTCCGTCGTCCGCGCCTACGTGGATGTCTACGAAACCGAAAACAGCATACTGAAGATCCATTATGCGATCGATCCGAGCTACGCGGATTCGCTGGAGCTCTCCTCACTTTCCAATACCGCCTATCAGGAGGTCTCGGCCGAGGTGATCAGCTTCTACACACTCCCCATCCGTGCCGAGCTGAAGGGCGCTCCTGCTGCCGGTATGCGTATCCTGGAGAACGATCCGAATTTCACCATATCGCAGGAGACGGTGACGGTCTACGGACCGGCCTCGCGCCTGCAGGACTATAGCGCGGCCTACGCCGAGGTCGTCGTGAGCCGTGCCGAGACGAGCATCCGCGACACGCGTCCCCTTCATTTTACGGATGCCCGCGGCAACGAGCTGACGCCCGACGGCCGGGTCGTATTCGCCGGCATTTCGGAGGTCGAGGTCTACGTGCCGGTCTATCAGATCAAAAATCTGAAGATCACCGTGCTCGTCAGCGGCCAGGCGCCGGACCGCTACCTCTATCTGGATGATCTGGCTTTTTCGCGCGACAGTGTTGAGGTATTCGGCCTGGAGGAGGACCTGGTCGGCATCGAGGAGCTTCGGCTTCCCGCCATCAATCTCGGGTCCATCTTCGGCGAGTATTCCCGTCAATATAAGCTGAGCGATCTTCTGAAATCCATGTACGGTGACCGCATTCGCCTGAACGACGAGGATGCTTCCGTCACGGTGCGGCTGCATACGGCCGAGCTGATCACGCGCACGGTACGGCTGGATCTGTCCGGCCTCAGCATCAAAAATGTTCCCGAGGGCTGGAGCTGTGAGCTTCTGACCGAAGACGCACAGCTGGTGCTGAACGGACTGGCGAGCGCTCTGGACAAGGCTGAAGCGGATATGAAGCTCAGTGTCACCCTGCCGGATGCGCCCCTGGAGGGTCTGATCACGCTGATGATCGAGGCGGAGGGCCTGCCTGACTCCGTCACGGTCGTGGAGGGAGCCGAGATCAATCTTTTGCTCAGCGCACACTGATCGCAATCGCTGATCGCGAAGGCTCGCGGTTTTGTCATGGCAATAGGGTAAGAAAAACAGCTACATGCTTTGCATAGCCAACGGATCCATGCACGGCATGTAGCTGTGTTGTTATTCGGAGATAAGCGGGAGGAGCTTCATGAAAACGTACAGGATTTCGGTCCGGGATCTGGTCGAATTTATCCTGCGCGGCGGTGATATCGGCGGCGCGGGGACCGCGCTGAACGTCGAGCGTGCCTGGGAGGGCAGCCGGCTCCATCGGAAGCTCCAGCAGGAAATGGGCTCGGGCTACGAAAAAGAAGTGTCCTTTTCTCACTCGGTGATCCTGCGTCCGGAAAGCGAGGAACGGGAGGGCGTTCTGCTGACGGTAGAGGGCCGCGCCGACGGGATCTATCTGGCGGATGCGCCGCGCGAGGATGAAGACCTCCAGCAGAGCCTTCTGGAGGAGGCCTCGCCCTGGGAGCTCATGTCGCCGGTCTGGACCGTGGATGAGATCAAGTCGGTCTCGCTTCCGCTTTCCGAGCTGAAAAGCGATCTGTTTCCCCTGCATTGGGCACAGGCCTTCGGCTATGCTTATATGCTGAAGGAGGAGAGGAGCCTGGACCGTGTCCAGATCAGGCTCAGTTATATCAGCACGGAAAATGAGGCGACGCGCTGCTTTTACCGCATGCAGAGTGCGGAGGAGCTGGATGCGTTCTGGGATGAGCTCATCGGACGCTACAGCCGCTTCCTCCTTTGGGAGGAGGACTGGCGGAGGATACGGAATGCCTCTCTGGCGAAGCTCGGCTTTCCCTTTCCGAGCTTTCGTCCCGGTCAGGTCGAGATGATGGAGAAGGTCCGCGACGCGGCCGAGAACGGTCGGCGCGTGTTTCTGGAGGCCCCTACCGGCATCGGGAAGACGATGTCCGCCCTGTATCCGGCGCTCAAGGCGCTGGAAAGCGGCTGCGAGGACAAGGTCTTCTTCCTGACGGCCAAGGCAGTGGCGGCCGCTGCGCCGCTCGCGGCCCTGTCGCTTCTGGAGGAGAAGGGCCTGCGTCTGAAGACCTGCGTCATTTATGCCAAGGATAAGATCTGCCCGCTGGAGAAGCGCCGCTGCACGGCTTCGGCCTGTCCTTATGCCAAAGGGCATTTCGACCGCATCAACGAGGCGCTTCTTGCGGCGCTTTCGGAGCGGGAGCTTTTTGACCGCGACTATCTGCTGGCCCTCAGTGCACGCTTCGGGGTCTGTCCCTTTGAGCTTTCGCTGGACCTGTCAGATTTCGCCGATCTGATCATCGGTGACTATAATTACGCTTTTGACCCCAGAGTGGCCTTAAAACGCCATTTTAAGGCCAAAAACGGGTATATTTTGCTGGTAGACGAGGCACACAATCTGGTGGAGCGGGGACGGAGCATGTTTTCGGCCGAGCTTCACCGCAGCGACTTCCTGCGCGCCCGTAAAAGTTTCTCCGCCGCTGCCGAGCCGACGCTTCACCGGGCACTGACGCGGGTGATGAAGCTTCTGGACGAGCTGGCCGCCTCGCAGCAGGAGCCGCTTCGCCTGTACGGCCGGGGAGAGGATCCGGGCGACGAATTTTATTTCACGCTGGACCGCTTTACCGCCGCTGCCTCCGCCTACATGGAGGAACACAAGGATTCCTCTTCGGGCGTGCCGGATGAGCTCGTTACGCTCTTTTTCGAAACGCTGTTCTTCCTGCGTATCTGGGACAATCCGCGCGGCCCCTACGAGTTTTATACCGAAATCACGGAGCGTGACTTTACCGTCCGCTTCTTCTGCATCGATCCGTCGACGCTTTTGCAGGAGGTCTACGGCCGCGTCCGCAGCGTCGTCTTCTTTTCGGCGACCCTGTCGCCTGCGGAGTATTATGTCAATCTTTTAGACGGTCCCCTGCCCGGCAGCCGGGGCCCGCAGCCGGATTTCACCTCGCTGCCCTCACCCTTTCCGCCGGAAAACGCGCGGGTGCTGGTGGCGCCTCTTCCGGTCACCTACAGCTGGCGCGACCGCAGCGACCGCATGGTCTGCCGTCTGATCGAGGAGACCTATCGCGCCCGTCCCGGCCATTATCTGGTCTTTTTCCCCTCCTTTGCCTATATGCTCAAAACCTATGAGACCTTCCGCCTGCTTTATCCGGATATCCCGCTCATGCGTCAGGAGAGCATGATGAAGGATGAGGAGCGTGAGGATTTTCTGCGCGCCTTTGAGGCATCCGATAAGCCCTTCCTGGCCTTCGTGGTCCTGGGCGGCCTTTTTGCCGAGGGGATCGATCTGGCGGGCGAGCGTCTGATCGGCGCGATCGTCGTGACCGTCGGTCTTCCTCAGATCTGCCCGGAACGCGGCCTGATCCAGATGCACATGGAGGAAACGCACTCGGATGGCTTTGCGTACGCATACGTCTATCCGGGCTGGGGCCGCGTGCTTCAGGCCGCCGGCCGTGTCATCCGTACCGAGGAGGACCGCGGCGTGATCCTTCTGATCGATCGCCGTTTTGCGGGCGAGACCTACGAGCGCCTGTTCCCGGCTCATTGGACTCCCCGTGAGGTGACGGACGAGACCCTGCCGGAGGTTCTTCGGCGCTTCTGGAACGAATAAGTATCTGATTTTGTGATCCGAGTATTTTTCTGCGAAAGGAGGAAGGTCTGTGCGCTTTTGTTCACTGGCGAGCGGCAGCAACGGAAACTGCCATTATGTTGAAGGAAGCGGCTGCCGCATTCTGATCGATGCCGGGCTTTCCGGCAAGAGGATCGAGGACAATATGCGGGGCGCCGGACTTGAACCGGCCTCGGTGGAGGCCCTCTTCCTCACGCATGAGCACATCGATCATGTGGCGGGAGCGGCTGTCTGGGCCAGGCGGTACCGGATCCCGGTCTATGCGACCGAGGGAACCTGGGAGGGAATGGGAGCCGCGCGCGAGCGCATCCCCGCGGAGCTTATCCGTGTGATCGGGAACGAATCCGTGACCGAGCTGGGCGGCCTTCGGGTCCGGACCATGCCGGTCTGCCACGATGCGGCCGATCCGGTCGCCTATTCGGTTTCGGACTGCGGGCGCGTCTGCTCGGTGGTGACCGATACCGGCGTGATGACCGAGGAGCTGCTGGAGCTTCTGGCTGAGGCCGACCTTGCCGTCGTGGAGAGCAATCACGATCTGACGATGCTGATGACAGGACCGTATCCGCCGCCTCTTAAGCGGCGTGTCCGCGGAAATCTCGGGCATCTGTCCAATGAGGACTGCGGCGAGACTCTGGCGGAGCTTCTGCGCGTGCGCAGCGATGCGCGCTATCTGCTTGGCCATCTGAGCGAGGTGAACAATACGCCCTCTCTGGCGCTGATCACCTCGGAAAAAATAGTGGAGGAACGCTTGGGCGGCTGCCCGGAGGGACGCATCTATCTGACGCGCCGCGGTGAGGCGACCGGTGTTTTTACGATCTAAGGAGGACTTATGCTGCGGATTTCTCAGCTGAAGCTTGTTTTTTCGCCCGATGACGGTCCGGAGGAGCTTTCGGCCCGTCTGCACGAGGCCGTGGCGTCTCTGGTGCGCCTGCCGGAAAGCGAATACAGCCTGCGGGTAGTGAAGCGCTCCCTGGATGCGCGCCGCGGCCGCGATTTTGCCTTTATTTATACGCTTGAGCTTCGTACCGCTCAGGAGGCGCAGCTGCGCAGGCGTCTGTCCGGACGTCCGAATCTTGAATTTACGGCAGAGGAGGAGGGCTATCACCTTCCGCTGCCTTCTCATTCGCTGCCGCTGCATCCGCTGGTGGTCGGCTTCGGGCCGGCCGGGATGTTTGCGGCTCTTCTGCTGGCGCGGGCCGGACTGGAGCCTATCGTCGTCGAGCGAGGCCGCACGGTCGATGAGCGGACCGCCGATGTGCTGGCCTTCCAGAGGACCCGCGTCCTGGATCCGGACTCCAACGTTCAGTTCGGCGAAGGCGGCGCCGGGACCTTCTCGGACGGAAAGCTTGCCACGGGCGTGAAGGACCGGGAGGGCCGCAGCCGTTTTGTGCTGGAGACGATGGTCTCGCACGGCGCGCCTGAGGAGATCCTTTACGACAACAAGCCTCACGTCGGGACCGACCGGCTGCGCGAGGTCGTCCGCGGCGTAAGAGAGGAGATCATCCGGCTGGGCGGCAGCTTCCGCTTTGAGACGAAGCTTTGCGGGCTTCGGACCGATGCGGCCGGGCGCCTTACGGGAGCGGTGCTGGAGCATGACGGCCAGCGCGAGACGGTCCCCGCCGCCGCGCTCTTTCTCGGCATCGGACACAGCGCGCGCGATACCTTCGCGATGCTTTTGTCCGCGGGTGTCCGCATGGAGCGAAAGGCCTTCGCGGTCGGCGTCCGCGCGGAGCATCCCCAGCGCCTGATCAACGAGGCGCAGTACCGCGGCTATGCGGCCTGCCCGGCACTGGGAGCGGCTGATTACAAGCTGACCGCCCGTTCCTCCTCGGGACGAGGCGTGTATACCTTCTGCATGTGTCCCGGCGGACACGTCATTGCGGCCGCCTCCGAGAAGGGCGGCGTGGTGACAAACGGCATGAGCAACTATGCGCGCGAGGCCGAAAACGCCAACAGCGCGGTGCTGGTGACCGTCTCCCCCGAGGACTATCAGGCCTACGGGAGCAGTCCCGACGACCTCCTGTCCGGTGTCGCCTTTCAGCGCCGCTTGGAGAAGGCGGCCTTTCTGGCGGGCGGGAGCGATTACCGGGCGGCCGTGCAGCGTGTCGGCGATTTCCTGGCCGACAGGCCCTCGGCGGATTTCGGGAGCGAGGTCCGTCCCTCCTACACAGCGGGAAGCATCCCCGGCGATGTCCGCTCGCTTTTCCCCGAATTCATCGGCACAAGCCTTGCGGAGGGACTCGTCTCCTTCGGCACGCAGCTCGGCGCTTACCGGAGCCCCGAGGCGCTTTTAACGGGCGTGGAGTCGAGAAGCTCCTCGCCGGTGCGGATCCTCAGGGACGAAAAAAGCCTGCAGGCCAACATCCAAGGGCTTTTCCCCATGGGTGAGGGTGCAGGCTATGCGGGCGGCATCATGTCGGCCGCGATGGACGGAATGAAGGCGGCGGAGGCCTATTTGACGGGATCTACGTAAAGCGTCGTCTGATGTGTGTAAATGACAAAGCCGGGCGCAGCGCCGGAAGGCTTTTTCACATAGCGCCTAAGGGTCACATCGACCTCGCAGCGCCCGTTTGACAGCGAAGAATGACCGGCAGCCAGTGCGGCGGCCTCGACAATACTCTGATCGGTATAGTCGAGGCCCTTTTCTTTTCCGCTGACGTGCAGAATCGTGTGTGAGCCGGGCGCGTTTTTGACGTGGAGCCAGAGATCGTCGGGCTGGCTTTCACGGAAGGTCAGCAGGTCGTTCTGGATATTGTTTTTGCCGATGCTGACCGGGATGCCCTCAGAGGTCGTGAAGGACAGCGGCCGGGAGGCCTGCAGATTGCGTCCCTTTTTACGGCTGCGCTTCAGATAGCCCCGCTCAGCCAGCTCGATCCGCAGATTTTCCAGATCGGCCTCACAGTCGGCCAGCCGGAGCGACTGCTCCAGAGCTTCAAGGTAGCTGAGCTCCTCGCGCGTGAGGACGAGCTGCTCGCCGACGGCCTCCTCGGTCCTTTTTTTCTTGTTGTAGCGTGCGTAATAGTGCTGAGCGTTGCCGCTGGGGGTCAGACGCGGGTCCAGGGTAAGCGTCACCTCGGCAGGCGGATCCGAATAATAATCCAACAGCGTGACGCGCGTCATGCCCTCCTTAAGCTGATAGAGATTCGCGGTGATCAGATCGCCCAGGCGCCGGTCCTCCTCACGGCTGCGCGCGTCCAGAAGCTGCTCCTCCTGCAGGGCCAGCTTTTTGCGGATGCGGTCCAGGTTGGTGTTCAGCAGATGACTGATGTCGGCCGCCTTCTGGTCGATGCGCGATTTTTTGACGCGCAGGGAGAAGAAGCTGTCCAGCAGCGAGCAGGCATCCGGGAAATGCTCTGCCTCCGCGCCGCCAAGCGAACGGTAGGGAAAGACCGAATAGTCAAGGATCTTCCCGCTGTCATCGCGGTAGAGGCAAAAATCAGGCTCCTCGTCCAGCCTGCGGAAGAAAAGGCCGAAGGCCTCGTAAAGGGCGGTCCAGCGCTCCCCGTTCATGTCGGAGGAGGCGATGCGCTCGTCCAGCCCGGCGAGCGTCAGAATCTCGCGCGAGGAGAGCGGGCAGAGGCCGTTGAAGCATAGATAAAGCCCCTTCTCCAGCACTCCGTCAAAGTCCGAAAGAAGCCTGCGGAAGCCGGCCTCATCGAGGGGAAGCAGAGGATTTTCTTTGTGGTTGTGGGAGGGACGCTCGTACAGGACGCCGGGCATGACCGTGCGGAAGGAGCTCATAGAGGGGCTGACGTGACGAATGGCGTCGAGCACCAATCCGTCCTCGCGTACGACGATCAGGTTGGAGTATTTGCCCATCATTTCCAGCACCAGTCTGCGGCGCGTCAGATCGCCCAGCTCGTTGGGCTTTTCAAAATCCAGGCATACGATGCGGTCGAAATCCAGCTGCGAAACGCCCAGGAAGCGGGCATCGCCGAAGTGCTTGCGGAGGAGCATGCAGAAGGCGGAGGGCTCGACGGGCGTCTCCGGCTTCCGGGTGCTGAGCTGAAGGCGCGCCGAATCGGCCGCGGCGCTTAAGAGCAGACGCTCGCTGCGGCCATCGCGGCGGATGCTGAGGACGACCTCCTCGTTTTCCGGCTGATGGATCTTATCGACACGCCCGCCCGCAAGCCGCGCGTTGATCTCGCGGCAGACGGCGTAGGTCATGCTTCCGTCAAAGGGCATATGAACGACCTTCCTTTTCTGAGAATAAAGCCCTTAAGGGCTCCCAAAAGTATTGTAGCATAGCTTTACGATTTTTCAATGCTTCATTATTTGGCAAATAAGAGCGGCTAATACGCTGCAGCTTCCCTTTATCAAAAGCCGGGCTGACAGTATAATAGAGACGTAATAAAAGAAAAGGAGGGCATGCCTGTGAGTATGTACGGTTTTGATTATGATGAGGCCTATCGCGATCTTGAGAACAGCGGTCTCAGCGCGGGCGCCTGTAACCTTGAGGCTTTAAGCTTTGATCAGCTGAAAGCCAAGATCGGCCGATATGGCCTGGATATCAACGATTATATGGAATCGTCCCGGATGAAGAAGGTCGGCAAGAGCACCCGAAATTCGCTGTATTCGGATGTTGAGGAAGCCGAAGAGGAAGAGAAAAGAATCAGTGAGGAAACTGAGGTCTGGTTCTTCCCTCAGGAAGCTCAGGAGGCCTGGGCAGAGAGCTTCGCCTACAGCGTGGCGGATTTTTAACAGCTGATATAAGTACGGCGGCCGCGGTTCCACGTAAAGCGAAGACACGCCGCCAAAGGATCATAGGGACGGTTTTCGTCCCGGGATAGGCAGGATATCCCTCTGCTTCGGGAAAGGGTCAATTTTCCCCGGCAGAGGGATTTTTTTCTTTTAAAACACTGACGGCGCGGAGGCTGCAGGGGGCAGGTCCGGAGGTCCTCATCATGGACGATCCGAGAGATTGCATGGATAAAACCGAACACCTTCGCGGACAGATTTGTTGCGAAAAATGGCTTGACTAAGGCATTTTTTGATAGTAAACTGATACTCAGTAAGTACGTAAATACTTTTACCCTTGGGAGGTTAATTCATGGCACGTAATACATCCAGAGAGATTTTCCTGGAGGCGGTCATTACGGAGGTTGCAGAGTGCGGTCTTGAGAATCTGCGCACAAAAAACATCGCGGTCCGTGCCGGTTATTCGGAGGCGATGATGTTTCGCTATTTCAGCTCCAAGGATGAAATGCTTCAGAAGGCCTTCCTGGTGGTCGACCATCGTGTCTCCTCAATCATTTCTTCGGGCGCCTATCTGAAGCGCCTGCGTGAGTCCGGCTCTGACGAGGCCTTTGCAGCCATCGCGCACGAAGCCTGGCAGGCGGTGTTTCACTATCTGCTGGAGCATCCCTCCGATACGCTGTATCTGCTGCGCTTCCGCTACTGCGCCCTCTACAACGAGGAGATCCGCAGCCAGCGTCAGGCATACTCCGGCGCCTTTGACGAGATCTACAGCGTGCTGCAGACGCGTTTCGGGGCCCCTGTCAATACGAGCCGCGGCTTTGTTCTGAACTATTCCTTCGACCTTACGCTTTGCCTGGCTGAGAAAATCGTTTCCGGCCGCATCAAGTTTACGCAGGAGGTGGAGGAGTGTCTGTGGGCCACCATCCGCGCGGCGGTCCTGACCATCACCCAGATGCACTGAGCCTTTTCAAGAATCCGGCACCCTGCCATCCGCAGGGTGCTTTTTCTTGACTTTCGGAGGAGCGCTCGATATAATATCCGGAGCAGGTACTATCAATCAATGAGAGGCAGTTTATGGAAAAACAGTCTGTTTCTTTTATTCATGCCGGGCGTGAGCCCCGCCCTGTCCGGCTCAGTCCCGAGACCCGTTTTTTTGCCTGGGAGGCTCTTGACGGACGTTACGGCCGTGAGACCGCAGCCGTCAAAGCGCTGCCCATGGATGAGGTCCCGGGTTTTCGCACCCTGTCTGAATACGATCAGTACGATCTTTGCATTGAACATATCGCGGCCGACTGCCGCATCCGGATCTGCGAGGGCGAGCGCCTGAGCGGTTCCTCCACGCTTGGCCTGGCCATTTTTCACCGGGTGCCCACCACGCTGGACGGTCAGCAGGTCTTTTACAGCACCAGTCATCTGACCGTAGACTTTCCGGCGGTGCTCCGGGAGGGCGTCGGCGCCATCGAGAAAAAGGTCGCCGAAAAGCTGGCAGCCTGCGCAGAGGACCCCGCCTACAAAGACCTTGAACCTGACAGCTGCAATTTCCGCGGCAGTGATATTACGGGTGCGCCCACAGCCGGCCCCATCACCGGTCTGGCGGATGTTCCGGAGCGCCGCCTGCGCTTCTGGCAGAGCTGCGACCGCGTGCTGAAGGCATTTCGCCTCTGGCACGGGCGCTATCTGAAGGCGTTGGAGGAAAAGGTTTCGGAGGGCGGCCCCTACGCGGCGGTCTATCAGAAGAACCTGGATAATCTTCGCCGCGTACCTTTTGAAACGCCGCGCAATTTCCATGAGGCCCTTCAGTCGCTCTGGTTTGTCTTTGCCTTCCTTCGTCTTTGCGGAAACTGGCCGGGCATCGGACGCATCGACTGGATGCTTGGCCCCTATCTGAAAAAGGATCTGGCGGACGGTACGCTGACGCTCGACGAGGCTCGCGAGCTCATGGCCCACTTCTTTATCAAGGGCTGCGAATGGGTCGGCGGCGGGCATATCGCCAGCGGCGACGCCCAGCATTATCAGAATCTTGTTCTGGCCGGCGTCGATCCCGAGGGGAACGAGGTCACCAACGAGGTCACCTATCTGGTGCTGGACATCCTCGAGGAATTCGGCATCGCCGATTTTCCCACCACCATCCGTCTGAACGAGCAGACGCCCGAAAAGCTGCTTCGCCGCGCGGCCGAGGTCATGCGCTTCGGCAGCGGTGCCCTGGCCTTCTACGGAGAGCCGACCATTCTGAAGAGCCTGACCGACCATGGGTATCCTCTGGAGGAGGCCCGTCAATTCGCCAACGACGGCTGCTGGGAGATCCAGATCCCCGGCAGGACCTTCTTCCGCTACTCGGCCTTTGATGCCCTGCAGGTGCTCCAGAGACAGACGCTTCTCGGGTACCGTCTCGATGAGGAGGCCCGGCGCTATTATGCTCAGTTTGACAGCTTTGAAAAGTTGTTTGAAAAGGCCCTGCACGATCTGAACCACGGTCAGGTCGAGGATCTTTTCCTGGAGCGCAGCTGTTATTTCAGCCCCGAATATCCCCGCAAGGCCAATAAATTCACCCCCTGCACGACGGTTTCCCTTTTTGAAGAGGGCTGCGTCGAGAAGGGACTGAACTACTGGGAGGGCGGCCCCAAGTACAACCTGAACGCCCTTCATATCGGCGGTCTGACCGACGCCATCAATGCGCTGTATGCGATCAAGAAGCTCGTTTATGACGAGAAAAAGCTGAGTCTGAACGAGTTTATCGAGGTGCTTGCGCATAACTGGGAGGGCAGTGAGGTCCTTGAGGCCTATGTCCGCACGCAGTTCTCCTATTTCGGCAATGACAACGATGAGGTCGATGAGCTGGGTGCCCGTTATCTCGGCAGCTACGCCGAGGCCTGCGATGCCCTGGAGGGCCGTGTGGGCTACCGCTTCCCGGCCGGCATTTCGACCTTCGGCCGGCAGGTGGGCTACGCGCATCAGCGTTTGGCTTCCCCGCACGGCTACCGCATCGGCGCGGTGCTGGCGGCCAACAGCTCACCCACCCCCGGCACCGATACCGAAGGTGCAACGGCCATCATCCGCTCCTACTGCAAGCTCGGCATGGAGAAGATCGAGAACGGCGGCGCACTGGATATCCGCCTGCTTCCCTCTGCGGTGGAGGGAGAGGAGGGCCTCGGCGCCATCCTGGCCCTTCTGCGCGGCTTTGTCTTGCTGGGCGGAAGCTTCGTTCAGTTCGACGTGCTGGATGCGGAGACGCTGCGCCTTGCCCAGCAGCACCCGGAGGACTTCTGGACGCTGCAGGTCCGCGTTTCCGGCTGGAATGCCCGCTTTGTGACCCTGGATGAGGAGTGGCAGAACGGTGTCATCATCCAGGCAGAGAACGGCGTAAAAGGATTTTAAAAAAAGTCCCTTTGACACGGAGAATGTGCCAAGTCTGAAGAAAGCCCATAAAATCAAGGCTTTTTGAAAAAAACACCTAATTTATTAACCAATATTTGAAGTCTGCTATTCGGAAAAGCGGATCCTGACAAGCATCGTCAGAATCCGCTTTTTTCGTTCGTGAGTATTTCGACTACGGCAAAAAGATTCCAAAAAGCGAAAGACCGGTCAATGGCTGGGAAGTAATTACGCTTATAATCCCTGCCGCTGTAATGCCCCCATAGCGTTTCGGGAAATATGAACTCACGAGCATAGCTTAGCAACGATTTTTGTCTCGAACGGCAGGCAAAACATCGTATCTTCTGTCATAAAAATGATAAGCCGCGAAGCCTTATGAAATTTTTCATTTGAACCAT
>JAZQNF010000111.1:0-2414 GCA_045627225.1 Bianqueaceae bacterium
CTGGGAGGAGTGCTGCGCGCGCGCCATCGTCGCCGCAGGCGGAACCCGGGATGACATCCTGCAGATCTGCTATGGCTACGGTCTCTTCACCGGCGGCGCGGGCCTTCACGGAGGCTCGCCGAAGGACGGCTCCCTGACCCTTCCCATGAGCTCCGGCAACACCGAGCGCCAGATCCAGTTCATGCAGGACCTGGGCTCCACCTTCCTCTGCTGCACGCCCTCCTACGCCGCGTATCTGGGTGAGTCTCTCCGCGAGCGCGGGCTCGGGCCCAAGGACACGAAGCTTCGCCGCGGCATCTTCGGCGCCGAGCCCTGGACCGAGGCCATGCGTCACGAGATCGAGGAAGCGCTGGGCATCAAGGCCTACGATATCTACGGCCTGACCGAGATCTCCGGCCCGGGCGTCGCCTACGAGTGCAGCGAGCAGAAGGGCCTGCACATCAACGAGGACTTCTTCGTCGCCGAGATCATCGACCCCGAGACCGGCGAGGTCCTGCCCGTCGGCAGTCAGGGCGAGCTCGTCTTCACCTGCCTGACCAAGGAGGCCTTCCCGCTGATTCGCTACCGCACGCGGGATATCTGTGTCCTGAACGCGGAGCCCTGCCCCTGCGGACGCACCCACATCCGCATGTCCAAGCCCATGGGCCGCAGCGATGACATGATGATCATCCGCGGCGTCAACGTCTTCCCCTCGCAGATCGAGACCGTGCTGATCAAGGAGGGCTACCCGCCCTTCTACCGCATCGAGGTCGATCGCGTTGCCAATTCCGATACGCTCGATATCTATGTCGAGCTGCCGCCGGAAAAATTCTCCGATACCGTCCGCGAGCTCAGCTCGCTGGAAAAATCGCTTTCGGCGGCCATCACGCAGATGCTCGGCATCAAGCCTGTCGTCCATCTGCTGGCCCCCGGTTCCATCGAGCGCAGCGAAAACAAAGCCCAGCGCGTCATCGACCGGCGCCGGCTTCATGACTGACCCGGCCGTTATTTCCCGGGAAATATTTTACAGGAGGTACCCCAGATGTCACTGAAACAACTGTCCGTTTTTGCGGAAAACAAGCCCGGTTCCCTGCTGTCGGTCACAGAGACCCTGCATCGGAACGGCATCGATATGCGGGCTATGTGCGTGGCAGACACGCAGGATTACGGTCTGGTCCGCTTCATCGCGAGCGATACCGACCTTGCCTACAAGGCCCTTGTGGCAGCGGGGCTTCTCGTCAGCTGCAACGAGGTCGTCTCGGTCATGATCCCGGACCGTCCGGGCGGCCTGACCGAGATCATCCGCGCTCTGGCTGAGTCCGCGGTCAACATCGAGTATCTGTACGCCTTTACCACCCCCTCGGCCGGCAGCGCCTGTGTCGTGCTCCGCGTGAGCGATGCCGCCTACACCGATGCGCTTTTGACGGGTCTCGGCTACACCTGTCTGGGCGGGGACGATATCACCAAGCTTTAAGCCGGCTGTAAGCCGAATTCATACAGAGGAGAGCTGCCATGGTAGAATGTTTTGTCAAAGGAAACACCCTGCCGGAGGCCTACCACCTTGCCATCCAGGCCCTGGCCCGCGAAGGCGAGATCGTAGACTGCCCCGATTGGAACACCCGCTGCAAGGAGCTCGGCATGACCTTTACGGTCGCCGAGCCGCTGGCTGAGCCCCGCGTCAGCCGCGTCGCCTTCTGCACGCCCAACGCCCTCAAAAACTATCTGGGCGAGATGCTGGACGGGACCCTCGACTGGGCCATCGCCGAGGGCAAGGAGCCCTATACCTATCACGACCGCATGGTCAACTGCGGCGGGATCGACCAGCTGGCCTTCTGCATCGAGGAGCTTCGCAAGAATCCCACGAGCCGCCGTGCCGTCGTCATGATCCGCAGCGCCGCCGACATCGGAAGCGCCGACCCGGCCTGCCTGCAGCACCTTCAGTTCACGGTGCACGACGGCAAGCTGGATCTGTCCATCCTCTTCCGCTCCAATGATGCCTGCAAGGCGACCTTCATGAACGCCTACGCGCTGATTGAGATCCAGAAGCGCGCCGCGGATGCGCTGGGCCTTCCGGTCGGCACCTACACGCATCGCGCCAACAGCTTCCACGCCTATGAGAGCGACTGGGAGATGCTGGAGGGCGCCGCCGCCCGCATCGAGGCCGGAAAGAGACTGTACTTCACCTCGGATGCGTATTTTAAGATGAATTTATAAGCAATAAGTGTTCACTAAGTATAAAATGCACAACAAAAGCAAAACGGTTCTGCGATATTTACAGAATCGTGCCAATTGATAAGTAGGGCTTATCCGTGGTAGAATCATCTTAGCCGTATCATTGATCAAAAAGAAACCCTTTGGCGGGCTGAACTGCCAAAGGGTTTTTTAGTGTGAAAAACCGGGCGCTTAGCGGACCTTGCCGTCCCGGGGCGCTCAGC
>JAZQNF010000112.1:0-9766 GCA_045627225.1 Bianqueaceae bacterium
AGGGCTTTCCGGATGCGATGGATGCCTGCAAGGCCATCCGCAAGGAGGGCGGCGATTTCAAGGTCATCTACGGCATGGAGGCCTATCTGGTCGATGACCTGAAGACCGCGGTCCGGCATGAAAAAGGCCAGGGCTTTGACGGCTGCTTTACGGTGTTCGATCTGGAGACCACCGGCTTCAACCGCGAGCGTGACCGTATCATCGAGATCGGAGCGGTCCGCATCGAAAACGGGAAGATCACCGACCGTTTTTCAAGCTTTGTCAATCCCGGCTGTCCGATCCCGGAGCGCATTACCGAGCTCACCTCCATCCGCGACGAGGATGTGGCGGAGGCGCCCGGCATCGAGGAGGCCCTGCCTGCCTTTTTGAGCTGGGCCGGCGACTCCGTCATCGTCGGCCACAATGTGGGCTTCGACATGGGCTTTGTCAGCGCCAAGGCAGCGGCTTTGGGGCTGACGCTTCCCGACTGTACGGTTGTGGATACCCTGGAGCTCGCACGCGGCCTGTTTGAACTGAAAAAATATACACTGGACGCGGTTTCCAAGTACCTCGGCATTTCGCTGGAAAACCATCACCGTGCCGTCGATGACGCGGCGGCCACGGGCGAGATCCTCCTGAAGTGCCTCGAGCAGCTTCGAAGCCGTGAGATCACCGGCCTGTCGGAGGTCAACGACTACATCCGCGCCAACACCGATGTCAAACGCCTGAAGGCTTATCATGCCGTCATCCTGGTCAAAAATCTGACGGGTCTTCGAAACCTGTACGAGCTGGTTTCGCTGTCCCATCTGGACTATTTCTACCGCACCCCCCGTGTGCCCAAGAGTGAATTTCTGGCGCACCGGGAGGGGCTCATCATCAGCTCCGGCTGCGAGGCCGGCGAGGTTTTCCAGGCCGTTCTTCACGAGGACGGGGAGGATGTCCTCGCCTCGCTGATGGATTTCTACGATTATCTCGAAATCCAGCCCGTCGGCAACAATGCCTTCTATATCGCCGACAAGGAGGAGACCTCCGTTAGCTGCGAGGAGGATCTGCGCAATCTGAACCGCCGTATCGTGGCCTTGGGCGAGCAGTACGGCAAGCCCGTCGTGGCGACCGGCGATGTTCACTTCCGCAATCCCGAGGACAGCCTTTTCCGCGAGATCATCCAGACCGTCAAGGGCTTTAACGACGCTGACCGTCAGGCGCCCCTGTACTTCCATACCACGGCCGACATGCTCGAGGAGTTCAGCTACCTCGGTCCTGAAAAGTGCGAGGAGGTCGTCATCGACAATACCCTCGCCATCGCGGAGCAGATCGAATACATCCTTCCCATTCCGGACGGACAGTTTGCGCCTGTCATCGAGGGCGCCGAGGAGGAGCTGGAAACGGCTGTCTATACGAAGGCCAAGAGCATGTACGGCGATCCCCTGCCGGAGATCGTGTCGGCCCGCCTCGAAAGAGAGCTCGGCTCCATCATTAAAAACGGCTTTGCCACGCTCTATGTGCTGGCCAGACGTCTGGTGCTCCACTCCGTCGCAGACGGCTATTATGTCGGCTCGCGCGGCTCCGTCGGCTCGTCCCTCGTGGCCACGATGGCTGATATTACCGAGGTCAATCCGCTGCCGGCTCATTATTACTGTCCCAAATGTCACTACAGCGATTTTGACAGCGAGGTGATCCGCAGCAATGGCGGTCAGTCCGGCTTTGATCTGCCCGATGCCTTCTGTCCGGTCTGCGGCGCAAAGCTGAAGAAGGACGGTCAGGAGATCCCCTTTGAGGTTTTCCTGGGCTTTGACGGGGATAAGGAACCGGATATCGATCTGAATTTCTCCGGCGAATATCAGCCCTGCGCCCACGCCTATGTAGAAGAAATGTTCGGCAAGAGCCAGGTTTACCGCGCGGGCACCATGTCCTCGCTGGCCGATAAGACCGCCTACGGCTACGTGCTGAAGTATCTGGATCTGACCGGAAAGACCGCGACAGCGGCCCGGAAGGCCTTTCTCGTGAACGGCATCACCGGCGTCAAGCGGACGACCGGCCAGCATCCCGGCGGACAGCTGGTCGTGCCCAAGGGCTATTCGATCCATCAGTTCTGCCCCGTTCAGCACCCGGCCAACGACATGACGACGGATATCATTACCTCTCATTTCGATTATAACCAGCTGCACGGGCGTCTGCTCAAGCTGGATATTCTGGGCCACGATGATCCGACCATGGTGCGCATGCTGGAGGATCTGACCGGCTTCAAGGCGACCAACGCGCCCATCGACGACCCGGAGGTCATGTCGCTCTTCCTTTCGACCGATGCGCTCGGCGTGACTCCCGAGGAGATCGACAGTCCGGTCGGCACCTTCGGCGTGCCTGAGTTCGGCACCTCCTTTGTCCGCGGCATGCTGGTCGAGACCAAGCCGCAGAACTTCTCCGACCTCGTACGCATTTCCGGCCTGTCCCACGGAACGGATGTGTGGAACAACAACGCCAAGGATCTGGTCGATGCCGGCACGGTCAAGATCTCCCAATGCATCTGCACGCGTGAGGACATCATGAACGGCCTGATCCGCCGCGGCATGGAGAAGCTGCACGCCTTCAAGATCATGGAAATCGTCCGTAAGGGCAAAAAGAGCGGCGGCCTGAAGGACGCCGATAAAGAGGCGATGATCGCGCTCGGCGTCGAGGACTGGTATATCGAGTCCTGCAAAAAGATCCAGTATCTTTTCCCGAAGGCCCACGCGGTCGCCTATGTTACGATGTCGCTCCGTGTCGCCTATTACAAGGTGCACTTCAAAGAGGCGTACTATGCCTCCTATTTCACGATCCGTGCCGATGCCTTCGACGTTGCGCTGATGGGACAGGGGCTCGACCGGGCCCGTGCGGCCATCCGCGAGATCGAGGCGAAATCGCGCGACGATAAGACCGCAAAGGACAAGGAAAAGCTGACCATCCTGCAGCTGGTCGTCGAATTTTACTGCCGAGGACTGGATTTTCTGCCGATCGATCTCAACGAATCCGACAGCCGGAAGTTCCGCATCATCGACGGGAAGCTCCTGCCGCCCTTCAATTCGATCGCGGGCATGGGCCTTACGGCGGCCGAGAGCATCGTCGAGGCCAGGAAAAACGGCCCCTTTGTCACGGTCGAGGATTTTCTGGCCCGCACCAAGGTCAGCCGCACGACCGCCGATGTCATGAAATCGCTGGGGGCTCTGGGCAATCTTCCGGAAACCGACCAGCTGGATCTGTTCTCATTTTTATAAGTTAGGAGAGAGTGAACATGGCTTTTCTTGAACTGAACTTTCATTCCGAGATCCTGGGCAAGGCCACGCAGGTCTGGGTCATCATGCCCCAGAAGAGCACGCAGGGGCAGATCGGCATGGACAGCGGCAACCGCGCCGAAAAGTACAAGTGCCTGTATCTGCTGCACGGCTGCTCGGACGATTACACGATCTGGATGCGCCGCACCTCCATCGAGCGCTATGCCGCGCGCTACGGCATCGCGGTCGTCATGCCGGACGCGGAACGCAGCTACTACTGCAATCAGAAGTACGGCTATCGCTTTTACGACTATCTGACTAAGGAGCTGCCGGCGCTCATCGAGGACATGTTTCCGGTATCCTCCAAGGCCGAGGACCGCTATGTGGCCGGTCTGTCGATGGGCGGCTACGGGGCGCTCAAGATGGCTCTGCGCGAGGAGGGCCGCTACGCGATGGCGGCTGCCCTGTCGCCTGTCGGCGATATCCATCCCTGGGTCCGGGAATATCCGCAGATGAACTTCATCACCTCCTTCGGCGAAAACACGGAGATCCCCGACGAGGATGACATTCTGTATCTGCTGGAAAAATGCACGAAAAAGCCGAAGCTGTTCATGGCCATCGGAACGGAGGACGTTCTGTACAGGAACAATTTCCCCGTCAGGGCCAAGATCGCCGAGCTGGGCTACGATTTTACCTACATGGAGGGCCCCGGCTCTCATAACTGGGATTTCTGGGATGTCTACATCCAGCGGGCGCTGGAGTGGATGTTCGAAAATAAAGGCTGAATACATCAACAGGGAGGGGAACCACGTGGAAAACAAACTGAATAAAAACCTTGGCGTCATCCACGCCATGGCCATTGTCGTCGGCACGGTCATCGGAGCGGGCGTTTTCTTCAAGCCCTATGCCATTTATCAGGCGACAGGCGGCGCGCCCGGCATCGGCATGCTGGCCTGGATCATCGGCGGACTGATCAGTCTGTTCGGGGCGCTGACCTTCGCGGAGGTGGCCGTCATGATCCCCCGCACGGGCGGCATGGTGGCGTATCTGGGCGAGGTGTTCGGAGAGAAGATCGGCTTCATGGCCGGCTGGATGCTGACCGTGATCTTTTACCCGGCTTTTCTGGCCGGCTACGGGGTCAAGGTCGGACAGGAGCTCAGCGTCTACCTCGGCGCCGGCTGGCAGCTTCCGCTTGCCTTTGCCGTTATCGCGCTGGTGATGCTCTCGAACCTGCTCGGCTCCAAAACGGCGGGTGTCTTTCAGGTCGTCTCCACGGTCTGCAAGCTGCTCCCGCTGGTGCTGATCATGGTCTTCGGCTTTATCTTCGGAAAGGGAGAAAGCCCTGTCTTTTCGCCTATGGTCGGCGAGGGAAAGACTGCTGCGGGAGCGCTGGGCTCAACGCTTCTGGCCGTGCTCTTTGCCTTTGAGGGCTGGACCAACGCCGGCGCGATCGCGGGCGAGATGAAGAACCCGGGCCGCGATCTTCCGCGTGCCATCGTGGGCGGCGTGTCTGTCATCATGGCGGTATACTTTTTGATCAACCTGGCGTATCTGTGGGTCATCCCCGCGGATCAGCTGATGCAGTTGGAGTCTCCGGCCACGGCGGTGGCGACGGTGATCTTCGGCGAGTTCGGAGGCCTTCTGATCAAGATCGGCATCATCATCTCGGTCATCGGTGCGGCCAACGGCTTCCTGATGAGCGGCTCCCGCGTGGCATATCTGCTGGCGGAGGAGAAGGAGCTGCCGGCCAGCGGCGCGCTGTCGTCGCTGAACGCGCATCAGGTCCCGACCTGGTCGATCGTGCTGATCTCCGTGCTGGCCTGCATCTACAGCCTGATCGGAAATTTTGACAGGCTGACCGATCTGGCCGTGTTTGCCTGCTGGATCTTCTATACCCTGACCTTCGCGGCGGTCATCAAGCTTCGGATCGAGAAGCCGGATGAGCCCCGCGTCTACAAGGTCCCGCTGTACCCGGTCATCCCCGCGCTGGCGATCCTGGGCGGTCTGTATGTCATCGTGAGCCAGCTCTTCCTTTCCGGCCGCTCGGCCCGACTGATGAGCCTCGGCAGCATCCTGATCACGCTGGCGGGACTGCCGGTTTATCTGGCTGTCCGGGCCTGGCGCCGCAAAAAAGAAGCGAAATAATTCTTGCATTATGCAATCAAATGTGATATATTTATACAGTAACTATGATATATAACCAAGCTGAAGTGTGGGCCGCAAGGTCCACACTTCCTTGTTATAAGAAACAAAGGGAGGTTTTCGGTGAAGAAACAGGAACTGATCGCTTTTGTCGAGGCGCTTCTTGTGCCGATGGCGGAGGAGTTTGCCTACGAGATCGTGGATGTGGATTATGAAAAGGAAGGGCCGAACTGGTATCTGAAGGTTTTTGCCGATAAAGAGGGCGGTTTTTCCATCAATGACTGTGTCACGCTTTCAAGGGCGCTTGAGGCGGCCATTGAGGCCGATGATCCCTTTGAGGAGCCCTATGTGCTGGAGGTCAGCTCTCCCGGACTGGACCGCCCGCTCAAAAAGGACAAGGATTTTACCCGTGAAATGGGTAAGCTGGTCGAGGTTAAGCTGTATAAGGCGGATAAGGAAAAAGGCATCCCCAAGGATTTTATGGCGGAGCTTAGCTCCTTTGACCCGGAAACCGGGACGGTCGGCCTGGAGCTCGAGGACGGAACCGAGCTTGAATTCAACAAAAAGGATTTTGCATCCATCCGTCTGGCCGTCATTTTTTAACAAAACCGTTTTGTAAAACGCAAAGAATTTCTTTGGGAGGATATCGAAAAAACATGAGCGAATTATTGGAAGCCATCAAGGCTATGAACGAGCAGGAGGGCCTCAGCCGCGACAGCATCTTCGATGCGATCGAGCAGATGCTGATCACCGCCTGCAAAAAAGACTACAACACCACCAACATCAAGGTGGATCTGAACCGTGAAAACGGAAAGTTTAAGGTATATCTGCTCAAGACCGTCGTGGAGGAAGTGGAGAACGAGGCAGAGGAGATCTCTCTGGCCGACGCGCTGAAGATCAAGAAATCGTACCAGCTGGGCGATATCTGCCAGATCGAGGTCGCGCTGAAGAACCTTCACCGCATCGCCGTCCACAACGGTACGCAGGTCGGGACCCAGAAGTTCCGTGAGGGCGTATCCGGCGTCCGCTTCGGCGAGTACAAGGGACGTGAAAAGGAGCTGGTCACCGGTACCATCCTGCAGATCGATCCCCACAGCCGCAAGTGCATCATCGATCTGGGCCGCACTCAGGCGGTGCTGCCCTATACCGAACAGATCCACAGCGAGACCTATTGCCAGAACCAGCGCCTGAAGCTTTTTGTCAGCGAGGTCCGCAAGACCGCCAAGGAGCTGATCGTAACGGTTTCCCGCCGTGATCCCGGTCTCATCAAGTGCCTCTTCGAGGCGGAGGTCCCGGAGATCCATGAGGGCATCGTCCGCGTCAAGAGCATCGCCCGCGAGGCCGGCAGCCGCACCAAGATGGCCGTTTACTCCAAGGACAGCCAGGTCGATCCTCAGGGCGCCTGCATCGGCACCAAGGGCAGCCGCGTCAACGCCGTGGTAGAGGAGCTGGGCGGCGAGAAGATCGATATCGTCGTATACAGCGATAAGCCCGAGAAATTCATCGCCGCAGCTCTGGCACCCGCCGGCGTCAGCCGCGTCATCCTCGGCGAGGAGGGCAAGACCGCTACGGTTGTCGTTCCGGACGATCAGCTGACCAACGCCATCGGTACCCGCGGTCAGAACGCCCGTCTGGCGGCTAAGCTGACCGGCTACCGCATCGATATCAAGAGCGAATCTCAGATGAGCGGTCCCTCTGTTTTCGATGACGATGATCTGGATATTTCTTCTCTGCTCGGTGAGGATAACGAGGACGAGGAAGAGTACGTTTTCATTGAGGACGACGACGAATAAGCCGTCCGTGCCTCATGAGCCCTGAAATGAGGTGATCCTTATGAAAGAGAAAAAAATTCCGCAAAGACAATGCGTCGGCTGCCGCGAGATGAAGGATAAGCAGGAGCTGATCCGCCTCGTGTGCGGCGCGGAGGGGAAGCTGATGATAGACCGAAGCGGCCGCGCTGCCGGCCGGGGCGCCTATCTGTGCAGAAATCCGGAATGTCTGGCCAGGGCCGTCAAAACGCATGCGCTTGAGCGCATTCTGGAGACCCGGGCCGCGGATGAAACCTATGAAATCTTACGAAGCGAGATGATGAAGTGAACAGCAATCGGATAACGGGTCTTTTGGGACTCTGCAAAAAAGCAGGAAAGCTCGCGGACGGCGAGTTTCAGGTCACCGAAGCCCTTCAGGAGCGCCGCGCCAGACTGGTGCTGGTAGCGTCCGACAGTTCCGACAACACGCACAAGCGCTTTCATGACAAGGCGGCCCATTACGGTGTGCCGGTGTTCGATCTTCAGCAGGAGAAATCCGAGCTGGGACGGGCTCTGGGTCAGGGAGAGCGAAGCGTGCTGGCTGTCTGCGACGAGGGGCTTGCCGGCCTGATCAGGCAGGCGATCCAACAAAATTCCTAAGAGGTGTAGAACACAAGTGGCTAAAACAACAGTTCAGGAACTAGCAAATAAACTTAATGTAAGCGTCAAGGATATAACGAAAAAGCTGGAAGAGGACGGCATCTTCGGCGTCGGCGCCGAGGATGTGCTGAGCAATCAGGAGGTCGTCAACGTTATTTCCAAAATCACGGGCAAGAAAATCGTCGTGAAGAAGAAATCCGAAACGACGGCGCCCAAGGCCGAGGACGGCGGAGCCTCCAAGGCAGAAGCGGAGGCCAAGGCGAAGGCAGAGCGTGAAGCGGCTGCCAAGGAGGAAGCCGAAGCAAAGGCCAAGGAAGAGGCAGAAGCCAAAGCCAAGGCGGAAGCCAAGGCCAAGGCTGAGGCGGAAGCTGCCAAAAAGCCGGAGACCCGTCCGGAGCAGCGCGAGCGTCAGTCTCAGGGAAGCGGAAGCCGTACGGGCGACAATCGCGCTCAGGGAAACCGTCCCTCCCGCGACGGAGACCGATCTCAGGGAGATCGTTCTCAGGGAGATCGGTCTCAGGGAGATCGTTCTCAGGGAAATCGTTCTCAGGGAGATCGTTCGCAGGGTCAGGGGCCTCGTCAGGGCTCCGGCAGCCGTGACGGAAACCGCACGAGCGGAAACGGTACCTACAGCCGCGGAGATCGTCCGCAGGGTGATCGTCCGCAGGGGAACCGTTCCGGAGAACGTTCTCAGGGCGGCCGCAGCCAGGGACAGGGCGGCGCGCCGAACAAGGACGATTATGCCGGAAGCCGCGCCGGGCAGCGCCCCGCCGGTCAGGGAAGCCGCACGGGCCGTTCATCCTCGGCGGCAGCCGATCTGCCCAAGGCCGACGCCAAGAGCGCCCGCAAGGCAGACTGGAACAGCAAAAAGGATAACAACAAGAAAAACAACAGTAATAATGCCTCCGGCGAGGAGCGTACGCGCCGCCGCAGCAATCAGGATCTGACCACTCAGATGATCGATGACGATGCGCTGGTGCATCACAAGAAGAAGGCGACCAAAAAGCCCGCCACCTCCGAAGAGCGTGCCGCTGCCCGTGCCGCCGAGGAAGAGATCAAGATGGTCACCCTGCCCGAGACCATCACCGTCAAGGACTTTGCCGAAGCGCTACACAAGCCCATGCCTCAGATCATCAAGGCACTCATGAGCAAGGGCATCATGGCCAGCATGAACCAGACCATCGAGTTCGAGCAGGCTGAGGAAATCGCCATGAGCTTCGACATCCTGGTCGAGCATCAGGAGGAGGAAGATATTTTCGCTGCCTACACCGAGGCGCTCCAGGCTCCCGAGGAGGAGAGCGATCTGAAGAGCCGTCCCCCTGTCGTTGTCGTCATGGGCCACGTTGACCACGGTAAGACCTCTCTGCTGGATGCCATCCGCGGCACCCGCGTTACCGAGGGCGAGGCCGGCGGCATCACCCAGCACATCGGTGCTTCCGTCGTAGAGATCAACGGCCAGAAGATCACCTTCCTGGATACGCCCGGTCATGAGGCCTTTACCGCCATGCGTCTCCGAGGCGCCATGGTTACCGATATCGCCATTCTGGTCGTCGCGGCCGATGACGGCGTCATGCCGCAGACCGTCGAGGCCATCAACCATGCCAAGGCAGCCGGCGTTCAGATCATCGTCGCCATCAATAAGATGGATAAGCCCTCCGCCAATCCGGAGCGCATCAAGCAGGAGCTGACCGAGTACGGCCTCGTCGCCGAGGACTGGGGCGGCAGCACGATCTGCGTCCCCGTCTCCGCGAAAAAGCGCGAGGGCATCGACAACCTGCTTGAAATGGTCCTTCTGGTCGCCGATATGCTGGAGCTGAAGGCCAACCCCGATTGTCCCGCCGTCGGTACCATCATTGAGTCCGAGCTGGATAAGGGCCGCGGCGCCGTCGCGACCGTTCTGGTCCAGAAGGGCACGCTGCACGTCGGCGATATCATCGTCTCCGGCAGCACCTACGGCCGTGTCAAGGCCATGGTCGACGATACCGGACG
>JAZQNF010000113.1:0-15527 GCA_045627225.1 Bianqueaceae bacterium
CCCCATCGCGCTTTCGATGCCTGCGGATCCTACGCCCTTCC
The DNA here is from genome assembly GCA_045627225.1 of Bianqueaceae bacterium. GTDB lineage: Bacteria > Bacillota > Clostridia > Lachnospirales > Bianqueaceae > JAZQNF01. Next base: position 42 of record JAZQNF010000113.1, read on the forward strand.
TGTATGACGGTGCGACGACTGTTATTCCCCGCGGAAAGCTCGAGGTATACAACAAACGCGAAAAGGATCTGCCTTACGGCTGGGCCATCGACCGGACCGGCGCTGTTTCCATCAGCCCCAAAACCGTGCTGGATGCCATTATTGCCAAGCAGGGCGGCGGCATTCTTCCTCTGGGCGGTGCCGGCGAGGAGACGGCCGGATACAAGGGCTATGGCTACGGCCTTATCTGTGAGCTCTTTACCGGTATCTTAAACGGCGGACCTACCTCCAATCACTCCAACCTCGGAGACGGAAAGAGCAATACCGGCCACTTCTTCATGGCGATCGATTACGCTGTTTTCGGCGATAAGAAAACGCTGCGCGACAACATGTCCACCTTCCTTCAGGAACTTCGTGAGACGCCTCTGGCAGAGGGTGCGGAGCGCGTTTACATCCACGGCGAAAAGGAACTCGAAAGCGAAGCCCGCAAGCTGAAGGAAGGTATTCCGATGAATCCGAAAACCTTCGGCGAGCTTCGTGATATCGCGGCCGGCCTTGGCATTGATTACACGGAGTATCTGCCTGCAGAATTCTGAAAATGAGTCTTTTTAAGCTTCATTCTCCCTTTGAGCCGACCGGTGACCAGCCGGAGGCTATCCGGAAACTAAACAGCGGTTTTTCGTCCGGAAACCGTCGGCAGACCTTGCTGGGCGTCACCGGCTCCGGCAAAACCTTTACGATGGCGAATGTCATTGTCGCGGCGGAAAGGCCGACCCTGGTGCTTGCCCATAACAAGACCCTGGCGGCTCAGCTTTACGGTGAATTCAAAGAATTCTTCCCGGAAAATGCCGTCGAGTATTTTGTCTCCTTTTTTTTTTAGTATCAGCCGGAGGCTTACATCCCTCAGACGGATACCTTTATCGAAAAAGACAGTGACATCAACGATGACATCGATAAGCTGCGCCATTCGGCTACGGCGGCTCTGTGTGAACGGCGGGATGTCATCATCGTGTCCAGCGTCTCCTGTATTTACGGCCTTGGCGACCCCATTGACTACAACAGCATGGCTCTTTCCTTGCGGCCCGGTATGCAGCGTGACCGTGATGAGGTCATCCGCCGCCTGGTCGAGCTGCAATACGAGAGGAACGACATGGTCCTCGAGCGAGGCAGCTTTCGCGTTCACGGCGATGTGCTGGATGTCATTCCCGCAGGGGAAGCTCAAAAGGCATACAGAGTCGAATTTTTCGGTGATGAGGTCGATCGCATCCTCTTGATCGATGCGCTGACGGGAGAGATCCTCGGCTCGGTCGAGCACATGCTTCTTTTCCCGGCGTCTCATTATGCCATTGAGCACGATAAAATGATAAAAGCGCTGGTGCGCATCGAGGAAGAGCTTGAAGAGCGCGTCAAGGAGCTTCTTTCTCAGGACAAGCTTCTGGAGGCTCAGCGTCTTCGTCAGCGCACGGAGTTCGACATCGAAATGATGCGTGAGACCGGTTTCTGCTCCGGCATCGAAAACTACTCACGTCATCTGTCCGGACGGGAGGAGGGCAGTATGCCCTATACCCTCCTGGATTATTTCCCTGATGATTTTCTGCTGATCGTTGATGAGTCACACATGACGATTCCGCAGGTTCGGGGAATGTTTAACGGAGATCGGGCCCGAAAGACAACACTGGTGGATTACGGCTTCCGTCTGCCTTCGGCCAAGGATAACCGACCGCTGAATTTCGACGAATTCGACAGTAAGCTCAGCGAGGTACTGTATGTATCCGCGACCCCGGGACCCTATGAATTGTCGGTTTCGACTCAAATGGCCGAACAGATCATTCGCCCCACCGGTCTTTTGGATCCGATGGTCGAGGTGAAACCGATTCGGGGACAGATCGAAGACATTCTGGAGCAGCTGCATGCCCAGCTCGAGCGTCACGAGAAAACGCTGATCACCACGCTTACCAAGCGCATGGCAGAAGATCTGACTGACTACTTAAAGAAGGCCGGTATCCGGGTCACGTATCTGCATTCCGATATCGATACCATCGAGCGCCTTGAAATCGTTCACGATCTGCGCACGGATGTCTATGATGTTCTTGTCGGCATCAATCTTCTGCGGGAGGGTCTTGATATCCCCGAGGTATCTCTGATTTGCATTCTGGACGCAGATAAAGAAGGTTTTCTGCGCTCCGATGTATCGCTGATCCAGACCATCGGCCGTGCAGCCCGTAATGTCAACGGACATGTCATTCTCTATGCCGATGAGGTCACCGGCTCCATGGAACGGGCGCTGAATGAGACGAACCGGCGCCGAGAGATCCAGGCTCGCTACAACGAGGAGCACGGTATCACTCCGCGCAGCATCGTGAAGGATGTACGCGAGGTCATTTCGGTGACCAAAGCCGTGGAGGGTTCACACAGCTCTTCCAAGGATGCGATGGAGATGGCCGAATCGATGTCTGTCAAACAACTCAAGAAAGAAATCGCTGATCGCGAAAAAGCCATGCAGCGCGCTGCCTTCGAGCTTCGTTTCGAGGATGCGGCCCGTTTGCGTGACGAGATCATCGCGCTTCGGCACATATTAGATGAAACTTAACCGAGGTTTTTATGCCTGAAAATGATTATATTCGTGTGCGGGGAGCCAACGAGCACAACCTGAAAAGCCTGAATGTCGACATTCCCAGAAACAAGCTGGTCGTCATCACAGGTCTTTCCGGCTCCGGTAAATCCTCCCTGGCGTTCGATACGGTTTTTGCGGAAGGACAGAGACGCTATATGGAGTCTCTTTCTTCGTATGCCCGCATGTTCCTGGGGCAGATGGAGAAGCCTGAGGTCGAGAGCATCGACGGTCTTTCGCCTGCCATCGCCATCGACCAGAAGACGACCTCCCGCAACCCTCGATCCACTGTCGGGACCGTCACCGAAATATATGATTATCTGCGCTTGTTTTACGCCAGACTCGGCACTCCCCATTGCCCGAAATGCGGAAGAGTCATTGAAAAGCAGTCGGTCGACCAGATGTGCGACTGGATCATGGCGCTTCCCGAGGGAAGCCGTATTCAGGTGCTTGCGCCTGTTGTGCGGGGACGGAAGGGCCAGCATGAAAAGCTGCTTGAAAAAGCAAAAAAAAGCGGCTATGTCCGTGCTTATATCGATGGCAGCCTCTATCAGCTGGAGGAAGAAATCGAGCTCGATAAGAACCTCAAGCATAATATCGAAATCGTGATCGACCGTCTTATCGTTCGGCCGGGCATTGAAAAGCGCCTGAGCGAGTCGATTGACAATGCGCTCTTACTGACAGACGGCCTTATGGAGCTGGATTATGACGGTCAGCGCAGGACCTTCAGCCAGAACTTTGCCTGCCCCGATTGCGGCGTCAGCATCTCGGAGCTTCAGCCACGTCTGTTTTCCTTTAACAATCCCTTCGGCGCCTGCCCGCATTGTCTTGGCATCGGCGTGATTCGGAATATCGATCCCGAGCTTTTGATCCCTAATCCCGAGCTGTCCATCAACCAGGGAGCCATCGCGGCCCCCGGCTGGGGCTCTGTGGGGCAGGCGGACAGTTATTCCGGGAAGCTCTTCCGACACTTATCCGAAAAACACGGCTTCAGTCTCGATACGCCCTTCAATCGGCTGCCTGAGGAGATTCAGAAAATCATTCTGTACGGGGATGAGGGCGAAAGCTTTAAAATGGAATATGAGGGCCGTTTCGGACACCGTGTCTACGAAATGAGCTTTGAAGGCGTCGTCAATACCATGATGCGCCGTTATCAGGAGACACCGGAAAGCTTTCGGGCCGATTATGAGGATTTCATGTCGAGCTCTCCCTGCCCTGAATGCAAGGGGCAGCGTCTTCGTCCGGAAGCGCTTTCGGTGACCTTTGCCGACATGACGATTTCTCAGCTGACCGAAATGTCCATCCGCGACGCGAAAGATTTCTTCGACCGTCTGTCTTTGACTGCGCGCGAGGAAATGATCGGCCACCAGATTTTGAAAGAAATCAAAGCTCGTCTGCGTTTTCTTTATAACGTCGGACTGGGCTATCTGACTCTCTCCCGTGCTGCCGGTACCTTGTCCGGCGGCGAGGCGCAGCGCATCCGTCTGGCGACACAGATCGGCTCCGGCCTGATGGGCGTCCTCTACATCCTGGATGAGCCCTCCATCGGTCTGCACCAACGCGATAACTCCAAGCTTTTGAATGCCTTAAAGGCGCTGCGTGATCTGGGCAATACCTTGCTGGTCGTCGAGCATGATGAGGAGACGATGCTGCAGGCCGATCACCTGATCGATATCGGTCCCGCCGCCGGCATACACGGCGGTGAACTGGTCTGTCAGGGAACGCCTGAGGAGGTCATGGCCTGCACGGATTCCCTGACCGGCGATTATCTGAGCGGGCGAAGAGAGATCCCGCTTCCCAGCGAGCGAAGAAAGCCCGGGGAGGCGTGGCTTCATCTGCGCGGCTGCCGCATGAACAACCTCTGCGGCACGGATTTCGATATTCCGCTGGGACTGTTTGTTTGTGTGACCGGCGTTTCCGGAAGCGGTAAGAGTACCTTTGTCAATCAGATTCTGTATAAGATCCTTGCACGAAGCCTGAATCATGCCCGCGTGAAGCCCGGTCCCTATGACAGCATCAGCGGTGTGGAAAACCTGGATAAGGTCATTGTCATCGATCAGTCTCCGATCGGGCGTTCGCCCCGATCCAATCCGGCCACCTATACCGGCTTGTTTGATCTGATCCGCGATGTTTTTGCCGGCAGCACCGATGCAAAAGTCAGAGGCTTCAACAAAGGCCGTTTCTCCTTCAACGTAAAGGGCGGCCGCTGCGAGGCCTGCTCCGGCGACGGTATCATCAAGATCGAGATGCATTTTCTTCCGGATGTGTATGTGCCCTGTGAGGTCTGTCACGGCAAACGTTACAACCGCGAAACACTTGAGGTCCTTTATAAAGGGAAAAGCATTGCAGATGTGCTTGACATGACCGTGGAAGAGGCCCTTACGTTTTTTGAGCATCTTCCCAAGCTGAAAAATAAGCTGCAGACGCTTTATGATGTCGGACTGTCCTATATCAAGCTCGGACAGCCTTCGACGACCCTTTCGGGCGGCGAGGCTCAGCGGGTCAAGCTCGCGACCGAGCTTTCGCGCAGATCGACCGGCCGGACCTTTTATATTCTGGATGAGCCGACCACCGGACTGCATTTTTACGATGTCCATAAGCTCGTGAATATTCTTCAGCAGCTCGTCGAAGGAGGCAACTCCGTGCTGGTCATCGAGCACAATCTCGATGTCATCAAAACGGCCGACTATCTGATCGATCTCGGGCCGGAGGGCGGAGATCAGGGCGGTCAGGTCATCGCGGTTGGCACACCGGAGGAGGTTGCCGAAATTCCCGGCTCCTATACCGGTCAATTCATGAAAAAAATCATTGAACGAAAACAGAAAGGCAGGTGAGCACTTTGTCCGGAAACTATTCTGAACAGTGGAAGCTTGCAATGGAGGAGGCCGAGGCCTTTGCTCGCAGCCGAGGGAAGCGCTATATCGGCGCGGAGGACCTTCTGATCGGTCTCATCCGCGAGGGACAGGGCATTGCCTCCCGTTTTTTGAGAGAAGAGGGCATTTATGACGAAGCCATTCTCTCTCTTTTATCCGAGGCAGAGCCCGATGACTCCGAGCCGAATGTTTCGGAGGAACTGATTTACTCTCCCAAATCCGAGGATATTCTTGACGCGGCTGTCCGTGAGGCTGACTACATGGGGACGCTTTTGGTCGGGACCGAGCATCTTCTGATCGCTTTGCTGCGCGATGAGGATAACCTCGGGGTTCGCCTGATCCATGCCATGGGCGTCAATGCTGAGGCTCTCCTGAAAAAGCTTTGCGCGGCGCTCGGTATCACCGTTTCGGATCTTGCACCGCTTCCTTCCGACGATTCCAAGAATTCCTCCGTCCTGTATACCTTCTGTAAGGATATGACCCGTTTGGCCATGGAGGGTGCCTACGATCCTTTGATCGGGCGGGAAAAAGAGCTAAGCCGCATCCTGCGCATTCTCTGCCGCCGCAGTAAAAACAATCCTTGTCTGACGGGTGATCCCGGGGTCGGCAAGACGGCAATCGTGCAGGGCCTTGCCGAGCGTTTCGCCTACGGTAATGTACCCGAAAGCTTACGCGGATACCGTATTCTGTCTCTGGACCTGGCGTCCATGGTCGCCGGTACGAAATTCCGAGGTGAATTTGAAGAAAGATTAAAGAAATGTCTGGACGAGCTCCGTGACGAGGGCAAGGTGATCCTTTTTGTGGATGAGCTGCACACCCTGGTCGGAGCCGGATCAGCGGAAGGCTCCCTTGATGCTGCCAATATTATGAAGCCTGCGCTTTCTTCGGGGGAGCTTCATCTGATCGGTTCGACTACGCTGGCCGAGTACCGGAAGTATATCGAAAAGGATAAGGCTCTGGAGCGTCGTTTTCAGCCCGTAATGATCGAGGAGCCCGATTTTGACGAGGCTGTCCGTATACTGAAGGGGTTGGTGCCGAGCTTTGAGGCGCATCACGGCGTACATTATTCCGATGAAGCCCTCGAGGCTGCGGTCCGCCTTTCTACGCGTTATATCAGCGAGCGTTCTCTCCCTGATAAAGCCATCGATGTCATGGACGAAGCCGGAGCCCGTTTCCGCATGGGCGTTGTACGCGATCCGCTCGAAACCGAAAAGCTTAGAAGTGAGCTGAAGCGTCTGAAGGAAGAGAAAGAAAAAGCTATCCTGAAGGGGAAGCTTGACGAAGCAAAAGCTCTTTCGAAAAAAGAAAGCGAGCTGGAAGCCGATCTTGCCCCTCGTTTGGTTGCTACCGGACATGCCTCGGTACCTACGGTCACGGCTGAGACTGTCGCCGAAATCATCTCCGAATGGAGCGGTGTCCCGGTTGCCAGACTGACTCAAAGTGAAGGCGAACGTCTCCTTCATCTCGAGGATACGCTTCATGAGCGCGTCATCGGGCAGAATGAAGCCGTTGACGCAGTTTCGAAGGCTGTACGCCGTGCCAGACTCGGTTTTAAGGATCCCGCACGTCCTATCGGCTCCTTCCTCTTCCTCGGACCTACAGGCGTCGGTAAAACAGAGCTGTGCAAAGCACTGGCTGAGGCTCTTTTCGGCGATGAGAACGCATTGGTCCCATTGGACATCAACGAATACATCGAGAAGGGAAGTGCCTCCAAAATCATCGGCTCCGCTCCGGGATATATCGGATACGAGGAGGGCGGCCAGCTGAGTGAAAAAATCCGCAGAAAGCCTTATTCGGTCGTTCTGTTTGATGAAATCGAAAAAGCACACCCCGATGTTTTCAATATTCTGCTGCAGGTGCTGGATGAGGGCCATATCACGGACAGTCAGGGGCACTCCGTTGATTTCAAAAACACGGTTATCATCATGACCTCCAATGTAGGTGCCCGAAGCATCGTCGCGCCGAAGAGCCTCGGATTCACCTCCGATTCCTCCGAGCAGCATCTCTATGAGCAGATGCAGAAAAATGTGATGGACGAGGTAAAGCGAATCTTCCGGCCGGAATTTCTCAACCGTATCGATGAAACGATCGTCTTCCGTCAGCTGAACAGCTCCGAGGTGCTGGATATCGCAAAGCTTCTCTTTTCCCGTCTCAGCAAGCGGGTAAAGGATGCCCTGAAGCTTAATCTCTCGCTGAGCAAGGAGGCTCTTACGGAGCTGGCTCGGCTGGGCTTTGATCCTGCTTACGGCGCTCGTCCCCTTCGCCGCGTCATGCAGGAGAAGATCGAAAACCTTCTTGCCTCTTCCGTTTTGAACGGCTCCGTTCGCGAGGGTGACTCGTTAACGGTCTGCTTCTGCGAAAAGGACGGCTTTACTCTGAAACAAGAATAACAGGAGATTTCATGGCGAAAGCAAAAGTGATTTATCGTTGTTCCCGTTGCGGCTTCGAAAGCGCAAAATGGATGGGGCAGTGTCCCTCGTGTCAAAGCTGGAACACCTTGGAGGAGCAGGAGGCTGTGAGCGCTCAGGCGCCTTCCTCCGGCCAATCCGCTCGCGCCATCCCCGGAAAGGGCCTTACGACCTTAAACCGTGTGTCACCGGATACCTGCGATCGTATCGTGACCGGTATGGAGGAGTTTGACCGTGTGATGGGCGGAGGCATCACGCGAGACTCGGTCTCGATCATTGCCGCCAAGCCCGGGGCGGGCAAGTCCACCCTTTTGCTTCAGATCGCCTCAAGACTAAGCGGCCAGGGGCTTCGCGTGCTTTACGTCTCAGGAGAGGAATCCGAGGGTCAGCTGCGCAGGCGGGCAGAACGTGTGCTTCGGGATATTCCGGAGCTTTTATGGGTCCAGTCCACCAACAGCATGAATGAACTGCTTGCCTCCGTGGAGAGCGTCGATCCGGCTCTTGTGATCGTGGACAGTATCCAGACCTTTTCTCTGGCTGAGTTTCCTTCGCGTCCCGGAACCCCGACTCAGATCGTCGAATGTACAAACGCAATGATTTCACTGGCAAAAAAGCCGGAGCATCCCTGCGCGGTTTTCATGGCCGGTCAGCTGACCAAGGAGGATGAGCTGGCCGGAGTCCGCACGCTTGAGCATATGGTGGACACGGTTTTGTTTATGGAGGCGGATGCCTCTGAGGAGCTGCGCATCCTTTCGGCGACCAAGAATCGCTTCGGCAGCACCGGAGAAATGGGCTTTTTTACGATGGAGGAGAACGGTCTGGTTCAGATCGATAATCCCTCAGCCTATTTCATGTCGCGAAGACCTGAGAATTCACGCGTGAGCGGCACGGCGCTTACGGCCATCAAAGAAGGCACAAGGCCTATCGTAGCGGAGGTCGAGAGCCTGATCAGCCGGTCCTTTACGCCTTATCCGACCAGAATTTCGGAATGCATGAAGCGCGAGCAGCTGGCCACGCTGATCTCCATTCTGGAGCAGAGGGGAGGAATTTCCCTCTATGATCAGAACGTTGTCGTGAAAACGGCAGGAGGGCTCAGACTTTCGCAGGCTTCGGTCAATCTGGCCACCATTTGCTCGATGGTCTCGTCGGCGCTTTCCGTTCCGATCAGCAGCAGCATTGTTTTTGTCGGCGATGTCGGTCTGACCGGTGAGCTGAAACGGGTTCCCTCGATGGAAAGCATCGTCAGGGAGCTTGTCCGGATGAAATTCGGGACCGTAGTGATACCGGCCGGGGCACTGAGCCGAACATTCCGTTCGACTCTTGGGGAACTGCGTCTTTTTGAAGCGAATACGCTTTCCGAGGTGCTTTCCTTCGTCTTCGGAGATGCCTTGAAGAAACGCAGAAAGGAAAAAGAAGATGCAGGATTATGAAAAAGAGCACGAGCGGCAAGCCTTCAAAGCGATGAATTTCAAAGAAAAGCTTGAGCATATCGCCACCTATTACTGGGTTCCTATCCTGGTGACTCTGTTCGGGCTTTTCGTCATCGGCTGGTGCATCAATCATTACATATTGAACCCGCCGCCCGAAACAGGGCTTGAGTTCTGTCTTTTCGCGGGTTACATCGATTCCGAGGACTGTGATAGCTTTAAATCCCGAATCAACCAAGAATACCGCGAGCAATTAGGCGAAAAAATTTTCACGATCGCGGAGGTTCAGGATTTCGGAAACGATCCCATTTATTACGAACAGATTCAGACCTCTGTTACGCAGATTATTGCCATGGTCAACGCAAAGGAGCTGGATTGCATCATCTCCACCGAAAGCAATATGCTGGTCATGTCGGTCAGTGAGTATTTTCTGCCTTTAACGGATGTTTTCACTGCGTATGAGCTTAAGCTTCTGAGCGAGAAGCTCAGCACTCTTTCCGGCAGGGAGTCTGTTATCCTTTATGCTCCTATCAATAACGACAGTGAAGAGCTCTTCCCAGTAGCCCTTTGTCTGGAAGGCGTTTCGAGCATTGAAGAGCTTTTTACAGCTCAATTCGGACCTTATCTTGCCTTTGTCGGCTCCGGAGAGCATTTGGAGCTTGCCAGGCAGGTCGTGTTTGACCTGATCAGTACGGAAGCTTATGAATCAGAAGCAAGCGATTGAACTGTACGTTCATCTTCCTTTTTGTGTCAGAAAATGTGCTTATTGCGATTTCCTCTCATTCCCCGCTTCGGAGGATCTTCGCACGGCTTATGTCGAGGCCCTGAAAAAGGAAATCGCCTCCGTGAAGGAGGAGGCCGATACTTCCGCTCCGATCCGCAGCCTTTTTTTCGGCGGAGGAACCCCTTCAATATTGTCCTCCTCGCAGATTTCCGAGCTTTGCGAGCAGCTGTACGATTGCTTTGATTTCCTGCCGAACGCAGAAATCACTCTGGAAGCAAACCCCGGCACCTTTGACCGCGAAAAAGCACTTGTCTGGAAACAGGCCGGTATCAACCGTATCAGTCTCGGGGTTCAGTCCTTTGACGACGGTCTTCTGCGTCGCCTCGGGCGCATCCATTCTGCTGACGATGCGCGCCGTCAGGCGTTGCTGCTTCGCGAAATAGGGTTTGCGAATCTGAGCTTTGATCTGATGATGGGCCTGCCCGGACAAAGTCCTTCTGTCTGGCAGAGCACTCTGAAAGAGGCCCTTTCTTTATCTCCTGAGCATCTTTCCTGCTACAGTCTGATCGTTGAAGAGGGCACTCCGTTTTTTGCTGACCAGAAGGAGGGCCGTCTGCTTCTTCCGGATGAAGAAGCGGAGAGAGAGATGTATCACGATGCGGTTCGGCTTCTGAAGGCATCCGGATATGAACAGTATGAGATCTCTAATTTCGCTCGTCCCGGATTCAGAAGCATCCACAATACCGGCTACTGGGATCGGGTGCCTTATTTCGGCCTCGGACTCGGAGCGGCATCTCTGGTCCGATCGGAAGGTCAGGAGCTCCGTTACCGAAACAGCAGCGACTTGTCTTTTTATCTTTCGCATTGCACCGAGCCTTCTGCGCTTCACGTCGATTGCGAGGTCCTTTCCGAGCGAGACTGCCAGGAGGAGTTCATGTTTCTCGGACTTCGTAAAACGGAAGGGATCTCGAAGAACGCCTTTTTTGAACGCTTCGGCATCGATATCCAAAGCGTATATCAAGCAGCGATCGAGAAAAACCTCTCGGACGGTCTTCTTCTGGAAAACGATGACCGACTGTATCTCAGCGAAAAAGGAACAGACCTGGGAAATATCGTCTTCGGAGCCTTTCTTCAGAACAAATAATGAACTTAGCACTTGACAATTGATCTGTCAGGTGCTATTTTATTATGTGATGTTAGCACTCTGCATGCGTGAGTGCTAACAGCCTGACAGCTTATTGATTTTAATAAGAAAGGACAGAGCGTTGGATATCAGTGAAAGGCAACTGCAGATTTTGCAGGCCATCATCATGAATTATCTGGAAACGGCTGAGCCGGTCGGCTCCCGTACGATTTCCAGACGTTTTCCTCTCGGCATCAGCTCAGCAACGATTCGCAATGAAATGGCGGATCTGGAGGAGCTCGGACTGGTCGAACAGCCGCATACCTCGGCAGGCCGTATTCCTTCAGCAAAGGCCTATCGTCTTTATGTCAACGAACTGATGCAAAAGGACACGGTAACCGACGAGCAGTGGGAGCTGGTTCGTTCCATTCTGCAGAAAAAATCCCTGCAGCTCGATTCGCTGCTGCGTGAAATCGGTGATCTGCTCGCAACGGTCACGTCTTACACGACCATCGTAACGACGCCGCATCTGACTAAAAGCCGGCTGAAGCATCTGCAGCTGATCCCCTTGGATAACTCCTCGGTCGTGCTGGTCGCCATCACGGACGGGAATATGGTTTCCAATCATATCATCCCCATCAAAGCCGGGTATACTCAGGAGGATCTGAACCGACTGACCGAAAAGCTGAACGAAGAGCTTTGCGGCCTTACCTTAAGCGATATTTCGCTGTCCCTTCTGTCCAAAATCAAGAAGGAGACGCACATGGATGAGGCCATGATGGACAGCTTTATGGAAGCGCTTCATGACACGCTTCACAGCGTGGACGATGTCGGCGTTTACACCTCCGGCGCCTCCAACATGCTGAATTTCCCCGAGTTTTCCGACATTAACCGTGCGCGGGGCTTCATGGAGTTCCTTCAGAAGAAGGAGGAGGTCAAGCGTCTCGTCAAGCCGGAGATTGAGACCGGTGACCTGTCGCCCGAGGAGGGGCAGGTTCGCATCGCCATCGGCTCCGAGAATAAGGTTGAGCAGCTTTCTGACTGCAGTGTGATCACGGCCACATACCGTTACAAGGACATGGAACTGGGTTCCATCAGTGTGGTCGGTCCCATGCGTATGGACTATGATCGCGTCGTCGGATCGCTCAAATATATCGCTCACGATTTTCCGCGGCTGTTTGACAGTCAGCAAGAGGGAGGAACACAGAAAGAATGACAGACGAACAGAAGTCCGAAAACATCGAAGAAGAGCAGAAGCTCAATGAGGAGGCCGTGACAGAGCAGGAGAATAAAGCTGAAGAGACTCCCGCTGATGAGCCCCAAAAGGCAGAAGCCTCCGACACGAGCGCCGAGCTTGAAAAGCTGAAGGACCAATATCTTCGTACCCTTGCCGAATATGATAACTATCGCAAACGCACAACGAAGGAAAAGGAGCAGGCCTTCGGCCGCGGTGTTTCACATGCGATTGAGGCGATTCTCCCTGTCGTGGATACGTTCGAAAGAGCGCTTTCCGCTGCCAAGGATCCTGACGACAGCTTTGTCAAGGGAGTTCAGATGACCTATCAGCAGATGATGACCGCTCTGAAAAGCATCGGCATTACTCCGATAGACTGTCTGGGAGCTCAGTTTGATCCTCATTATCACAATGCCGTCATGCATGTGGAGGATGAGGCCTACGGTGAGAACGAGATCGTTCAGGTCCTTGTCACCGGTTATATGTACAATGACACGCTTCTGCGTGCCGCTATGGTTAAGGTTGCGAACTAAATTCCGCATTTAGATTATTCATAAAGGAGATTTTTACAATGGGAAAAATTATCGGTATTGATCTGGGAACCACGAATTCCTGTGTAGCGGTTATGGAAGGCGGAAAGCCTGTTGTAATCACCAACCCCGAAGGAGGACGTACGACTCCCTCCATCGTTTCTTTCAGTAAAAACGGCGAGCGTCTGGTTGGCGATCTGGCCAAGCGTCAGGCCATCACGCATCCCGACAAAACTGTCCGCTCCATCAAGAGAAAGATGGGCACGGACGAGCGTACTTACATCGATGGCAAGAGCTACAGCCCTCAGGAGATTTCTTCCATGATCCTGCAGAAGCTTAAGAGCGATGCAGAGAGCTATCTGGGCGAGTCCGTCACGGAGGCTGTCATCACGGTTCCTGCCTATTTCAACGACGCTCAGCGTCAGGCGACCAAGGACGCCGGCCGTATTGCCGGTCTGGATGTCAAGCGAATCATCAATGAGCCGACCGCCGCTGCACTGGCCTACGGACTGGACAACGAAAACGAGCAGACCATCCTGGTATACGATCTCGGCGGCGGCACCTTTGATGTCTCCCTGATCGACATCGGCGACGGCGTCATCGAAGTACTCGCCACCAGCGGTGACACTCATCTGGGCGGCGATGATTTCGATCAGCGCATCATCGATTTCCTTGTTTCCGAGTTCAAGAAGGAGGAGGGCATTGATCTGACCGGTGACAAGATGGCCATGCAGCGTCTGCGTGACGCGGCGGAGAATGCCAAGAAAGAGCTCTCCAACATGACCCGCACCGAAATCAACATCCCCTTCATTTACGCGAACGAGGACGGTCCCAAAAACCTTGCGGTTTCTCTGTCCCGTGCAGAATTTGACCGTATGACCGCTGATCTGGTCGAGCGCACCGTCGGTCCCGTCCGTACCGCGCTTTCCGATGCCGGTCTGACCACCGCTCAGCTCGACAAGGTTCTCCTTGTCGGCGGTTCCACCCGTATCCCCGCTGTTCAGGAAGCGGTCCGCAAGATCACCGGCAAGGAGCCTTCCAAGACGCTGAACCCCGATGAATGCGTTGCCCTCGGTGCTGCCATTCAGGGCGGCAAGCTTTCCGGCGAAGCCGGTGCCGGCGACATTCTTCTGCTGGATGTTACGCCTCTTACCCTCGGCATCGAGACCATGGGCGGCGTTGCGACTCCTTTGATCGAGCGCAACACGACCATTCCTGCCAAGAAGAGCCAGATCTTCTCCACGGCCGAAAACAATCAGACGGCGGTTGATATCCACGTTGTTCAGGGTGAGCGTCCCATGGCTCGCGACAACAAGACCCTCGGCAAGTTCAGACTGGACGGTATCCCCGCGGCCATGCGCGGTGTTCCTCAGATCGAGGTCACCTTTGATATCGATGCCAACGGCATTGTAAAGGTTACCGCCAAAGACCTTGGCACCGGCAAGGAGCAGAACATTACCATTACCGCTTCCACCAATCTTTCCGATGCAGAAGTTGACCGCGCCGTCAAGGAAGCGGAGAAGTATGCTGAGGAAGACAAGAAGCGCAAGGAAGCCATCGAGGCCCGCAACGAGGCTGACGCCATGGTTTTCCAGACCGAAAAGACGATCGAAGAGGTCGGTGACAAGATGGATGCGGCTGACAAGAGTGCCATCGAGTCAGAGCTTTCGAAGCTGAAGGAGCTGGTTGATCGGACCAAGGATAATGTCAGTGAGACGGATGCTTCCGAGCTGAAGGCTCAGACCGAAAAGCTTACCAAGGCGCTCAATGATATGGCCTCCAAGATGTATCAGCAATCCGCGCCTCAGGGCGATCCCGGTTCCTCTTACGGCGGTTATGACGGCGGTTTCAGCGGAAACGGCGGAAATAACGGAGCCAACGGAAACAACGGCGGAGACGGCCCCGATGTCGTCGATGCGGATTATCGTGAAATCTAACAAATAAATACGGAGAAGGGAAAGGATCGCCTTTCCCTTCTATGCCGTTTATCAGATGTGAGTTTATATGGCAGATAAAAGAGATTACTACGAAGTATTAGGCGTCCAGAAGGGCGCGACCGATCAGGAGATCAAAAAGGCGTACCGTGCGCTGGCAAAGAAGTATCATCCTGATATGAATCCCGGAGACGCAGAAGCCGAGGCGAAGTTCAAAGAAGCCTCTGAGGCCTACGGCGTTCTTTCGGATCCGGAGAAGCGTTCCAAATACGATCAGTTTGGCCACGCTGCCTTCGATCCGGCCTACGGCGGCAGCGGCACCGGCTTTGAGGGCTTCGATTATACCAACTTCAGTGATATTTTCAGCGATTTCTTCGGCTTTGGCGATATCTTCGGCGGCGCGTCCTCCCGCAGCGGCGGCACACGTTCATCGGCCCGCCGCGGAAACGATGTGCAGTCCCGCATCGACATCAGCTTCGAGGAAGCCGCTTTCGGCTGCAAGAAAAATATCGATGTGCGTGTAAGCGATGTATGCCCCACCTGTCAGGGCTTTGGCAACGTAATAGGCATCGATGAACACCTCGTAATCCCCGACACATCACTCAGCATTTACGATGGTTGTGTGAAATGCTGGTCGGGCGAA
>JAZQNF010000114.1:0-14182 GCA_045627225.1 Bianqueaceae bacterium
AAATCTTTTGCGGTCATGCCTTCCGGTGTTTCCGGCCATTTCCTCAGCTTATAGAGTTCTACACAGGTTACTTTAAACTCAAAGCTGTACTTCATAACAATACCCCCTTTACTGGTTGTCCAGTAAAGGGGGTACATATCAAAGAGGAAGCTGCCGATCACAGGGACTTTCTTTTTGTTTATAGTTTTTGCCGGACGGGGAACAGCCGCTTAGTCCAGCTCGCGCTGGCCGGTGTAAAGCTCGTAGTAACGGCCCTTCATGGCCAGCAGCTCGTCGTGCGTGCCGCGCTCGATGATCTCGCCCTTTTCCAGCACCATGATGGCGTTGGCGTTGCGGACGGTCGAGAGACGGTGCGCGATGACGAAGGTGGTGCGGTTTTTCATCAGGCGGTCCATGCCCTGCTCGATGTGGCGCTCGGTGCGGGTATCGACGGAGCTGGTGGCCTCATCGAGGACAAGGATGGGAGCCTTGGAGAGGGCGGCGCGTGCGATGTTGATCAGCTGGCGCTGACCCTGCGACAGGTTGGCGCCGTCGCCCTCCAGGAGGGTGCTGTAGCCGTCCGAAAGCTTCATGATGAAGCTGTGGGCGGAAGCGGTGTTGGCGGCGATGATGACCTCTTCGTCGGTGGCGTCCACGCGTCCGTAGCGGATGTTCTCCATGACCGTGCCGGTAAAGAGGTGCGTGTCCTGCAGGACCATGGCGATGGAGGAACGGAGACGCTCGCGCTCGATGTGGCGGATGTCGACGCCGTCAATCGTGATCTCCCCCTCTTCGATATCGTAGAAGCGGTTGAGCAGATTGGTGACGGTCGTTTTGCCGGCGCCGGTGGAGCCGGCCAAGGCGATCTTCTGGCCGGGCTTGGCGTAAAGGCTGATGTGCTTGAGGATGGTCTTGTCGGGGTTGTAGCCGAAGGAGACATCGTTCATAACGACGTAGCCCTGCATGCCGGGCATGGCGTCGGCGTCCGCATCGTCGGCGGGCTCGGGCTGGGAATCCATGACCTCAAAGACACGCTCGGCACCGGCGAGGGCCGCGAAGACGGTGGACATCTGGCCGGCCAGCATGTTGATGGGCATGGCGAACTGGCGTGAGTAGCCTGCGAAAACGGTCAGACCTCCGGGGGAGAGGCGGCGGGCCACCATCAGGATGCCGCCGACGCCGACGGTGACGGCGTAGCAGATCTGCGAGGTGTTGCCCATGATGGGCCCCATGACGCCGCCCCAGAACTGGGCGTGGAACTGCGTATCACGCATATCGTCGTTGAGCAGGGCGAATTCCTCGCGGCAGCTGTCCTCGTGGTTGAAGATCTTGACGACCTTCTGGCCGGTGACGGTTTCCTCCATATAGCCGTTGTCGGCGCCCAGGGCGGCCTGCTGACGGCTGTAATACTTCTGCGACGCTTTGGCGATGGCCGTGCCGCCGAAGGTAAAGAGCGGCGTGAAGACCAGGGTGACCAGAGAGAGGATCCAGTTGGTGCGGAACATGAAGAAGAGGGTTCCGATCAGGGTGACCACGCCGGAGAAGAGCGATACCAGCGAGTTCGAGATCATCATGTCGATGTTGTCGACGTCGTTGGTGAAGCGCGACATGATCTCGCCGGTGGGGTGCGAATCGAAGTAACGGACGGGCAGATACTGCAGCTTCTCAAAGAGATCGTTGCGGATCTTTTCGGAGACATTGATCGAGATGATCATCATCAGGCGGCTCTGCAGGTAGGTGCAGAGAATGCCGATCAGGTAGATGACCAGCAGGATGATGAAGGCGGCCACGATATAGGTCATGACCGGACTGTCCAGAAGGACCGGAAGCCGGTCGGCCAGGCGGCTGATGAAGCTGTCGGCCAGAAGCTCCAGCGGGTTCCATTCGATCTCCATGTCGGGCTTGACGGCCAGCGAAAGCTTGTTGATGATGGGGGCGGTCAGATAGGTGGCGACCAGAGAGGTGACGGTCGAGATCAGCATCGTGAAGAGGATGAAGATCATGCGCCCCCAATAGCCGTTCATGTAGGAGAACATGCGGCGTATGGTCTTGCCCATGTTCTTGGGCTTTTCGCCCTTGCCGCGGTTTCGGGCGGGGCCTCCGGGACCGCGTCCCGCCGCCTTGCTGTTATACTGCTTCTGAAGCTCGGAAAGTGAACGTGCCATGGCTTATTCCTCCTTTCCTGCGGCCGCGCCGGTCTGCGATTCGTAGATCTCGCGGTATTCCTCGCTGCTTTGCAGGAGCTCGCTGTGCGTGCCGATGCCGGTGATGCGGCCGTCGTTCATGACGACGATCATGTCGGCCTCCTGCACGGAGCTGATGCGCTGGGCGATGATGAGCTTGGTCGAGCCGGGAAGCTCCTCGCGGAATGCGCGGCAGATCTGCGCCTCTGTTGCGGTAAAGACGGCGCTGGTCGAGTCATCGAGGATCAGGATCTTCGGCTTCTTGAGCAGGGCCCGGGCGATGCACAGACGCTGCTTCTGACCGCCGGACACATTGGTGCCGCCCTGGGTCAGCTCGGTCTGATAGCCTTCGGTGAAGGAGGAGACGAATTTGTCGGCCTGCGCGTAGTCGGCGAAGCGGCGGAGCTCCTCATCGGAGGCGTTTTCGTCGCCCCAACGGAGGTTTTCCTCGATGGTGCCGGAAAACAGCGTGTTCTTCTGCAGCACCATGCCGACACCGTTGCGGAGGTTGACGAGGGAGTAATCGCGGACGTTGATGCCGTCGACGAGGACCTCGCCCTCATCGGCATCGTAGAGACGGGGGATCAGCGAAACGAGGGTGCTTTTGCCGCAGCCGGTCGAGCCGATAATGCCGACGGTCTTGCCTGCGGGGATAAAGAGATCGATATGATCCAGCACGCTTTCCTCGCTGTTTTTGTAGTAGCGGAAGGAGACATTGCGGAACTCGACGGAGCCGCTTTCGACCAGCGCGTCGGGATAGGCGGCGTCGGCATCGCTCAGGTCGACGGTCTCATCCAGCACCTCACGGATACGCTTGCCGGAGGCCATGGCGCGGGAGGCCATCATGAAAAGGATGGAGACCATCATCAGACCGGAGAGGATCTGCGTGACGTAGGTGATGAAGGCGGACAGATCGCCGACCTCCATTTCGCCGCGGAGGACGATGGGACCGCCGAAGAGGATGACCGCCATGATGGTCAGGTTCATGAAAAGGGTCATGGCCGGGGACATGTAGATCAGGATCTTCATGGCGTCGTAGTTGGCGTCCTTCATGGCCTTGTTGGCCTTGCGGAACTTGCCGATCTCATGCTCCTCGCGGACAAAGCTCTTGACGACGCGGACGTTGGTGATGTTTTCCTGGACGTCGGAGTTCAGGGCGTCAACGGTTTCCTGCATGCGCTGGAAGCGGGGGAAGGTCGCCTTGATGATCAGGACGATGCTGAAGGCCAGAAGCGGCATGGTGACGGCAAAGATGACGGACAGGCTGGGCTTGGTCAGGATGGCCATGACGAGCGCGGCGATCATCATGCCCGGCGAGCGCAGCGCCATGCGCAGCATCATGTTGACGAAGTTCTGCAGCTTGGTGACATCGTTGGTCAGACGGGTGACGAGCGAGCCGGTCGAGAAGCGGTCGATGTTGGCAAAGGAGAACTGCTGGATGCGGGCATATACGTCCTCGCGCAGATCCGCCGCAAAATTGACGGAGGCCTTGGCGCCGAAGTAGGCGCCGCCCACGCCGCCGATCATCATGAGAACGGCGGTCAGGATCATGAGCAGCATGGTGCGGAGGCTGATGGCGTTGGTCAGGGTACCGTCATTCATGGCGTTGATGACCACGGCCAGAAGCTTGGGCATGACGACCTCGCCGATGACCTCGACGATCATGCAGACGGGACCGACGATGAAATAGGTCAGATAGGGTCTGATGTACTTAAACCATTTTTCCATTCGGTTTCGGTGTTTCCTTTCCGGTTTATTCTGAAAGCGCCGGCCGAAGAGGGCCCGGCGGACGCAAAAAGCAAATAAAAAAATACCTGACAGGGTGAACCTGTTAAGTATATCATAATGAAAGGGATATGGAAAGCAAAAAACGGAAAAAGGCAAAAAAATAGCAGGGGCAACAAGAGTCGAACTCGTATCGACGGTTTTGGAGACCGCTGTTCTACCATTGAACTATGCCCCTGGATCGCTTTTTTGAAGCGCTTTATTATATTAGCGTATCATCGCCGGTTTGTCAATAAAGAATTGAAGGGATTGCGGGGAATGTTTTTTCGTTTGAACTTGCGTCTGCTTTTTCCGGATGCTATAATCATCTCTATTGTTTCTATCATATCCCCAAAAGGATGGAACCGCTATGCTGCATGATTTCGCAGGCCTTCGGGCCGACGAGCTTTCCGCCGAAAAGCTCCGCGCTCTGTATGACTCGTCTTTCTTTGAGAACCGCTATTCTTACGAAGGAAACGATCTGGGCGCGGTCTATTCGCCTGCGCGCACGGTCTGGAAGCTGTGGAGTCCGCTGGCCAGCAAGGTGAGTCTGCTCCTTTTCAGTCAGGGGAACGATCGGGACGCTTCCTCTATGATCGGCGAATACCGCATGAAGCCTGAGGAGCGGGGCGTCTGGAGCGTCGGGATCGACGGAGACTGCCGCGGGGTCTACTATCGCTTCCGCGCGGTCATCGGCGGAGAGGTCCGCGAGTTCTGCGACCCCTATGCGCGGGCCTGCGGACTGGACGGCGGCCGTGCCATGGTCGCGGATCTGAAGGGAACGGATCCGGAGGGCTGGGGCCGCGATGATTACTGCTTTACCGCCCGCGCCGACGAGGCCATCGTCTGGGAGGTCCATGTGCGCGATTTTTCCGGCCTGGAGAGCGCCGGCAGCCGTTTCCCGGGCCTGTATCGGGCCTTTTCGGAGACGGACAGCCATGTGCCGGGCCGGGAGGAGCTACCGACCGGCATCGCTTATCTGAAGCAGCTGGGCATCACGCATGTGCAGCTGCTGCCGGTGCAGGACTTTGCGACGCTTTCCGAGGGGGCACCCTCCGAGGCCTACAACTGGGGCTACGATCCGCAGAATTACAATGTACCCGAGGGCAGCTACAGCTCGGATCCCTATCACGGCGAGGTGCGCATCCGTGAATTCAAGGAGCTGGTGCTGGCGCTTCACCGGGCCGGCATCGGCGTCATCATGGACGTCGTATACAACCATACCTACGAGAGCCTGAAAAGTCATTTTCATCAGGCCATGCCTTATTATTATCACCGAGCGTACCGGGACGGCTTTGCGAACGGCAGCGGCTGCGGAAACGAGCTGGCGACCGAACGGAGCATGGTGCGCCGCTATATCCTGGATTCGGTCCTGTATTGGGCGCAGGAGTATCATATCGACGGCTTCCGCTTTGATCTGATGGGCCTGATGGACGTCGAAACGGTCAATGCGCTGCGCCGTGCGCTGGATGCCGCGGGCGGAGCCAAGCATATCCTGATGTACGGAGAGCCCTGGTCGGCTCTGCCTCCCTCCATGCGCGCGGGCGCGATCCCGGCAGACCGGTCCTCTCTTCCTCTGTGGGAGGAGGGCATCGGCTTCTTCAGCGATGTCGGGCGTGATGCGGTGCGCGGCAGTGCCTTCGAGCTGGAGGCGCCCGGCTTCATCGCAGGCGCACGCGGCACGGAGGAGCGCATGATGGAGATGGCCTCGGGCGCGCCCGATCCGGCCCGCGTCGTGCAGTACAGCTCCTGCCACGATAATTTCACCCTTTGGGACAAGATCACCGCGACGGTCCGCACGGACGGGAGCGGCTTCGACAGCCCCGAGCTCATCCGTCTGGCGGCCAACAAGATGGCGGCTGCGGCGGTGATGATGTCGGGCGGCACGCCTTTTTTGATGGGCGGCGAGGAATTCGGCCGCACCAAATATGCCGACGGCAACAGCTACGGCTCGCCGCTGTCGGTCAACGGACTCGACTGGCGCCGTCAGGAGCCCTTTGCGGAGCTTCTGGCTTATTATCGCGGCCTGATCGCGATCCGCCGCCGTTTCCTGGCACAGGGGCCGGTCCGGGACTTCCGCTGCTTGGCAAAGGCCGACGGTCTGGTGGCCTGGGGCGCGCTGGCGGGCTCCATCGAGACGGCCGTCGTGCTCAACAGCACGGATGATCCTGCCGAGGTCCGGGTCGGGGAGGGAGAATGGCAGATCCTGGCGGATGAGCGCCTGGCCTCCGCCGAGCCTCTGGGCTCGGTCCGCACCGACCGGCTGAGGGTCGCGCCCCGCGGTGTCATGATCGCGGAAAAGCGCGCGGATGCTTGACTCGGCTTCGGCATGGCAGTACAATAACGCGTAGGAGGGTTCAGCTATGATTTCAAAATCGATGTCTGCGCTCGTGGCGGGAGGCTCCGTCATCCGGGCGATGTTTGAAGAAGGTAAGAAAATGGCGGCCGAATTCGGCGCCGAAAATGTCTACGATTTTTCTCTCGGCAACCCCTGCACGCCTCCGCCTGAGGAGGTGCGCCGCGAGGCCATCCGCATCCTCTCCGAAGAGGACGAATCCGTGCTGCATGGCTACATGAGCAATGCCGGCTATCCCGAGGTGCGCGCCTCTCTGGCCGCCTCCGAGAACCGCAAGTGGGGCACTCACTATACGGCCAACAACTTTCTGATGACCGTCGGCGCCGCCGGCGCGCTGAATGTTGCGCTCAAAATGCTCCTCGAGCCCGGCGACGAGGTCATGCTTTTTGCCCCGTATTTCGGCGAATACAACAATTATATCGCCAACTTCGGCGGCGTACGCGTGGTCGTTCCCGCTGATACCGAAAACTTTTCGCTCAATCTCGAGGCAGCCGAGGCGCTCTTCACCGAGCGGACCCGCGCCCTCATCATCAATACGCCCAACAATCCGACCGGCGTCATTTACTCTGCCGACACGCTCCGTGCCCTGGCCGAGCTGCTGCATAAAAAGGAAGCCGAATACGGACACGCCATCTATCTGATCTCCGACGAGCCCTACCGGGAAATCGTCTTCGGAGGTCAGGAGGTGCCCCATCTGCCCCTCTTCTACGAGAACACGATGGTCGGCTATTCCTACAGCAAGAGCCTGTCCCTGCCCGGCGAGCGCATCGGCTACCTGCTGATCCCCGATTCTGTCGAGGATGCCGAAAACACGCAGGCTGCGGCGGCTGTTGCCAACCGCATCCTGGGCTTTGTCAACGCACCCTCGCTTTTCCAGAAGGTCATCGGAGAACTGCCCGACTGCACCTCCGACATGAGCGTCTACCGCGAGAACCGCGAGCTTCTTTTGAACGAGCTGACCGCGCTGGGCTTCGAGCTGGTCGCTCCCCAGGGCGCCTTCTACATGTTCCCTCGCTGCCCCTTCCCGGATGACCGCGCCTTCTGCGCTCTGGCCAAGGAGTATCACATTCTGGTCGTTCCCGGCTCCACCTTCGGCTGCCCCGGCTTTTTCCGCCTGGCCTTCTGCGTCTCGCCGGAGACCGTCCGACGCTCCCTTCCCGCCTTCCGTGCGCTGGCTGAGCGCTGCGGCTGCCCGGTCCGGAAATGACTTGAAAACAGGCAGGGAAGCCGATATAATATACAGGCTGTGATTCTGTAAAACAAGAGGAAAAACATGAACGGAAACTGCAAAATCAAAGCCCCCTTCTTCGAGATCGGGCCCAAGTCCTATCTTTACGGGCAGGACGTCATCGAGCTGGCCAAGGCCGCCGATGCCGCTTCCCAAAAGTACGGCGTCGATATCATTTTCACGACGCCTCTGGTGGAGATCGCCCGCGTAAAGGCCGCCACCAAGCATATTCACGTCTTCGCGCCCCACATGGATCCCCTGTATCCGGGCCGCGGTCTCGCCGATGTTCTGCCGGAGTCTCTGGTCGCCGCCGGTGCGGAGGGCGTCATGCTCAACCATTGCGAGAAGCCCCTCACCCTGGGCGTGCTGAAGGAGACCATCCGCCGCGCCGATGAGGTCGGCCTCGCCACCATCGTCTGTGCCGACTCCATGGCCGAAGCCGGCGCCATTGCCCTGCTGGCCCCCGACATCATCGTGGCCGAGCCCAGCGAGCTGATCGGAACCGGCGTCTCTGTCGGCCCCGAATATGTCGAGGCGGCCGCCCGTGCCGTCAAGGACATCAACCCTGACATCCTCGTACTGACCGCCGCCGGCATCGCGAACGGAAACGATGTGTACAACACCATTCTGGCCGGCGCCGATGCTACCGGCTCCTCCTCCGGCGTGGCCAAGGCCGCTGACCGGGCCGCCATGGTCGATGAAATGATCGGTGCGGTAAGAAGAGCGTGGGACGAGAGAACGAAGAAATAAAAAGCTTTTATTTATTATTAAGGAGTATAAATTATGGAATTCAAAGTTGTTCAGAAAGAGCTTGAGCTGCAGTCCCGCGGCTGGATCCCCACCTTCCACGATGTCTCCCGCGAGATCATTGAGATCGTCCGGGAATCGGGCATCAAGAACGGAACCGTCTGCATCGCCTCCCATCACACCACCTGCTCCGTCATGATCCAGGAGTGCTCCCACGATATCGATTCCTTCGATCTGGAGTTCCTGCAGCATGACCTGCTGGACATCATGCGCGGCCTCGTGCCCGATTTCAAGACCGAGCATCAGTATCGCCATCCCGGCCCCATCCACGGGCAGTTCGGCCGCTACGTCGATGAGCCCGGCGATTTTACCAGCATGAACACCGACGGACATCTCCGCAGCTGCTTCTTCGGCCGCAGCGAGACCATGACCATCAAGGACGGCGTCCTGGACGGCGGCGAGTTCGCCCATATCTATTTTATCGACTGGGATCAGGTCCGCGCCCGTCACCGTCAGCTGAATGTCACCGTCATGGGCACCACCGAGGATGTCGAGGACCGCAAGTTCCACGGCGGCCAGACCATCAACACCCTGCACAAGTTCATGCCTGAGGAAAAGGCATACGATCCGCATTACAGCTATCAGCTGGATCAAAGAGAATTCTGATGAAAAAACCCTGCGGCACGGCTTTGAAGAAAAGCGTGTCACAGGGATTTTTTTATGGGAGCGACTTTCAGCTTCACATGCGGAGCTTTCCGGCTGCCTCGATTTCTTCCTCCGTCAGTCCCAGTCCCTCGGTCAGATAGGCGCGGACGGAGCCGTAATCCTTCTCGATGGCCTGATAGACCGAATCGAGGTAGCGGCGTCTGGCCAGGAAGATATCGCGGAGCCTGGCGGCGGCGATACGGTCGTGCTTGAAGATCAGGACCAGCAGGTAATACTTGACGGCGCTTGACCAATGCGCCCGGTTGGTGAAGAGGTAATCGCGGTAGATGGTTTTGCGGTCGGCGCCGAGCAGCTCCAGCAGGAGGGCCGACAGCACGCCGGTCCTGTCCTTGCCGCCGCTGCAGTGATAGAGGACGGCGCCCTCAGGCTGGGCAAGGATCGCGCGGATGGCCTCGGCGAGCTGGCTGCGGGAGTACGCATCGCGCACGAAGCAGGGGTAGACCTCATCCAGGCTCGGGATGTAGCTGCGCAGCTCTTTGCCGCTCAGGCTACCCTTGCCCGAAAAGCGGGCCGTGGTGCCCTTTTCCCGCGTGATGCCCGCGTTTTCCTCGCTGAGGAGCGGAAGCTTCCGGTATTCGATGCTGCCGAGCGGCGCGTTCGGCCGGTCGATGATCTCCTGCTCGGTGCGAAGGTCCAGACAGAGACGGACCTCGTAGCGGTCGGCCAGGATCCGGACGTCCTCCTCGGTCAGCTCATTCAGCATGGCGGCGCGGAGCAGGCGATGCGGGCGGACGCAGCCGCCGGCGACGGGCAGACCTCCGAGATCGCGGACATTGATGGCTCCCTTCAGGCGGATGTTTTTCATGTTAAGCTCCTTTATGCATACTGCCCCTATTATACGTGATGAACTGCGTGCTTGCAAGCCGTGCAAACTGTGATAGAATAGGAAAAAACGAAGGAGGTACGTCCGTGGAGAGAAAAAAGCATCGAAGACGGCGGATATGGATCCCTGTGTTGGCGGTCCTTTTGCTTACGGCAGCGCTTCCGCAGGCGCGCAGCCTCGCGGTGATGAGCGTTTATTCGGCTCTCAATGAGCGGACGAGCGTGATGCGGGAGAAGGGCCTTACGGTCCGCCTGCCGGGCGGCTTTTCAACGCTCCGGAAGGACTGGTATCCCTTCGTGATGTGCTTCGACGCAGAGGATTATTTCGGCCGCTCCGTCGGCCGCCCCGATACGCGCCTGACGATCCTGTACAATTTCGGCGCCTTCGGGCTCCGTCCGCATTCCTCGCTGTACGAGACGGACTCGCCTTATTACAGCAGCTTTTACGGGGCCTATCTGGTCAGCTCCGAGGAGGAGCTGTACGGCTTTCTGCCGGACGGCTCCATCGATTACGCGGCGATGTCCCAGGTCCCCCGCTACGATTTCTTCACCCTCGTACTCGGCGATTTCGGTCTTTCCTACGCGGACCGCGTCTTCGACTGGGAGATCCTCTCCGAGGAGCCGGGGATCAGCCTCGGCGGGCTTTCCGACTGGACACGCCTGTCGGCGACGCTTCGCGTCAACGGCTGCGCACACGAAAAGCAGGGCTTTGTCACGAGCTATCTGCAGTACGGAGCGCCCTCGGGCGCGTGCAGCGAGCCCTTCGAGCCGGTCGAACTTTCGGCGGTCCTCTATGTGCGCGCCTTCCCGGAAAAGGGCGTCACGGTTTTTCTCTACGGTCTCTGCGCCGATGAGGAGGCGCTGAAGACGCTGGACAGCCGCTTCCTTCTCCGGACCAAAATCATACAAAAAGATTGAAATCGACGCGCGGATGGCCTATAATGAACTGATTTCCTTTATCAGCACAAGAAGGAGCAAGGATATGAAAAAGAAAATAGCCGTACTTTTCGGGGGAAAATCGTCGGAGCATGATATTTCGCTGATCTCCGTCGGTACCATTCTGAAGGCGCTGGATCCCGAAAAATATGAGGTTTACAAGATTTATGTCGATCGTGACGGACTGTGGTTTCTGTGGGAAAAGGACTATGCCGATTTCAGCGTCGAGGAGGCCAGAAACTGCCCCTCGGCCGGCCTTCTGCCCGGCCGCCACAATCGCGCCCGTCTGTTCCGTGATAACGAGCTCGTCTGCGGCATCGATGTCTGCTTCCCTGTCTTCCACGGCATGTACGGTGAGGACGGCACGATCCAGGGCTATCTGGAGGCCCTGGGCGCTCCCTACGTCGGCTGCGGCGTGTTAGCCTCGGCCGCCGGCATGGATAAGCTGACCACCAAGCGTGTGGTCGCGCCTCTCGGCATCCGCCAGGCCCGCTTCGTCAGCATCACCGGCGTCGAGATCAGGGACCGCGAGGCCAAGATGGATGAGGCGGAGCAAAAGCTCGGTTATCCGATGTTCGTCAAGCCCTCCAACGCAGGCTCCTCCATCGGCGTCAGCAAGGCGTCGGACCGCAGGGAGCTGGACGCTGCCATCACGCTGGCTGCCGAAAATGACAGCCGCATCCTGATCGAGGAGGCCATCGTCGGCCGCGAGATCGAGTGCGCCGTGCTCGGCAACCTTGACCCGGTCGCCTCCGGCGTGGGCGAGATCCTGGCTGCCGATACCTTCTACACCTTTGACGCCAAATACGCCAATGCGGAGTCCCGCACGGTCATCGATCCGGAGCTTCCGACGGCAACGGTCGAGGAGATCCGCGCCGACGCGGTGGCCATTTTCCGCGCGCTGAACGGCCGCGGACTGTCCCGCGTAGACTTTTTCGTCGAAAACGCGACCGGAGAGGTCGTTTTCAACGAGATCAACACCATGCCCGGCTTTACCTCCATCAGCATGTATCCGATGCTGTGGAATGCGCGCGGCCTCAGCACGCCCGCGCTGGTGGACCGTCTGGTGGACTTAGCTTTTACCCGTTGATTAGGAGACAATATGGACAATCGACCCATCGGAGTCTTTGATTCCGGCGTAGGCGGCCTGACGGTCGTGCGGGAGCTGCGCAAGGAGCTGCCCGGCGAGGATATCGTCTATTTCGGCGATCTGGCCCGTCTGCCCTACGGAAGCAAATCCAGGGAGAACATCATCCTGTATTCGCGCCAGATCATTCATTTTCTGCAGAAAAAGAATGTGAAGGCGGTGATCATCGCCTGCGGGACCGCAAGCGCCAATGCGCTTCCGACCGTGCGCGGCGAGTTCGGGCTGCCCATCATGGGCGTCGTCGAGCCCGGTGCGCGTGCGGCTGTGAAGGCCACCCGGTCCGGACGTATCGGCATCATCGGAACGCAGGCGACGGTCCGCTCCGGCGAATATCCCCGCCTGATCGCCTCGCTGAGCCCCGAGGCCTCGGTCTTTGCCAAGGCCTGTCCGCTTTTCGTGCCGCTGGCCGAGGAGGAGCAGCTGGAGCAGGATGTCGCCGAGGAGGTGGCCGGTCTTTATCTGGCCGGACTGAAAAAAGAGGATGTCGATACCCTGGTGCTCGGCTGCACGCATTATCCGCTCCTTTCGGGCGTGATCGCGGCGGAGATGGGTCCCTCGGTGAAGCTGGTCAATCCCTCCCGGGCAGCCGTGCTGGAGGCCCGTGATTTTTTAAGGGCGGAGGGGCTTCTTGCCGACCGCCTGCAGGGCTCGGTCCGCTTCTACGTGACCGATAATACCGAGCATTTTGAGAGCCTGGCCATGCGCATCCTCGACATGCCGATGACGCCGACCGAAAAGGTCTCGCCGGGTGCGCTCTGGAATCCGGAAACGGAGGACAGACAATGAAACAGGTCCGCCTGTGCTTCCTCGGCGCCGACGGCGAGCAGGCGGTCAGCGCCTCGCTGCGGGAGCGGGGACATCTCATGAGCTTTTCCTACGTTCTTCCCGGCGAGGAGGCGCCCGAAACGCTGACGGTGTTTTCGGATGAGCAAGGCTGTCCGCTGCGCCTTCAGCGCAGCTCCGGCAGGCTCTTTCTGAAATTCGATCCCGGCCAGGTGACAGAGGGCTTTCTCGATACGCCGGCGGGACGTCTCGGCGTCCTGATCAAAACCGAGGCGCTCTTGCCCGAGAAGGAAGGCCTGCGCGTCCGCTATCGGCTCTGCCTCGGCGGAGAGTGGGAGGAGCGGGAGCTCGGAATCAGGAAGGAAGAGTGTCCGGCGGGAAGCAGCCCGCAAAAAGATAAAAATTAGGCATCCCTGACGGCCCTTGCGGGCAGCGGGATGCCTTTTTTGATCGGATGGCTTTACTTGTTTTTGTTCTTTTTGAATTTTTTGAAGAACTTGCTGACCTTTTCCTTGAAGCTGAGCTTTTTGGGAGGCTCGGGCTTTTTCTCGCCCTTTTTGGCGGTGGAGAAGGAGGTGATATAGGCGCCGGCGACCTCGATCTTGACGACCTTCTTAACGGGCAGGGCCTTGAAGACCTTGGGATCGCAGATCAGCGTGGTGATTTGCGGACCGACCTTGACCTTGGCCATGGGGAACTTGCTGCCGCGCAGATACCAGGGAATCTGAGCCACGGCGGCGGCGGGGAAGTTGGCGTCCTTCATCTTAAGCTTCTTTTTGTCGATGATGAGGGCCGACACGGTCTGCTTGGTCTGCTCCATGACGGTGTTGGCCTCGTCCTGCTTTTTCTGAAGCTTGCGGCCGACAAAATAAAGGATGACCAGAATAACGGCCACTATGGCCAGAACGGTAAAAACGATTTCCCAGGGGCTCATGGATTGAGATTCCTTTCGCGTGCTTTTGAATACTGTACCTTATAGTTTAGACGAAAATGCGGCATAAGTCAAGATTCAGGCCTCGACCTCGGATCTTTTTTTATGCTTGGTATAGCGGTCCTCCTCGCTGAAGATGCATCCGCAGTACTTCTGGCGATAGAGGCCCAGGGCCTCGGCGCGCTCCTGCCCCTCCTTGAAGTAAGGGCGGAAATCGCGGTAGAGGAAGCCGATGCCGCGCTCGGCGGCCAGACGCTCGCCGATCTCGCGGAGCAGCTCGTGATTCTGGTAGGGGGAGATCAGCAGGGTCGTGGAGAAGGAGTCGAAGCCGTGCGAGGCGGCGTAATCGGCCGTTTCGGTCAGGCGGCGGGTGTAGCAGTACTCGCAGCGGTGATCGAAATCCGGGCAGAGATCGGTAATGAAGGACCGAAGCCCGTACTCATCCTCCATGAGGAGCGTAAGTCCGACGGATTTGGCGTACTCGGTCAGGGTGTTGCGCCGGGTTTTGTACTCGTACTTTCCGTGGATGTTCGGGTTGTACCAGAAGCCGGTGGGCTCGATGCCCTCCGCGCGCAGCGTG
>JAZQNF010000115.1:0-8480 GCA_045627225.1 Bianqueaceae bacterium
TCTTGTAGTAGCCCTTCATGGTGTTGTAGCCCTTGGAGCAGAACTCGCCGTTCACACCGGGGCCCACCTCGCAGCCGGTCTCCGGGTCGATGATTTTGCACTGCACATGGGGGAACGCATAGCCCACCGTGCCGCAGCGCACGTCCAGCGGGTCGGTCCACGCCGACATGGTGCTGCCGGGTGCGGATTCGGTCTGGCCGTATACGCTGACGATGCCGGTCATGTGCATCTCGTCGTCCTGCGCCGCGCGCCGCATCAACTCCGGCGGACAGCCGCTGCCGGCCATGATGCCGGTGCGCATATGGGAAAAGTCCGTCTTGCGGTAATCCGCGTGGTTGAACATGGCGATAAACATCGTCGGAACGCCGTTGAAGCAGGTGATGCGCTCCTGATTGATGCAGGCCAGCGAGGACTTTGCGGAAAAATAAGGCATGGGGCACATCGTCACGCCGTGGGTCATGGAGGCCGTCATGGAAAGCACCATGCCAAAGCAGTGGAACATCGGCACCTGGATCATCATGCGGTCCGCGGTGGAAAGTCCCATGCGGTCGCCGATGCACTTGCCGTTGTTGACTACATTATAGTGGGTCAGCATCACGCCCTTGGGGAAGCCGGTGGTGCCGGAGGTGTACTGCATATTGCAGACGTCGTCCGGCCGCACCTGCGCGGCCATGCGCGTCAGCTCCTCATAAGGCACCATCTCCGCCCGCTCCATCGCCTCGTCAAAGGTCAGGCAGCCGGGCTGTCTGAAGCCGACGGTGATGACGTTGCGCAGGAAAGGCAGTCTCTTGCAGTGAAGAGCGTTTCCGGGGACGCTGCCCGCGATCTCCGGACAGAGCTCATTGATGCTGGCTGCGTAGTCGGAGTCCTTCGAGCCGCTGATCATGATCAGCGTGTGCGTATCGGACTGGCGCAGCAGATATTCGATCTCGTGGATCTTGTAAGCCGTGTTGACCGAGACCAGGACCGCGCCGATCTTCGTGACCGCCCAGAAGGCGATGAACCACTCGGGCACGTTGGTGGCCCAGACAGAGACCTTGTGGCCGGGGCCTACGCCGAGCGACACCAGAGCGCGGGCGAAATCGTCGACATCGCGGCGGAACTCGGCATAGCTGCGGGTGTAGTCGAGCGTCGTGTAGCGGAACGCGTACTGATCGGGGAATTCCTCGACCAGACGGTCCAGCACGCGCGAAAAGGTCATATCGATCAGCTCGTCCTTTTTCCAGATGTAGCGGCCCGTCCCGTCATGGTTGGGATAGAGGCGGTTCTGCTGCTCGCGGCGGCCGAAGCGGCGCATGTACGAGACAAAGTGCGGGAAAAGAACGTCGTACTGATCAAAGCCGCCCATCCAGGCCGTGTCCCATTCGAGCGAGACAAAGCCGTCGTAGTCGACGGACGACAGGGCATTCATGATGTCAGCGACCGGCAGGCTGCCTTCGCCGACGACCGTGTGGTTCTGCTGCTCATCGGAGTCGCTGATGTGGACGTGACGGATGTAGGCGCCGAGATGCTCGACGGTCTCGGCCGGGTCCTCCTTCGCCAGCAGACAGGTGCTGTGGCAGTCCCAGAGAGCGGCGACACGGTCGCTGGCAAAGCCGTCCAGGAGCCCGCGCAGCTTGCCGGTCTCCGAGAAAGCGCCGTCGGTCGCGATCAGAAGCGTCACCTTCTGGCTTTCCGCCTGCGGAAGAAGCTCAGCGATCACTCCGGCCGCGGGAAGCTCCTCCGTAAAGTGAAGCGCCACGCAGTCCGCCCGAAGGTCGGCGGCCTCCACGATCCGAAGCCGGATCGCCTCGGTGCTTTTGGCATCGCAGTCGAGACAGGGAAGCGAAAGCCGCTTCTCGCGCAGGGCGCGCACCGTGGCAGACAGGCATTCCCGGGAAAAAGCTCCGTCATGACGGGCAAATTCGGGATAGCCGTCGTACAGCTCGATGCCCGAAAAGCCGGTCTCGCAGGCGCTGTCGCAAAGCTCCTGCCAGGAGACGCTTTTCCAGCCCCTGACAGAGAAGGAAAGCTTCATCGGTTCCCCTCCTCGTAGAGAATTTTATTCAAAGCGTTGATATAGGCAGCTACGCTCGAGCCGACGATATCGGTCGAAAGCCCTCTGCCCGAATAAACCTTGCCGTCAGAGCGAAGCTTGACAACGGTCTGACCCATGGCCTCGCGTCCCTCGGTGACCGCCTGGATCTGGAAATCATCCAGCTCGTAATGGTGGCCCGTGATCTTTTCGATGGCCAGGAAAGCGGCATCGATAGGACCGTCTCCGAGCGACAGACCGTCAAAGATCTCCTCGCCCTTCTTCAGCTTGACATGCG
The DNA here is from genome assembly GCA_045627225.1 of Bianqueaceae bacterium. Classification (GTDB taxonomy): domain Bacteria; phylum Bacillota; class Clostridia; order Lachnospirales; family Bianqueaceae; genus JAZQNF01. The sequence goes on from JAZQNF010000115.1 coordinate 2,313, forward strand.
CGAGGATGTCGACCGCATTGCCCGTTGTGACAATATAGTTCTCCAGCGTATAAGCGGCCGGCACCTGCATGGCCTCGGAGGCGATGATGGCCTCGAGCTCGCTTGAGCTGATGGTCTCCTTGCGCTTGGTGATTTTCGTGAAGGCCTGCCAGATGCGCATCTTGTCGTCATCGTTCAGCTCGTAGCCGAGCGCCTCGGCGCCCTTGATGACCGTCTCAAGGCTGTCGTCCCGCGTAAAGGAGGCCTCGTCGGAATGCGTTCTGACTCCGTCCTCGAAGGGCGATTTTTCGCTTTGCTTATCGCCTCCGAGGCGTCCGATGCCATCCAGCACACGCTTGATCTCCGTCATCCGGAGAGAGGACGTGATGCCGAGCGCCTCGGCCTTGACGCCCATGAGCTTCGCCATGCCGGCCAGAGAGACGCAATCCCCGGCCAGAGCGGAGGCCTTGATCTCCGAAGCCCCCAGACGAAGGGCCGCGAAAGCGGAAGCATCCGCGCAGTTCAGCGCGTTCGAGCAGCTGACGCCGAGCGAAACCGAGGCGAGCGCCGGGAGCTTTTCATAAAGGGCGCTTACGAAGGCGCCGAACTCATCCGGAAGCATGCAGCCTGCGGTATCGCAGACCGTGACCGTGCGGGCCCCGGCCTCGATCGCCGCCGAAATGACCGAGCAAAGATACTCAAAATCCGCCCGGGTGGCATCCTCCGCAATGAATTCGACATCCCCGCAAAGCTTTGCGCACTCTGCCACGGCCTCCGACACGGTTTTCCGCATCGCGTCGCTCTTTTTGTGATAGACGTACTCCATGCGGGCCGTGCTGACGGCCGCGCAGATCTGGAGACGGGGATGCTTCGCTTCGGAAAGCGCGCCCCAGACGGCCGCGATCTCGTCCGCGCCGAAGCCGGCCGAAACGGCGAGCGTGCCCGAGAGGACCGACGAGGCCACCGATTTGATCAGCAGCTTGTCGGCGACGGCTCCGCTCATGAAGCCCAGCTCGATGACGGAAACGCCGACCCGGTCCAGAAGCTTGGCGGCCTCGATCCGCTCGCGGAAGGTAAAGCCCGGGGTGTTCCCCAGGGTAATGTCACTAATGCAAATATTTCTCATAGATCAGCCGCAATATTCACTGCCGAGGATCAGAGCGTCGCGGTTGAACTTAAGCATGTCGGCGTGACGTGCGGAAATGCACTTGCCGAGTGCTTTTTCAACGGATTCGTCGCCGATAGAGCCCTCGTTCTTCAGAATATTTCCCATAATAATCATGTTGGCCAGACCGTCCAGGCCGTTCTCGGACGCCATTTTCGTGGCGGGGATGTAGATGACGCGGACGTCGTCACGGGCCACCTTGCGCTCGATCAGGGAGGAATCCACATAGATCGTTCCGCCCTTCACGACATCGGCCTCGTAGCGGTCGAGGGAGGGAAGGTTCATCGCGATCAGCACATCGGGGTGCGTAACGATGGGCGTCGCGATCGGCTCATCGCCTACGACAACGCCGCAGCTGGCGGTACCGCCGCGCATCTCGGGACCGTAGGAGGGAAGCCAGCTTACGTTTTTATCCGCCATCAGGCCCTTGTAGGCCAGAAGCTTTCCGGCAAAAAGAATACCCTGTCCGCCGAATCCGGCAAAAAGATACTGTGTCGTCATTTGTTAGCCTCCTCTGCCGCGCTGCGATCCTTGTACACTCCGAGCGGATAGTACGGGATCATGGCCGAATCGATCCACGCGAGCGCCTTTTCAGGCGTCATGCCCCAGTTGGTGGGGCAGGCGGAAATGACCTCTACCATCGAGAAGCCCTTTCCGTTGATCTGGTTTTCAAAGGCCTTCTTGATCGCCTTCTTGGCGCGCCGTACATTCACGACGGAGTTGACGGCGACACGCTCCAGATATTCGGGGCCCTCCAGCTGCGAAAGCATCTCGCAGACCTTGACGGGATAGCCGCAGAGCTTCGGATCGCGTCCGTAGGGAGAGGTCTGAGTCACCTGGCCGACCAGGGAGGTCGGAGCCATCTGACCGCCGGTCATGCCGTAAATGGCGTTGTTGATGAAAACGACCGTGATGTTTTCGTTGCGGGCGGCCGCATGCACGATCTCAGCCGTACCGATGGAGGCCAGATCGCCGTCGCCCTGATAGGTGAAGACGATGTTGTCGGGATTCGCGCGCTTGACGCCCGTGGCGACCGCGGGAGCTCTGCCGTGAGCCGCCTCGATCATATCGCAGGCGAAGTAATCGTAAGCCATGACCGCACAGCCGACAGGCGCGATACCGACCGTTTTTCCTTCAATACCGAGCTCGTCGATGACCTCAGCCACCAGTCTGTGAATAATGCCGTGGGTGCATCCGGGGCAGTAATGAAGCGGGACATCCAGCAGGGCATTGGGTTTATCAAAAATCACCATTTTCATTTACCTCCGTTCGCAGCTTTTCGGATCTCTGTCAGCACCTCATCGGGATCGGGGATCATGCCGCCGACGCGGTTGCACAGCGTGACCGGGACCTTGCCGCCTACTGCCAGTCTGACATCCTCGATGAGCTGACCCATGGAAAGCTCGACCGAGATGATGGCCTTGCAGGAGCCGGCAATCTTCTCAAAGGGCTTGACGGGGAAGGGCCATACGGTGATCGGACGGATCAGACCGACCTTGATGCCCTCCGCGCGCGCCTTGACGATCGCGTTCTTGGAGACTCGGGCGGCGATGCCGAAGGCAGCGATGACGATGTCCGCATCCTCCGTCATGTACTCCTCATACAGAGTCTCCTTTTCCTTGATGATCTCATAGCGCTTGTAGCGCTCCAGATTCATCTGCTCCAGCTCCGCAGGCTTCAGATACAGAGAGTTCACGACATTGTGCGCTCTCTTCATGCCCGTGCCGGTGGTCGCCCAGGGCTTTTCGGGCGCAGGCTTGGTCTCAAAATCGAAGGAGACAGGCTCCATCATCTGGCCGATCGTACCGTCGGCCAGGATCATGACGGGCATGCGGTACTGATCCGCCAGATCGAAGGCCTTGATCGTCAGCTCGGCCATTTCCTGGACGGACGCAGGCGTCAGAACGATCATGTGATAATCGCCGTGACCGCCGCCGCGGGTGGCCTGGAAGTAATCGGACTGGCTGGGCTGGATACCGCCGAGGCCGGGACCGCCGCGCTGGGCATTCACGATGACCGCGGGCAGATCCGCGCCGGCGATGTAGGAGATGCCCTCACCCTTCAGGGAAATGCCGGGGCTGGAGGAGGAGGTCATCGCACGGACACCGGCGGCTGATGCGCCGTATACCATGTTGATGGCCGCGATCTCGGATTCGGCCTGCAGGAAGGTGCCGCCGATCTTGGGCATGCGCTTGGCCATATAGGCCGCGATTTCAGTCTGAGGCGTGATCGGATAACCGAAATAGTGACGGCATCCGGCCATGATCGCCGCCTCGGCGATGGCTTCATTGCCCTTCATCAATACTTTGTCAGCCATGTCCGTTCACTCCTTTTCTATCGTAATAATGCAGTCGGGGCACATCGTCGCGCAGGAGGCGCAGCCGACGCACTTGGATTCGTCCGTAATCTCCGCAGGATGCTGACCCTTTTTGTTGATCTTCTCGGAGGAAATGCGGAGCAGGTTCTTCGGACAGGCAGCGACACACAGGCCGCAGCCCTTGCAGTTGTCCGTTTTGAAAGTAAGCTTGATCATCGATAACCTTTCCTTTCGTCTGGATTATTTACTTCAGTTTTCTTGATAACTGTTCTGAGAGTGACAGGAAAAACAGCTTTGGGATCCTGCCCGCGAGCTGTGGATCCGCAAGTTGCGGATACAGGCTTTCCGAAACCGTCGTCATGACAAGCGGAAGCCCCGAGCGTGCCGCGCACTCTTCGGCGTAGGGAACGGAAGAAAGCACGGTTTCGGCATCGGTTTCCGCCCCGAGGTTGGAATTGTTGATGATGCCCGTAAAGCGGATGCGGCAGGCCTCCTCGATCTCCCGCATGACCTCGAGCACCGATTCCGCATCAGGCGTCAGCGGACGGTACTTATTGATCACCAGAAGCATGTCGTAGTTGTTTTCCTCGACGATGGCGGGAGCCAGACGCCCGAGCGCCAGCGCGCCCCGCTCGTCTCCTCCGATGTCCATCACCGCGCTGAGGCTTCGGTCGCCCGTCAGCACGTACATATCGGCGGGCAGCGCCGGAAGGTCCACATTGGAATTGGCGTATTCGGAGCAGATAAAGCGGATCTGATGGGCCTCCAGAAGCTCAAGGCTGTCCTTCGCCCGGAAATAGGGGTTGACGATGTCCAGATCGGCCAGCGCCACATGCTCGCGCTGCTTTTTCAGATCCAGCGCCAGATTGACCGCTATGTTTGTTTTACCGCTTCCGTAGTGCCCGCAGATCAGTGTCAGCCGTTTGTAGTCCATCCGTACCACCTCACAGCTTGTTTCTCATGATCTTGCCCGTCGTGGTCTTGGGAAGCGAATCGCGGAAGACGACGATGCGCGGATATTTGTAAGGCGCGGTATGTGCCTTGACGTAGCTCTGGATCTCTTTTTTCAGCTCCTCGGTCGGCTCCGTGCCGGGCACCAGCACGATGCTCGCCTTGACGACCTGACCGCGGATCTCGTCGGGGGCCGCCGAGACGCCGCACTCCAGCACATAGGGCAGCTCCATGATGACGCTCTCGATCTCGAACGGTCCGATGCGGTAGCCGGAGGACTTGATGACGTCATCGATGCGGCCGACATACCAGTAGTAGCCGTCCTCATCGCGCCAGGCCGTATCGCCGGTGTGATAGAAGCCGTCGTGCCAGGTCTCCGCCGTTTTGTCGGGAGAGTTGTAATATTCGACCGCAAGGCCGCAGGGAAGTCCGTTTTTGAGGTTGACCACGATCTCGCCGACCTCACCGGCCGGTACGGAGACGCCGTTGGCGTCGACCAGATCGACATCGTAAACCGGGACGGATTTGCCCATCGAGCCGATCTTATGCGGCGCGCCGACCAGATTGCCGATCATCATCGTGCTCTCGGACTGGCCGAAGCCCTCCAGAATCTGCAGACCGGTGGCCTTCTCGAACTGGCGGTAGACCTCGGGGTTCAGAGCCTCGCCGGCCGTCGTCATGTGCTTGACGGAGGAAAGATCGTAGGCAGAAAGGTCCTGCTTGATCATCATTCTGAGCATCGTAGGCGGTGCGCAGAAGGTCGTGATGCGGTATTTGGCGAACATCGGCAGGATATCGGCGGCATCGAAGCGGTCGAAATCATAGACGAAGGTGGGCGCCTCGCACAGCCACTGGCCGTAGAGCTTGCCCCACATGGCCTTGGCCCAGCCGGTGTCGGAAATCGTAAAGTGGAGCCCGTCCGGATCGACACAGTGCCAATAGCGGGCGGTGTGGAAATGACCGAGCGCGTATTTATAATTATGCGCGGCGATTTTGGGATAGCCGGAGGTGCCGGAGGTGAAGAACATCAGCATCAGGTCGTCCCCGCCGGGCGCGTCCTTCGTCCGGGCGAAGTGCGAGCTGTACATCGTGTACTCCTCGTCAAAGCTGCGCCAGCCCTCGCGGCTGCCGCCGACGATCAGCTTGTGTACCACGCCGGGACACTTGGCCGCGGCCTTATCGACCTCGGCGGCCGTCTCTCCGTCCGCCGTGCAGATGATGGCGCTGACGCCCGCTGCCCGGAAGCGATACTCGAAATCATGCTCCATCAGCTGATTGACCGCGGGAATAGCGATGGCGCCGAGCTTGTTCAGGCCCAGGATCGCAAACCAGTACTGATAATGGCGCTTGAGCACCAGCATGACGCGGTCGCCCTTCCTGATGCCGATCGATTTGAAGTAATTCGCGCACTGAGCCGAGGCGCGCTTCATATCGCGGAAGGTAAAGCGCCGTTCGGTCTTGTCCTTCGAAACATGAAGCATCGCCAGCTTGTCGGGCTCCTTGGCGGCCAGCTCATCGATCAGATCAAAGGCAAAGTTGAAATGCTCGGTATTCTTGAAGCGGATCGAGGTAGGCGTACCGTTCTCGTTCTCGGTCACATCGATGAACTTCTGATAAATACGCTCCTTGGTATCCCTCTGCCATTTCAGAGAGGTTTCGACCTCCTTGGTCGGATACAGTTCGGGGATAGGCTCACCGGTAGGATTGAGGACGATGGCGTAGAAATAGCAGTCCTCGCCCTCGACGGCGATCATGC
>JAZQNF010000116.1:0-20766 GCA_045627225.1 Bianqueaceae bacterium
CCGCTGCCCTATGCGATGACCAACTGCCACAACAGCCTCTGCGCGGTGGGCGGCACCATCAATGCGGACGACCACGCCTTCGGCCTTTCGGCGGCAAAAAGGTTCGGCGGCGTCTTCGTGCCCCCGAATCAGGCCGTCATCCACCAGTATGCCCGCGAGCAGCTTTGCGGCTGCGGCAAAATGATCCTCGGCTCCGACAGCCATACCCGCTATGGCTGCTACGGCACCGTCGCCATCGGCGAGGGAGGCCCCGAGCTTGTCAAGCAGCTCCTGAAAAACACCTATGATATTCCCGCGCCCGAGGTCGTGCTCGTTTATCTGACCGGCTCTCCGCGTCACGGCGTAGGCCCTCACGATGTGGCGCTCGCGCTCTGCAAGGCCGTCTTTAAAAACGGCTTCGTCAAAAACCGCATCCTGGAGTTCGTCGGACCCGGTCTTGCCTCTCTGTCCTCTGACTTCCGCATCGGCATCGATGTCATGACGACCGAAACGGCCTGCCTTTCCTCCATCTGGGAAACCGACGAGGTCATCCGCGGCTATTACGAAAATCACGGACGTCCCGAGGCCTATCAGCGCCTCTTCCCCGAGGGCATCTGCTACTACGACCGCATGATCGAGCTTCCGCTCGACGAAATCGAGCCCATGATCGCTCTGCCCTTCCATCCCTCCAACGCCTGGACCATCCGTGAGTTCAAGGCCAACGCCTACGAGCTTCTCCGCGGCGTAGAAGAGGAAGCCGAAAAGCTTTTCGGCCGCAAGGAGGGCTTCTCCCTGACTGATAAGATCCTTCCGGACGGCTCTGTCATGATCGATCAAGGTGTCATCGCCGGCTGTGCAGGCGGTATGTATGAGAACCTGCGCGAGGCAGCCGATATCCTGCGCGGCCGTACGATCGGCTGCGGCCGATTCTCGCTGGATGTCTATCCCTCCTCCGTCCCCGTCTCCCTTGACCTTCTGGAAAAGGGCATTACCGCAGAGCTTCTGAAGGCCGGTGCCATCGTCAAGCCCTGCTTCTGCGGTCCCTGCTTCGGGGCCGGCGACGTCCCCGCCCACAGCGGCCTCTCCATCCGTCATACGACCCGCAACTTCCCGAACCGCGAGGGCTCCAAGCCGGATCAGGGCCAGCTGGCGCTGGTCGCTCTGATGGACGCCCGATCCATCGCCGCCACGGCAGCCAACGGCGGCCGTCTGACCGCAGCCGACGAGCTCGATTACCGCTGCTCGACCCTGCCCTATCATTTTGATTCGAGCGTTTATCAGAAGCGCTGCTATAACGGCTGGCAGCATCCTCATCCCGAGACCGAGCTCTCCCTCGGCCCCAACATCACTGACTGGCCTGCCTTTACGGCCCCTGCCGACAACCTTCTGGTCAAGCTTTCCGCCGTCATCATGGACGAGGTCACCACCACAGACGAGCTCATTCCCTCGGGCGAGACCTCCTCTTACCGTTCCAATCCGCTCAAGCTTTCCGAATTCACCCTGTCCCGCCGCGAGCCCTTGTACCGCGAGCGCTCCAAACAGGCACGTGCACTCAATGACGCGCTTCTTCGCGGTGAGCTTCCCGAAGAGATCCTCTCCGTGCTCGGAAAAATCACGGATGAGCCTGAGGCCTTAGCCCAAGCGACCTCCGTCGGCTCCTGCCTCTTTGCTAAAAAGCCCGGCGACGGCTCTGCCCGCGAGCAGGCAGCCTCCTGCCAGAAGGTTTTGGGCGGCTGGGCCAATCTCTGCTATGAGTACGCAACCAAGCGCTACCGCTCCAACTGCATCAACTGGGGCATCTTCCCCTTTACCGTCGCCCGCGAGCCTGAGTTTTCCTATCAGAACGGTGACTTCCTCTTTGTTCCCGGCCTGCGAAAGGCCGTTGCGGACCGGCAGGAGGAGATACCCGCCAAGATGATCACAGAAAACGGCGTCTATCCGCTTACCCTCACGCTTGCAGGACTGACCGATACCGAACGGAAGATCCTTCTTGACGGATGTCTGATGAATTACTACCGCGCCGAAAGCCAGGAGAAAAAATGAATAAAATCCAAATGAAAACGCCCCTCGTCGAAATGGACGGGGATGAAATGACCCGGGTCCTCTGGAAAATGATCAAGGATGAGCTTCTGCTCCCCTTCATCGATCTGAAAACCGTCTATTATGATCTGGGCCTGCCCGAACGTGACCGTACGGCGGATGCCGTGACGCTGGAAGCCGCCGAGGCCTGCAAAACGTACGGCGTCGCCGTGAAATGCGCCACCATCACTCCGAATGTCCAGCGCATGAGTGAATATCAGCTGCACGAGATGTGGAAAAGCCCCAACGCGACCATCCGCGCCGCGCTGGATGGGACCGTCTTCCGCACGCCCATTCTGACAAGCCGCATCGCGCCTTGCGTCCGCAACTGGAAGCGCCCGATCACCATCGCCCGTCACGCCTACGGCGACGTCTACAAAAGCGTTGAGATCCGTACGGATGAGCCCGGGCGCTGCGAGCTGGTTTTTACCGGTGAATCCGGCCGCGAGCTTCGCCGCGAGGTCGCCTTGCTGAAGGGCCCCGGAGTTTTCCAGGGCATGCATAACCGTGAAAGCTCCATCCGTGCTTTCGCCCATTCCTGCTTCCGCTATGCTCTTTCCACCGGCCAGGATCTGTGGTTCTCGACCAAGGATACGATTTCCAAGACCTATGACGGCGCCTTCCGCGAAATCATGGAGGATGTTTATCAGGAGTATAAGCCGGCCTTTGAAGAAAAGGGGCTGAGCTATTTCTATACCCTGATCGACGATGCCGTTGCGCGCGTCATCCGCTCCGAGGGCGGCTTTATCTGGGCCTGCAAAAATTATGACGGTGATGTCATGAGCGACATGGTCTCCACTGCCTTTGGTTCTCTGGCGATGATGACCTCTGTTCTGGTCAGTCCCGACGGAAAATATGAGTATGAAGCGGCGCACGGAACCGTAACGCGTCATTATTATCGCTATCTGAAGGGTGAGGAAACCTCGACAAATCCGGTCGCGACGCTTTTTGCCTGGACCGGCGCCCTGAAAAAACGCGGTGAGCTGGACGAGCTGCCTGAGCTTTGTGACTTTGCCGGAAGGCTGGAAAAAGCCACCCTCGACACGATCGAGGCCGGCATTATGACCAAGGATCTGGCGCTGCTTGCGGACGGCGAGATCCGGACCGTCAACACCAAGGATTTCCTGAAGGCGATCCGCGAAAGACTGGAAAAGTAAACCCTGCTTTTCCTGCCGCTTTCATTCTGAAACGAAATAAAGGCTATGAGTTCTTCCGCTTCGGCGGAGGATGTCTCATAGCCTTTTTTTGACACTGCCTTATTTGACAAGGGTCCTTTTTACTCTTGCGCTGAACTGACAGGTCAGCTCATAATGGATGGTCGAAACGAGATCAGCCATTTCCTCGGCATCAAAGCCGGGCCCGAGAAGCGTCACCTCATCACAGAGGGACGTATCGGGAAGCTCGGTCACATCCAGCATCAGCTGATCCATGCAGACCCGGCCGACGACCGGGACACGGATGCCGTGAAGGACAGCAAAGCCCCTATTCGAAAGCGCGCGGGAGTATCCGTCCGCGTAGCCGACGGGAACCGTGGCGATGAGGCTCTCCCGGGACGTGACGAAGCTGCCTCCGTAGCCGATAGGAGTACCCTTCGGAACCTTTTTCAGGTGAACGATATGGCTTTTGACACTCATGACTGGAGTAAGCCGCATGGCCCCCTGCTCAGGCGGACGTTTCATTTCGTGAGAAGGATACAGTCCATAGAGCATGATGCCGGCCCGTACCATACGTGTAAAGCCCACTCCGGGTTCACAGGCTTCCGGAAATTCCATGATGGCAGCGCTGTTGGCGCAGTGACGGATCGGGATATGAATGTCCAGCTCCTCGAGGGAATCGCAGAAATCGTTGAAGCGGTCGTTCTGCGCTTTGGCAAAGCCCTTATCGGCCTCATCGGCGCGGGCAAAATGGGTAAAAATACCTTCGGTCATGAGACCGGGAAGACTGCAGATGGCCTGGGCTTCCTTGAGTCCCTTCTCGCTGCAGGGCAGTCCGATGCGTCCCATGCCTGTCTCCAGCTTCAGATGGATCCGGGCTCTTTTCTTTTGCGAAAGCGCAAGCTCTGACAGGGCCTCTGCCTCCTCTTTTCTGAAAAGCGTGGCCGTAAGCTCATGGTCAAGCAGCTTTTGATACGCGCTCGGATGCGTATAGCCCAGGATCAGGATGGGCTTTCGGATACCGATCTCGCGAAGCTTGACGCCTTCCTCCCAGACAGCCACCGCAAAATAATCCGTTCCTTCGCTTTCCAGAACAGGAGCTGCCAGCTCGGCGCCGAGTCCGTAAGCATCTGCCTTGACGACGCTTAAAACCATGACGTCATCCGGAAGCTTTCTGCGGATTTCTCTGAAATTGCTGCGCAGAGCCTTTTCACTGATTTCGACTCTGACGCGATAATATTCTTCCATAACGGTCTCCCCGTAAATATGATTGATCAGAAGACCCCGCTGACGGGGGGCTTATCCATGCGTAGTTCAGAACAAATATCGGAAGCCATGAGCCCGGCATAGCCAAGCCGACGGGCAGCACGGTCACCGGCCTCTCCGTGATAGTAGGCAGCCGCCGAGGCAGCCGCCAAGGGCGAAAGCCCCTGCGCCAGAAGGCCTCCGGCCGCTCCGGCAAGCACATCGCCGCTGCCGGCCGTCGCCATGCCGTGATTTCCGGTACTATTGACGGTCCCCCTGCCGGAAGGCTCGACGCAAACCGCAGGCACGAGCTTCAGCAGACAGACGGTATTGTACTTTTCGGCAAGCAAAAGCGCTGCCTCCGTTCCCATTTCACGCACACCGGCCACATCGGTCTGAAGCAGTCTCGCAGCCTCTCCCAAATGCGGCGTGATCAGTGAATGGCCCCGCTTTGTCAGTTTTTCACCCAAAGCAGGATGAAGCGCGATCAGGTTGAGCGCATCCGCGTCCAGAAGAAGCGGAAGATGGGAATACTCCTCATCCAGGAGCTTTTCCAGGAGCCTGCAGGACGTGGGAGAAACGGAAATCCCCGGCCCGCAGAGGATGGCGCTGACTCTTCCGGGAACGGATAGCTCCGCATCCTCACCGTAGGGCGCTGCAATGGCCTCGGGTACCGCGAGCTGCAAGGGAAGCACCGCCTCCTGCGGCATGGCGGCGATGACGAGCCCGCAGCCGCTTTTATACGCGGCGCGGCAGGACAGAATGGCCGCCCCTGTCATGTTCTTGCTTCCGACCGCCGCCAAAAGCGTCCCGTAGCTTCCTTTATGCGAATCCGGGAAGCGAAGCGGCAGCAGGGAGGCCGCCGTTTCCGCATTCATTTTTGTCAATTCCACGAAGGACAGCCCTCCTTCCATACGTCTGCAGCGATTTACTCATTATAGTCCTCCGTACGGTCAAAAGTCAATTTATTACTTGACGCTATGCGGCATTTGCAATAAAATTGATGAGATAAAATATCTTTTAACAGAAAGGTTTGCTTCATGAAGAAAAAATTCTGTGTTGTCGGAGCCTCCGGACGCTCCACCACCATGTATGTCGAATCCCTCACAAAAGAATATCCCGAGGTCTGCGAGCTCGTTGGCCTTTTTGATATCAACCCCGGCCGTGCGCGTTATGTCGCCCATAAATACGGCGCCGATTGCCCTGTTTTCACCGATTTTGACGAAATGATCCAAACGGCCAAGCCCGATGCTCTCATCGTCGTCTGCACCGATGTCTTCCACGCCCCCTACATCATCAAGGGCCTGGAATACGGTCTGTACGTCTTCACCGAAAAGCCCATGTGCATCAACGCAGAGCAGGTCGAAAGCATTCTGGAGGCTGAAAAGAAATACAATGCGCGTATCGGCGTCTGCTTCAACATGCGCTATTACGATACTGTTCTGATGATCAAGAATCTGCTGGACACCGGCGTCATCGGTGAGATTTATACGGCCAACATGGATTGGATGCTCTCCCGTCCCCAGTGCACCTCCGGCCACGGAGCCAGCTACTATCACCGTTGGAATGCCGAAATGGAAAAGAGCGGCGGACTGCTCATCACCAAGGCCACGCATCATTTTGACGTCGCCAACTGGCTGATCGGCCAGCATCCTCTCCGCGTCTCCGCCTTCGGCAAGCTCCGCGTATACGGTCCGAAGAACGCGCCTTTCAAGGGCAAGAACTGCCGCAGCTGCGAGCACGCTTCCGAGTGCGAATTCAACTGGGCCAATGTAAACGATGAAGACACCTGCGGCATGTATTACGAGAACGAGCAGTACGACGGCTATCTCAAGGATGCCTGCGTCTATCGTGACGAGGTCAACATCTACGACTCCATGGCCATCTCCGTTGAATACGACGGCGGCTGCGTCCTGACCTATACCGAGAGCTCCGCTTCTCCCTATGAGGGCTGGAAGTTCACGCTGACCGGCGAAAAGGGCCGCATGGAGATCGCCTGCTACGCGAAGGGTGCCGGCGGACTCAAGCCCGACGAGGAATTTGATTTCATCCGCATCATCGATATGAACAATCAGGTCACCACCTATCCTCTGCCCGTTCCGAAGGAAGGCAGCCACGGCGGAAGCGATGCCGACCTGCGGAAGGTCCTCTTCGGTGGCGAGGAGCCCTCTCGTCCCGACCAGAAGGCCTCCTCTATCGAAGGGGCCTACTCCGTTCTGCTGGGTGCGGCGGCCAATCAGTCCATCGCCGAGGGCCGCATCGTCACGATCCGGGAGATGCTGAAGGATCCCACGCTGCTGGACCGATAAGGCCCCGGGAGTCCTCACATGAAAGTATACAACATCAGCTTCTCCGAACTTCTCGGTCAGGAGACCGGCCCCTACAAGGCTTTTTATCCCTCCTCCGGCTATCCGGAGACCGCTTCCTACCTGACGGTCTATGCCCCCGAGGCCTGGGGAAATCCGCCTCTGGCCCTTCATAGCAATCGTCCTGCCGTTGTCCTTTTTCCCGGCGGCGGCTATCACTTAAGCTATGAAGGTGAGGGAGAGCCCGTTGCCCTCAAGCTTTGCGCAGCAGGCGCCTGTGTCTTCGAGGTCCGCTACTCCGTCGTCGATCTTTTCAATTTCAAGGGCGAACCGCTTTTCCCGCAGCCCCTCATCGAGGCACTGGCGGCTGTCTATTATGTACGTCTGCGCGCCGAGACCTTCGGCATTGATCCTCATAACATCTCCGTCATGGGCTTTTCGGCCGGCGGTCACGTCGCTGCCATGGCAGGCACACTTTGGAACAAGGCCGTATCGGCTCCCTATGAAAAGGATCTGCAGGAGCTCTACCGTCCCGACAAAATGATCCTTTGCTACCCCGTCTTAAGCTCCGGCAGGTTCAGCCACAAGGAATCCTTTCGTTTCCTGATGGGTGACGGCGCCACTGACGAGGCGCTCGAAAGCGTCAGTATCGAAAAACAGGCCGATGCACTGACGCCGCCCACCTTCCTTTGGCATTGCATGGATGACGGCTGCGTTCCTCCTCAGAATTCTCTTCTGCTGCAGCAGCGCCTTCGCGAGTTGGGCGTCCTCTGCGAGGCGCACTACTATCCCCGCGGCGGACACGGCGGCTCTCTCGGCAATTATCTGGTCGATGACAGCCGTGCCGACGGCTGCGCTTTCTCCTCCTGGATCGATGCCGCCATTCGCTTTATGCTGAACTGACAGCTATAGATCTCTGCCAACCATCAAAAAAGGCAGCGGAACACTTTCGTTCCGCTGCCTTTTTTTGATCACACAGCCAAGAAAAAGCAATCGTTTTCCTTCCGACGGCTTATTTCTTTCCGCTTCTTTCCTTCGTGTCCTTCTCGATTTTTCTGCTCCACTGCCTGGGGATTGCTCCGGACTCACGGCAGGCGCAAAGTGCCTCCGACACCGTTTCGTACAGCACCCTCGTCCCTCTCTTGTCGGACTTATATTTGACCGCATGATCGCTGTCGATATGGAAGTTTGCCGCTGTCTGCACGGCGTCGATGTTAGCGCCGATAAAAAGGAACTCCCAACCGTACTTTTCCTTCCGTTCGTCGATCAAGGCCCGGACACGGTCAGCCGTGTACTCCTTGCTCGCGTTCTCCATGCCGTCCGTTGTGATGACGAAAACCGTATGCCCGGGAACATCCTCCGGGCGCGCATATTTATGCACGTTTGCGATGTGATGGATGGCTCCGCCGATGGCATCGATGAGTGCGGTACATCCCCGCACGGTGTAATCCTCCTCCGTCAGAGTACGGATCTTGTCAAGAGGAACGCGATCGTGAAGCACAACGCTCTCGTGGTCGAACAAAACAGTCGATACAAGGCATTCACCCTCCTGTTTTTTCTGTTTTTCGATCATGGCGTTAAATCCGCCGACAGTATCGCTTTCCAGGCCGGACATGGATCCGCTTCTGTCCAGAATAAATACGATTTCGGTTAAGTTGCTGTTTGACATAAAAATGCCCTCCGTTTTCTGATATACTGTAGGTTTTCACCTTATGGCCTAAGTATACAAAAGAACGGAAGGCAAAGGGTCGCCTGAAAAGCGACAAACCGGCGGTTGATAATTGAGGCTTCATTATTATTGACCGACGGTTGCAAACTGCGCGCTGCGCTCCCCGTCAGCCGCCCAGAAGCGGGGCATCGTACTCAAACAAACGCTCATTGATCGTGAAAATATCGTATTCCTTTTTCTCCAGGAAATACGATACGATCGTGTCCAGACGGGAGCTACCCGACAGAGCATAGCCGGCAGTCCGCAAAAGGACCTGCGCCTCCTCGCGGCTTAGGCGAAGCGCCACACAGAAGGCAAGAGCCGTCTGCTTGGACGGACGGTAATCCGTGTTCGAGCGGATCTTCGAAAATAGCTTTCGGTCGAGATTGGCCCGCTTATAGCACTCGACATCCGTCATGTCCCGCTCGTCGATCAGATGCATAAGCATCTGCGAAAAGCTCATGTCCAGATGATTCAGTCGTGATTCCAGCTCGGAATCCTTCCGTCCGAAAGCTGCCTCGCCGGCTTCCGCCTGAGGGCATGGCTTGCTTTCCTTGATCGGCTCCTGGAGACATTCAGCGATGGATTCGGAATACTGCTTTTTCTTTTCACGGCGCCGGTTGGCCTTGACCGAAAAAGCATCCACCATCATCTGAGGCAGGGGACGCCGTTCAAAGCGTTCCATGCAGAGGGACAGCTCAGGATCCTCCTGCCGCGACAGGGCAAATTCATCACGGTCCGGCAGATAGAGACAGACCGAAAGCTCCGAGTTCTCCAGGAAGCTTATGATCTCACTCTGCGCGATGGCGAAGTCTGTCCCGAAGGGGATTTTCCCCTTGCCGGCGGAAATCAGCGGCAGCGCGATGCTTTCGCATCCGGCCTGCTCGGCCAGGGCAAGGCTATTTCGATAGCAGGCACGCAGAAGCTGCTCATCGAAGGCGCCGTTCTGCCCGGACGGTCCCTCCGCATAGATGACGCTTTGCCAGGCCAGTCCGGTATCCCGAAGCAGAATCGCCTCGCCGGCAGGGCAATGAAGGGCTTCGCCAAGCTGGGGCGGATTGACAGCCGCATCGGCCTTCAGCCAGTCGGCTTTTCGTGCGCTTAATGAAAACGGCATGCGCTCTCCTCCTTTTTCATAAATGATTGATTTTCGTTTTGGCGGGTTGTATACTGATACCGATCTTTGTTACAAGGAGTTCTTCATGAAATCTTTTGTTGTCACCGATATCAAAGGCTTTATGGCCGGTTTGCTGACGGGCGATCTGTTCAGCGAGTGGCAGTTCCGCGGGGCTGAGCTGGCCGTTGAATGCAAAATCAGCCTGAGTGCTCTGGCCGAGCACCGCTATCTGACCGATCACGAAGAGGATTATCTGATGTGGCCGGAAATTCAGGAAAAGCTTTACGGCCTGATCCGCGGCAAACGAACCCCGGGATATCTTCGGCTGGCGCTCGCGCTGAAGCCCTCTCAGGTTCCCGAGGCTGCCCGTGAATCCATCGACGCTTTCACGCTGAACCTTCAGTACGAAAACCAAACGCTCCTTTTAGTCACGGCGGTCTCCGACAAAACCTTCTCGCTCGATAAGGAGCCGGGACGCATCTGGGATGCCTATCTTCCCGACTATCTGCGGAAAAAGGGCGTTGAGTTGAAAGAGCTCGCAGACTGAGAAACCAAGCTGCCCCTCTGGCGTGTCACAAGGCCGTTTTAGGCGCCTCAAGAGCAGAATCCGTATATTTTACCGTCCCTTTGACACAGGCCCGTTATGAGGCCGATTTTACTGTTTAATCTGAAACCGATAAATCCGGACAGGGTTCCTCCCCGTCCGGATTTTTTGATTTATTCAACCATCACGGACACGCCGTCCGGGATGGCTACCACCCGCGGATGCGAACAGGACAGCAGCTTTACGGCCAGCGCCATCGCTTCCTCAACGGAATGGGCCGGAATCATCTGAAGATCACGGACAAGCTCATCGGGAGCCTCGGACAGATAAATGACACGGGCCCTTGAAAGCACCCGGTTAAAGATCTGCGACTGCCATTGATCTGGGATCGTCTCCTCAGCGGGCGTCGCCAGAAAACGCGCCCTCATGGCCGCAAGGTCCTTTTCATCCCGGAAGGTTTCGTAAAAGCTTTGTCCGCCGTGCCCGTCTCCGGAGGCAGCCATCATGATGATGACACCGCCCTCCCGAACGCAGGCCTCCGCGGCCGTCATGCCCTTGACCGACTGATAAATGTTCTGATCGAGCGGATAACCGCCGTTGGTCGTCAGAACGATATCGCCCTCAACCCGCTCGACCCGGCAGTACTGACGAAGGAAGGAGACCCCTTCCGAATGGGCAGCATTGGGCTCACCGGCCACGGCGTAAATCACGCGGTGTGAGGCGTCGAGCACGACATTGCAGATAAAGCCCAGTCGGGCCGCCTGCGCCGCATAGACCATGTCCCGATGGATAGGATTCCCGTCCAGCAGGCCGGTACGGGCGTGAGGATCCTCGATAAAAGCCGCGCAGTGATTGGCCATAACGGTTTTTCGGGCACAGATTCCGGGCAGGATGCTCTTGCGTCCGCCGGAAAAGCCGGCAAAAAAGTGCGGCTCGATAAAGCCCTCCGCGCAGACGAAATCAGCCTCCGCCACAAGACGGTTGATTCTCAGCTCGGCCCCGGAGGGAAGCTGACCAAGGGACAGCAGATTGTCCTCGTCGTCACAGTCATGCACGCAGATTCTCTCGGCGATCACGATCTCGGGACCGAATTTGGCCAAAAGCTCCTTGGATGAGGTCGGACGGTGACAGCCGGTCGCGATCAGGATCGTGATCTGCGCCTCCGGATTGCCCTTGCGGATCTCCCGGAGCATCATCGGCATGATGATACGGCTGGGGACGGGCCGGGTGTGATCGCTGGCGATGATCACGATCTTCTTTTTCCCTTTGACCAGCTCCGACAGGCGCGGACCGGCCGCCGGGTGGGCAAGCGCCTCTTCTACCAGCTCGCACTCCCCTGCCCGAGGCTCATAGTCCTTCAAATGCGACTGAAGGACAGCCGTAAGCTCTTGCTCGTCAAAGCGGCCCTCCAGAAAGCCTTTCCCGTACGGGAAGCAAAGCGTCTTCATTTTACAGCTCGATATTGCCGAATAAGCCGCCGAGGCTGGTCGTCGCTTCTTCGCTGTCCTCATAATGAGTGGCCTCCTCAGGCGTTTCGGGCTCCTGAGACACCTCTCTCATCGAAAGAGAAAGCTGACGCTTTTCCCGGTCGATGCGAACGATACGGACCGTTACCTCGTCGCCGATGCTGAGGACATCGCGCACGCTTCTAAGCTTCTTTTCACTGATCTGGGAAATCGGCAGGAAGCCGTCAATGCCGGGAGCGACCGTCACAAAGGCGCCGCTGTCGATCATGCTGACGACCGGGCAGGCCTCACGGTATTCCCCGACCACAAGGTTAAGATACTCCCAGGGATCCGCCACCAGGACCTTCAGACGCAGGGAAATCCGTCCCTATTCCGCATGGACGCCCTTTACGCTGACCGTAACGAGATCGCCCTCGGAAAGGATATCAGAGGGATGCTTGACACGCGCCCAAGACAGATCGCCGATGTGGATCATTCCGTCCACACCCTCCGCGATCTGAACAAAAGCGCCGTAGTCCGTCAGGCGGACCACCTTGCCGGTCAGCTTGTCGCCCTCCTTCAGGGTGGCAAAAAGACGGTCGCGGGCAGCCTTTTTGTCCATATCGTAAACACGGCGGGCAGAAGCGGTAAACTCCTTTTTCTCCTCATCTACCTCCAGGATCAGGCAGCGAAGGGTCTGCCCCTCCAGACCGCTGAGATCCTCGGTATACTGGGCGGCAGCCTGAGAAGCCGGAATGAAGCCCCTGGCCTCTCCGGCACTGACGCGAAGTCCGCCGCGGACAGCCTTTTCGACCTTGACCTCGATGACGTCGCCGGACTTCTGGCGGGCGATCAGCTCCTTCCAGACAAGGACCCTGCGGGCCGCCTTAGCGGAAAGCGTGATCTGACCGTCACGTGTGTTGACATGCGTGACCGTAAGCGTCAGGACATCGCCGACATGATAGTCTTCCATGGTCTGACCCTCTTCAAGAAGCTCTTCCTTGGCGACGATGCCGTCCATATAGGAGCCGACATCGACCAGAAGATAATCCGGCTGCACAGACAGGACCGTCGCTTCTTTGACATCACCGTTATTGACACGGCGGAAGGAAGCCTCCAGAAGCTCCTCGAAGCTTTCCATTCCCATTTCATTCATTTCATCATTCATTTTGCTGTTTTCCTTATTTGACAAAGATAAAATACAGTACGAAGAGGACCGACAGGACCCACATAATCCAGCCGACCTTTTTAATGCGTCCGACCAGCGTATTGATCAGCGTATAGCTGAGCACGCCGGCCACGATGCCGTTGGCTATGCTTCCGGTAAAGGGCATGACCAGAGCCGCCAGAAGAGCCGGGACCGACTCACTGGCATCCTCGAAGCTGACCTTGATCAGCGGCTCGACCATCTGAATGCCGACAAAGATCAGCACAGGCGCGATGGCAAACGAAGGAATGGCCAGAAAAACCGGTGAGAAGAAAAGCGACAGCAGGAAGAAAAAGGCCGTAAAGACAGCCGTCAGTCCCGTACGTCCGCCCTGCGCCACACCGGCCGCGCTCTCCACATAGGTAGTGGTCGTAGGCGTACCCAGAAGGGCGCCGACCGAGGTCGCCAGAGCATCAGAAAAGAACGCCAGCTTGGCATGGACGGGATTTCCATTCTCATCCTTCAGTCCGCTCTTTTCGGCAACGGCGACCAGCGTACCCATCGTATCGAAAAAATCGGAATAGAAGAAGGCAAACATCAGGACGAGCATGCTGAGAAGCATCTCGCCGAGGCTGGAAAACTCACGGGCGATGCTCTTGAAATCAAAGCAGGCGCCGCCGATGGTCTTAACCCAGGTCGGGACCGCCAAAATTCCGGCGGGCAGAAGCGAAGCTCCGTCCTCACCCGGTACATACAGCCCCATCAGCTGGGCGCCGATGCCCAGACCCCACAGCGCCAGGATGCTGATCAGCATCGCGCCGCTGACCTTGAAATAGGCCAGCACGGAGACTAGGATGATGCCGA
Source organism: Bianqueaceae bacterium (assembly GCA_045627225.1). Lineage (GTDB taxonomy): Bacteria > Bacillota > Clostridia > Lachnospirales > Bianqueaceae > JAZQNF01. The sequence goes on from JAZQNF010000116.1 coordinate 13,589, forward strand.
AAAAGGCCAGAAGAACCGTCAGCCGCTTGACCTCTCCCAGCACCAGGCTTCCCTCGGAGAAGGCTATCAGGCCGGCGTTCTGCAGTCCGACGAAAACGATCAGAAGACCGATGCCGGCGGAAATACCGCGGCGAAGGCTAAGGGGAATCGCCTTCAGAACGGCCTCACGGGCCTTCAGAAGGCTCAGCACCATGAAGATGATGCCCTCCACGAAAACGCAGAACAGTGCGTATTTCCAGGAATAGCCCTGCAGCACGCAGACGGTGACAAAAAACACGTTGAGCCCCATGCCGGGCGCCAGCGCGTAGGGCAGATTGGCGACAAGACCCATGGTCAGCGTTCCGATCACGGAGGCCAGCGCCGTCGCGGTAAAGAGCTCCTCGGCAGGCATGCCCGTGGCGGATACGATGGCAGGGTTGACCGCCAGAATATAGGCCATGGCCATAAAGGTCGTCAGACCGGCGCAAGCCTCGGTCAGTATGCCGGTACCGTTTTTCTTCAGCTCGAAGAAACCGTTTTCCGGCAGCCGGTCCAGCATTTTTTTCAGGGAATCCATCAGTTTAGACATCTTCATTCTCCTTATCGGCCGTGACAGCGGCCTGCATGTCCCGGATCAGAAACGGTTCATTCAGGATATCGGCACCGGGAAGCACGAAACGGCCGCTGCGGATCAGGTCATTGCTGCCCTTCTCCGTGATCACGGTGATTTTCTCGATATCCAGAAATGCCAGGCTTAAGGGAATCCGGACGTGAGTATAGGCCTCCGTTGGGTCCTCCCTGCGAAGAGCCGTTTTTTCGTTTTCGCGGGCGATCATTTCCTTCCGGTCCGGATTGAAGACGGCCGTCTCTTCCGTTCCCGCGAAGCAGCTGTCACCCAGAACAAACTGCACCGAGATCTTGCTTCTGAGAAGCTCCGGCAGGCAGGCGTCAAGGCTGTAACGCTCCGCCAGACAGCAGAGCGCAGTGTTGGTTCCGATCGAAAGCTGTCCGAGAGGTAGGGTTTCCAGGGGAGCAAACAGCACCTCAGCCATCAGGCGGCTTCCCTCCTCCGCGTCCGGGCAATCCGAGCAGCTCCACGAGGAAACGAGTCCGTCCTCAAAAGTAAGCTTCAGATTCTCAAAGCTATAGCCGCGATAGCTGAGCTTCTCAATGTGCAGAAGGCCGTTCGTCCCGGCAAGTCTGGGCGTGGTATAGATCTCGCCTGCGGGCAGCTCATAATCGGCCAGGCAGCTGAAAAAGCCGTTTTGGCGGCGCGGATTCTCCGGCATCGTAAGGGAGACCGTCAGCCGCGTTTCATTGGGCGCTTTTCCGATGATCGTCACGGCGCTTCCCTTGTCCAGCGCATTGATCAGGGAGGACTGTACTCTCTCTAAGCGTCCCGCGTTATCGGCATTCAGCTTGAGCAGCTCACGGAAAATTACCTCAAAATTCTCACCGATGAGGGGGGACGGATATGCGACCGCCGTACTGCTCTCATTGGCCTCCTCGGCAAAGGACTTGCGGCTGACAGCCATATCGGCTTCCGTTTTCCGAATAAGCGCCCTCTGATCGGCCTTGTACTCAGGCCGGAGAGCTTTCTTTTCGGGAACGAAGGGCTGATTGCCGAAGCTCAGGATATTGACAGTGCCGCCAAAGGCCGAAAGAGCCGCCGAGTTTTCCTCGTACAGCTTGTCATATTCCTTCTGACAGGCGGCTGCATATTCCTCATTCAGGATGAGGGCCGTATCGTTGGCATGATCGTACAGGTATTGAGGATTCGGATGCGTAAAGGAAGGCGCGGCGGCAAAAACCGTCCAGCCCTTGCTGCGTAATGCAGACAGGGCGGCTGCGGCCAGACGCTCCATGCCTAAAGGATAATGGAGGCAAAGCGTTTTTTTGCGGCGGATGTCGCGTCGGGCGCGTGACAGACCGTTCGAATAGGCCTCCGCTAAGCTTACGGCAGCCTTTTCGATTTCCTCTTCCGGAAGGGTCATCATGAATCGGGCGCAGCGGATCGCCTCCTCGGAGACGTAGCCGCCCAGCATATAAAGATAATAAGGCTCGGCCAGAGAGGCTGTCTCGATCCGATCGCTTACGGCGCGGTCAGCGGGCGTCCTGCTGCCGAGAACAGCCAGCCCCATCTCCTCGGAGAGATGCTCGATCCTCTGCCGGCGAAGAAGAGCAGAGACATTTTCGGCCAGAACTCTTTCATGCGTCATGTGATAATGAAGCGTAAAGAAAAAGCGCAAACGGGCAGTCAGAAGAAAGCGGCGGTGGGTATCGATATCCCCTGCTCCTTCCCGGAAATAAGCACTGACGGACGCCATGACCGGTCCCAGGAGCCTGCCGAAGCAGCTGCCGCAGAAATCGGGATTCGCAAAGCTTTCTTTGTAATTTTCGGGCAGGATATCCTTCCAGATCAGCTCCTGATCGGCCTGAAGCTCCCTGAGCGAAGCCGTGGAAAGATAGGCCTCATCACGCTTGGCTTCCAGCTCGCAGAAGGTATCGAGCAGCTCAGCCTGGGCAGAAAGAAAATGGATGACCTTTTCCCGAAAGCCCTTCTCCTTGGAGGAAGCAAGAGAGGCTCGGATGCTTCCGAGCTTTTCACGGCTCTCGCGATACTCGTTTTCCTTTCCGGCATTGTACAGCTTGTTGTATTCTTCGTATGAAAACATAATCACTCTTCTTCCAGCTCTTCAATGTCATTGACGGGCTTGTCAAGACCTTCGATCGTGATGCCCTTCTTTTCGGCATAGTCCCAAAGAGCTGCATGGATCGCCTGCTCCGCTAAGAGAGAGCAGTGGACCTTGACGGGAGGCAGCCCGTCAAGAGCCTCCATGACCGCCTTATTGGTCACGGTAAGCGCTTCCTCGACGGTTTTACCGATGACGAGCTCTGTCGCCATGCTGGAGGTGGCTACCGCAGCGCCGCAGCCGAAGGTTTTGAATTTGACATCCTCGATGACGCCCTCGTCATTGACCTTCAGGAAAATTCGCATGATGTCGCCGCACTTTGCGTTTCCCACGGTGCCGACGCCGTCAGCGTTTTCGATTTCGCCCACATTGCGCGGGTTCATAAAATGATCCATTACTTTTTCGGAATACATATTCAGTCAGTTCCTTTCTCACTCAGCGTGACCTGAAATCAGGCGTTTTTCTTAATAAAATCTTCATACAGAGGCGACATGGCGCGCAGACGCTCGACGATGGGCGGAAGCTTTTCCAGGATGTATTCCACATCCTCCATCGTGTTCTCACGCCCGAATGTCAGACGAAGGCTGCCGTGCGCGATCTCATGAGGCAGGCCGATGGCCAGCAGCACATGCGAGGGATCCAGCGAGCCGGACGTGCAGGCCGAGCCGCTGGAGCCGCAGATGCCGGCATTGTCCAGAAGCATCAGCATCGATTCGCCCTCAATAAACTGAAAGCTGAAATTGACATGGCCGGGGAGCCGGTCGTAACGGCTTCCGTTGAGACGGCAATAGGGAATACGGGCCGTAATGCCCTCGATCAGCGCGTCGCGAAGCTTCTGCAGATGTGCCGCATTGGTCTCCAGCTCAGCCGAAGCCAGCTCGATCGCCTTCCCGAGACCCACGATGCCGGGGACGTTTTCCGTACCGGCACGGTGACGCTTTTCCTGCGCTCCCCCGTGCATAAAGGACGGAAGACGGATTCCCTTTCTGACATACAGAGCGCCGACGCCCTTAGGACCGTAAAACTTATGCGCGCTCAAGGAAAGCATGTCGATGTGCTGCTTTTTGACATCGATCGGAAGCGTGCCGACCGCCTGTACCGCATCGACATGGAACAGGACGCCCTTCTCGGCACAGACAGCCCCCAGCTCTTCCACGGGGTTGACGGTTCCGATCTCATTATTGGCAAACATGATCGAGACCAGAATGGTGTCAGGACGGATCGCCTCCCGAAGGCTCTCGGGGCTTACCTTTCCGTCGGAATCTACCGGCAGATAAGTCACCTCAAAGCCCTGCTTTTCAAGCCAGGCGCAGGTATGCAGGACCGCGTGATGCTCAACGGCGCTCGTGATAATGTGACGGCCTTTGGCCGCATAGTTTTCCGCCGTGCCCTTGATGGCCCAGTTGTCGGATTCGGTGCCGCAGCCGGTAAAATAGATCTCACTGTCCATCGCGCCGAGCGCAGCAGCGACCTGATGACGGGCCAGATCGACCGCATCACGGTTGCTCTGTCCGAAAGCATAGACCGTGGAGGGATTTCCGTACTGCTCCGAAAAATAAGGAAGCATGGCCTCCAGCACCTCGGGACGTACGGCAGTAGTAGCAGAATGATCCGCATAAACAAAGCGTTTCATATATTAACCTTCTTTCATCAAAAAATCAGATTTGCTGTTTCATATCGACAAGCTCCTGAAGTGAAATGGCATCCGCCGTTTCATTCAGAGAATCGGTCATGCGTTTCCAGACATACTTGATCACGCAGCCGTTTTCCTGCTCACAGGGCTTGTCACTGGTCAAGGTACAGTCGACAGGGATCAGGTCACCCTCACCCGCACGAAGCACATCCCCTACCGAGATGCTTTCGGCCGGAAGCGCCAGGCGATAGCCGCCCATGGCCCCGCGGATGCTCTCGATGAGCCCTGCCTGCCGAAGCCTGGGCAAAAGCTGCTCGAGATAGTTCTCGGAAACGAAGATTTCCTGTGCAAGCTGCGGGATGCTGACCGGTTCAGCGTCGGTGGCCGATGCAAGCGCAACCATTGCCTTCAGACTGTATTGCCCTTTTGTGGAAATTTTCATAGATACCTCCAAACATGCCCGCGATAATATCCGAGCATTTTTGTCGGATATATGTTACCACTTTTCCCCCTTCCTGTCAATGAATCCGAAAAACAAATAAAAGTTTTGTTTTCCGCCGATCTATGCTATAATCTTTACAAATTATCAAGGAGGTATTTTGACTCCTATGTTTTTCCGTTTATTTAAGGATTCGGCTTCGGAATTCGGAAGGCTGAAATCGCTGGCCGGTCTCGGCATGTGTCTGGCGCTGGGTGTCGTGATCAACCTGTTCGGCTCCTTTTATATCACCGCCACCCTGAAGCTCAGTCTCGGCTTTCTGGTGCTGGCCCTCATCGGCATGCTGTACGGACCGGTCTGCGGCTTTGCCGCCGGCACCTTCATCGATGTCATCTGTTATCTGCTCTATCCGAACGGCCCCTACTTCATCGGCTTTACGCTCACCACGGCCCTCACCGGCATGATGTTCGGGCTTTTCCTTTACCGCTTCAGGACCGAGCTGTGGCGCATTATCGTCTCGCGTACCCTGATCAACCTCCTGCTCAATCTGCTCCTGAACAGTCTTTGGCTGACCGTCCTCTACGGACAGGCCTTCTGGGCCATGCTTCCCTCGCGTATCTTCAAAAACGTTGTCTTGCTCCCGGTCGAGGTCGCGCTGTTATGGTTGATTTTGACGCCAGCCTCCAAGCTTTTGAAAAACAAAGTATAAAAAAACCTCACTCCCTTCCCGTTTTTCCGGTCGGTAAAGGAGTGAGGTCGTTTTTTTATGATTCAAAGGTCTCGGCGACCTTCTTCAGAAGCTCCGGAATCTCCAGATGCTGCGGGCAGTGATCGGTGCAGGCATAGCACTCCAGGCACTCGGAGGCGCGCGGATGCTCGGCGGTCAGCTTGTCGTATTGTCTGAGTGCTCCTTCCCTATTCCCGAAGGTACGGTACTGGTTCAGAATGCGGAACAGGCGCGGGATCTCCATGCCGATGGGACAACCGTCCGTGCAGTAACGGCAGCCCGTGCAGGGAACGGTATCCGCGGCGGCCAGGCGGCGCTGAACCTCGGCGTAGGCCGCTTGTTCCTCTTCGCTCAGCACCGGCTTCTCCGCCAATGTCATCGTGTTTTCTTCCATCTGCTCCAGACTGCTCATGCCGGAGAGCACAACCCGAACGCCCTCCAGGGAGGCCGCGAAGCGCAGCGCCCGGGCCGGCAGGCTCATGGCAGGCTCAAGCGCCGCAAAGGGCTCGGCAACCTGATCTCCCAACGCCGCCAGAGTTCCTCCCTTGACAGGCTCCATGATGACAACAGGCAGGCCGAAGCGTCGGACCGTCTCATAACAGGCACGCGACTGAACACGCTCGTTCTCCCAGTCGGCATAATTGATCTGCAGCTGAACGAATTCAGCCTCGGGATGACGGAGCAGGATCTGCTCCAGCTTTTCCGCACTGTCGTGGAAGGAGAAGCCGATGGATCGGACCAGTCCCTCCTCCTTTGCCTGTCTGACAGTATCCCAGAGGCCCATCGTCTCCGCTTCCTCGATGGCCTCGCCGGACAGGGAATGGATCAGATAATAATCGAAATAGTCAACACCGGCAAAATCGAGGGACTCATGCAGGATCTCCTCCGCCGTTTTACCGGTCTTTTTCATGATCCAGATCGGAAGCTTATCCGCCAGCGTGAAGCTCTCACGCGGATAACGCTTCACCAGCGCTTCCCGGATCATTCTCTCGTTGCCACCGTCAAAATAGGCTCTTGCAGTATCAAAATAAGTGAATCCCTTCTCCATAAAAAGGTCGACCATTTTGATGACCTGCTCCAGATCAGGCTGATCGCCGATCATCGGCGGTCTCATCAGACCAAAGCCAAGGATCTTCATATCAATTTCCCTCCGTTTTATAGTGTTTTATGACAAAAGGAAGCAGGGGCCTTGCCTCTGCTTCCGGAAAATCAACGGACAACCAAATTGTAAATACGGCCGGGCACAAAGATCTCTTTGATGATGGTCTTGCCTTCCAGCTGTCTGGCCAGTCTCTCATCCGCGAGGACGGCCGCCTTGACAGTGGCCTGATCCGCATCCTTGGCCACCGAAACGGTACCCTTGGTCTTACCGCAAAGCTGAACCGCGAGAGAGACGGTATCCTCTACCGTAGCAGCCTCGTCGTATTCAGGCCATTTCTGCTGATACAGGAAGCCCTCATAGCCCATGGTCTCCCAAAGCTCCTCGGTCACGTGAGGGGCCGCCGGATTGAGCAGGATCAGGAAGGTCTTGAACTCGTCCTCGGTGATGCTTCCCTTGGAGTAGAACTCATTGATCAGCTCCATCAAAGCCGCGATGGCGGTGTTGCCCTTCAGCGTTTCGTAATCGTTTCCGACCTTCTTGATCGTGCGATGCATCGCATGGTTGAGAGAGGATGAATAGCCCTTCTCGCTGTTGGCAAGCTCCTG